>JAQUUB010000082.1 GCA_028694115.1 Lachnospiraceae bacterium
CTTATTTATATCTTCTTTAACAGGAAATACTTTAAAAATCGCAAATGCTTTAGAAGAAAGACTTTTAGCCACTGGACATATTGTTACGAAACAAGACAGCAACGAAATTCGCCAACCAAAAGTAATTGCAGATTTTTATATTCTTTGTTTTTGGACACGACGAGGTTCTCTGGATATGGATAGTTTTAAAATCTTAAAGCAATTCAAAGATTCCCCTATTATTGCTGTCGGTACATGTGGACATTATCCTGATTCTGAATATGCCTATCGCACCAAAAGCTATATTAATGGAATCATTAACACATCCAACGCTTGTTTAGGAGTTTTCTTAAGTCAAGGTGCTGTTATGCTTGAAAGCACCAATCGTCGCAGAAAATTACCACCTAATCGTCCTCATTATCTTGATGACGAAGGATATGCAAGACATCTTGAATCTCAAAATCATCCAGATTTGGCTGATATCGAAAACGCTTTTCAGTTTGTTCTAACGCAGTTACCTTTATAAATTTTTCATCTTGTTACCATCCTTGTATTATCGAATCAGCAATAGATTAAATGCACAAATCATTAATGAAACTGCTAAAATTACATTTATTGTTTTCTGATGATTTTGGAACAGATTCTTTAATCTATCACCTGCAAATATCCATACAAGGTTCGTAACTGGACCGATAAACGGTAAGATACATGCAACCAGTATAAGATTCTGTAACGTTCCATTATATGGAAGTACATAAGCTCCTAATGTGGTAATACAAAAAACCATGATTTTGACATTAGTTAATTGTACTAATAATCCTGAAACAAAATTGCAATTACTATTTCCATCTGTTTCCTTAACATCTGACTTAAGCATATGAACTGCCAGCCACATAATATATACAAATCCTATCAATGAAAAAATCCATAACTTCTCATGCAAGGCAGTTCCAAACAGATAGGTAACAACCGCCGACAACAATGATACTATTCCATATCCAACAAATATTCCTTTCCATTGTTGTAATGCAGCTTCTTTTCCGTATCTTATACCAGCGGAAAAAGAGCAAAGATTTGCTGGTCCAGGTGTAATTCCGGAAATCAGACCATAGAATATAAATGATGGTATCAATGCAATCGGCATAATATAGCTCCTATTCTCCCCAGACTTCTTCTGAGATTTCTTTTACTAATGCAAGCTTCTTCCACTGTTCCTCGTCTGTCAGCTTATTGCCGATCTCACAGGATGCAAAACCACACTGAGGGCTTAGACAAAGTCTTCCTAATGGAACATACTTTGAAGCTTCTTTTATACGTTCAATAATTCTATTTTTATCTTCCAAAATTGCTGACTTCGTTGTAATCAGACCAAGAACTACTTTTTTATCCTCTGATACATACTTTAATGGTTCAAAATCACCTGAACGCTCATCGTCAAATTCAAGATAATAGGCATTTACATTTTCTCTTCCAAAAAGATAAGGTGCTATTGGTGCATATCCGCCGCTTGATGCCCAGGTTGAATGATAATTGCCTCTACAAACATGAGTATTTATAACCAAATCGTCTGGCGCACCTTCTATTGCAAGATTATTTAATCTAAGATACTCTTCGGCTGTATCTTCTAAAGATACCTCGCCATCCTGTCTGTTAGCCCAATACTTTGTATCACAGAACATTCCCCAGGTACAGTCGTCAAACTGAATATTCCTGCAACCTGCCTGATACAGCTCCTTAATAACTGTTCTATATGCGGCTGCGATATCCTGAATCAGTTGTTCCTGATCTGGATAATATTTTCTAGTCAACGCTCCATTATCACCTCGGAACAGTTCTGCCAATAACTGTGCAGGTGCAGGAATTGTTTGTCTTGCAACTACTGTTTCATCTTCAAATGATTTCACATACTTAAAGTGCTCTACAAACGGATGATTCTCACCACTGATTTTACCTGATACAACTGCAGAACCCTTTGTTGTTTCTTCTCCATGAAATAAGTATCCTTGTTCTAGCTCTACATGTTCAATTCCCTGCAATCCCCAGAAGAAATCCAGGTGCCAGTAGCTTCTTCTGAACTCACCATCCGTAATCACTGGTAAGCCAGCCTTCTTTTGTTTATGAATGAGAATTTCAACTTCTTCATCTTCTATTTTTTTAAGCTGCTCACTTGTTATTTTTCCTGTTGCATAATCAGCTCTCGCTTCTTTGATTCTCTCTGGTCTTAAAAAGCTTCCTACAATATCAAATTTAAATGGTGCGTTCTTTTTATCTGCCATTATGATTCTCCAATCTTTGTCTATATTTTTGTTTTCAACGTTGTAAGCAAAGTATATTGCAGCAAAAAGATTTTGTATAATTCCTAAAAAAAATGTCCTGACATAGCCGGAGACTATATCAAGACATCATATTATAATTCGCTCTGTACACCTGTTGTATGTTTTTTCAGTAGTTCAAGGTATCTACTGGTTATGGCGGTTGTCGTCTCACCTTTTCTTTTAATATATCCAACCGTGATATGCTCATCTACATCCAGTTTCCTTGCAACAATACTCTCTCCATTTAATTCTTCACTGATAATTCCGGTGCTGATGGTATATCCCTTCATTCCAATCAGAAGATTAAATAAGGTGGCTCTATCACTAACTCGAATAGCTTTTTTCGTACTTGTTGTACTAAGAATTTCCTCTGAGAAATAAAAAGAGTTATTTTCTCCCTGCTCAAAAGATAGACATGGATAATCCTTTAAATCTTCTAGCCCTATCATTTCCTTTTGCGCTAAAATATGTTCCTTATGTATAAACACATGAGGTTCTGCTTCAAATAATGCATTAAATTCCAAATGATTATCTGCAAGATATTTCTTCAATATTTTTTTATTAAACTGGCTGAGATATATAATTCCTATCTGACTTCTTGCATTCTTCACATCTTCTATGATTTCATATGTTCTACATTCACGCAATGTCACATCATATTCCTCAAATGCACATTCTTCCAGCAAATCTACAAAAGCATTGACTACAAAAGAATAGTGCTGAGCTGATATTTGAAAATGCTGTTTCTGGACAGTTCCATCCAGAAATGTATTCTCTAGTAAGGACATCTGCTCCACTACCTGTCTTGCATAACTTAAAAATCTCTTTCCATCATCTGTCAACGCAATTCCGCGATTCGTTCTATTAAATATAGAAAAACCAAGTTCATCTTCGATATCATGAACTGAGTTCGTGAGGCTTGGCTGTGTGATAAAAAGTTCTGTTGCTGCATCGCTTATCTTTCCTTTATCCGCGATAGTGACTATATATTTTAATTGTTGTATTGTCATAAAATTTCACCTGAATTCTTTTCTTTTATTCTATCACAAGCTTTTATGAATTTCATGTTGCACATGCAACGTTTTGCAAATTCAAATATATGTATATTTCAACTATATAAGAACGCGTGAGATACATCACGGATGAAAAGGAGAACAAATAAGATGACAAAGAGACTATATACCCTATTATTGATGCTTTCATTAACAGTTGTTGCAACAGGTTGTTCCGCCACAACACCTAGTTCTAAATCAAATATAGAAAGTACCGACGAGAAAAATACCGATTTGCAGGAATATACCGACTCTCTTGGAAATACTTTTTCAATTGAATCACCTGAGCATGTTGCAGTCCTTTCAGGTAGTCTAGCTGATGCTTGGGAACTTGCCGGAGGTTCACTTTGTGCTGCAACGTATGATTATTGGGATATCAATACCAATCCTAACGAAGATCTCATCTCTTTAGGTTCCCTAAAAGCTCCTAGTGTAGAGCTAATGGTACAATCTGACATTGATTTTGCTATTCTTTCTGCTAACATTTCAGATCAGGTCGCACTGCAAAAAAATCTTCAAACCGCCGGTATCCCAACTGCATATTTCGATGTAGAAACCTTTGAAGACTATGCAGAAATGATGAAAGTATTCACGGATATTACAGGAAGATCTGATCTATATCAAACAAATGTTACAGGTATTCAAGATGCTATCAATATACAACTTCAAAAAGCAGATGGTTCAAATCCGTCCGTATTGTTATTGCGAAGCTATTCCTCTGGAATCAAGGCTAAAGGAAGTGACAGCATGGTAGGACAAATGCTAAAAGATTTGGGATGCAATAATATAGCGGATACTGATTCCTCACTTCTTGATAACCTCAGTATGGAAGCCATTGTTATGGCAGATCCTGATTACATTTTTGTTACATGCATGGGAGAAGAAACAGCTGCCCTAGATACATTAGAAAATACATTTCAATCCAATGCTTCCTGGTCCTCATTAACTGCTGTACAAAACAATCACTATTATGTGTTAGAAAAAGATTTATTCCAAAATAAACCCAATGAACGTTGGGCCGAAAGTTATGAAATATTAGCCAATTACTTATATGAGGAATAGCTTATGACATTAAATTATAATGATAGGAAAAAATTTTATAGAGCATTATTGCTACTTACTGCATTACTTACTATGACTTTGATTCTTAGTATTTTATTAGGTGCTGTTTCTTTTTCAATATCTGATTTTACGAAAGTACTTGCAGAACCTGATTCCAAGCAAGCATACATTATAAAATCAATCCGATTGCCAAGAACTTTAGCCGCACTATTTGCCGGCATGGGGCTTGCAGTTTCCGGAGCCATTATTCAAACGGTATTTCAAAATCCATTAGCTAGTCCAAATATTATTGGAGTAAATGCTGGAGCAAGTTTCTTTGTGATTGTATGTGGAGCTTTTTTTCCGGCATCCATATATCTGCTTCCTATTTCTGCTTTTTGTGGAGCCTTCTTTACAGCAGTATTTATTTTTCTTCTTGGAAAAAAGACCGGCTTCTCGAAAACTTCCCTGGTACTAGCTGGACTTGCAATAAATAGTCTCTTTAATAGTGGTACAGATTTTATCTGCAACTTAAATGATAACTTCATTATAAGTAATAAAGCATTTCGCATGGGAAGTCTCAGTAATGTGAATCAACAGGTACTTCTTGTTGCATCCATCGGAATTTTATTTGCGATACTTGCAATTCTCTTATTCAGTAATGAACTAGAAGTCATGTCATTAGGCTACGAAACAGCAACTGCTCTTGGATTATCGGTCACAAAATACCGCGTTTTCTTCCTATTATTGGCTGCCATACTTGCAGGTTGTGCTATTTCTTTTGCAGGTCCAATCAGCTTTGTAGGATTAATTATTCCACATATTGTGAAACTTCTACATATTCATAAGACCAGATGGTATCTCATTTTATCTGCACTAATGGGAGCACTTCTTGTGTCAATTTGCGATTTATTAGCAAGACTGATCTTTCGCCCCCATGAAATACCTGTTGGAATCATACTATCGTTTATTGGTGTTCCATTTTTCCTTTGGCTCCTCATGAAAAGAAAGGATAGAAAATAATGTTTACTTTATCGAATTTCTCTTGCGGTTATCAGTCAAATATAATCATTCACAATATGAATGTCTCTTTTCCTGATTCCTCAATCACATCCATTATTGGACCCAATGGGTGTGGAAAAAGCACATTGTTAAAATCTATGGTTGGTTTATGTTGTCAAAAAGAAGGAACAATTTTACTGAATGGGAAAGAACTTCTTCCCACTCACAAAACTGTAGCAAAGCAAATTGCATATTTTGCCCAAAATCATAATGCTCCTTCACTTACAGTGGAGCAGTTGATACTTCACGGACGTTTCCCATATTTAACCTATCCAAGACGTTATACCACGGATGATATTTCTATTTGCGATCATGTCATAGATGAATTAAATCTAAATACTTTAAGAAATACTTGTGCAAACGAACTGTCAGGTGGCGAATTACAACGCGTTTTCTTTGCTATGACGTTAGTCAGTCAAGCTGAGGTATTCCTCTTTGATGAACCAAATTCATTTCTTGATATAAAATATCAGTTAGAAATGCTTCAGAACATGAAAAAACTGCGAAACGATAATAAAACTATCGTCGCAGTTCTTCATGATATTAATTATGCCATGCAGATATCCGATCAAATTATTGTTATGGATCATGGACAAATAATCGACTACGGAACACCTATTGAGATCTATAATAGAGGCTCTGTCGAAAAGGTATTTCATGTGAAATGTGAATTACTTACTGGGAATGACGGAAAATCACATTACATCATCTATTAATACTTAATTCCGTTCCAATAAATTGGTGATGTAATTTCCGCACATTCTGGAAGCGTTACATCCTTTAATGCCCTTTTTTTGAATTCTTCAAAGCCTGTTCGATCAACAATGTATCCGATATGCTCTTTTCCACCTGGGGCATTCGGATCTATGTATTCCTTTACATAGTCATAGGTATTCTGAACAATCTTTATGATGCTATCTTCATCAATCCACTTGATCCAATCCTGTCCCATTCGTGGATTCTTCTTACCTGTTCTTCCAAAAATCGTCAGCTTATAATATTTCTTCTCACTTCTAGTCCATGCCATATTTGGACAGGCAAGTACACATTCTCCACAGCCAATACACTTCTTCTCATCTCTTTGTGGTCTGTAGTTAACCTTAGTCAATGCACCAACAGATTTCTTCGTACAAACCTTTACACATGCTCCACAGCTGATACAGCGATCTGCTTCAAATTGTGGCTGTGTCATTCCAATAATACCAAAATCATGCATACGTACCTTTGCACAGTCATTCGAACAGCCTGTAAAACATACTTTAAAATGCAGATCATTTGGGAAAATCGCTTTTTCCATTTTTCTTGCAAATGCTGTCGTATCATAACATCCATATGGGCATATTGAATTACCAACACACGCCATAATATTTCTAGTTCCAGAGGCTGTATATCCATTCCCTGGTTCTTCCTGATTGATATTTAATCCTTCAATAATTGGCTGTAAAAGCTGATTGACCTCGTCCATTTTCTCATAAGGAATACCAGGGATCTCGAAACCCTGTCGAATGGTCAGATGAACGGTTCCATTACCATAGGTATCTGCAATATTTTGAATATCTGCTAAATATTTCGCATCCATTCGTCCTCCTGGGACTCTGACACGGGAAGCTGCCAAGCCTCTTTCTTTCGTTACACGAAAGGCATTTTTTTTCAGTTTCTTTGTATTTACATCCATGACCTTCTCCTCCTAATCAATCAGATTTTTTCCTTCCACATAATTAAATACAGGACCATCTAAGCAGATATATTTATCCCCCACCTTACAATGGCCACATTTTCCAAGTCCACAGCACATTTTTCGTTCCTGTGAAATCCAGATTTGTTCTTCTTTCAGGCCGCGCTCTATGAGTGCTTTTACTGAAAAACGCATCATTGCTGGTGGTCCTACAACAATTGCAACTGCATTCTCGATATTCTCAAATGAAAGGTCAGGAATGTAATTGGTTACTAACCCAATTTTGTGTTCTTTCGTTTCTTCCCCTGCATCTAATGTTAGAATTACATTCATCGTATTTCGCCATTTAAGAAAATCATCTTTAAATAAAATATCATTTACAGATTTAAATCCAGTGATGATTGTCTCTGATATACGTTCTTCTACATGGTCAGAGAAATAGGAAATAACACCTCTCACAGGGGAAACTCCTGTTCCACCTGCAACGATTACGATTTCTTTGCCTTTATAATTGTTTACATCAAATCCATTTCCATATGGACCTCTTAAGAACAAGCTGTCACCAACATATTTTTCAAAAACTTCGTTTGTCACTTTACCAACACGACGAATGGTAAGTTCTACATACCCTTCTCCAATTCCGCTAACAGATATTGGTGCTTCTCCATACTTTGGAATCGACACTTCAAAAAACTGTCCTGGAAGCACTTCTCCCTCATATGCCATACGAAATGTATACTCTATTTCTGTATGCTTTGTCACCGATAAAATTTCAGATAAAAATGGAATATATTCGTTTCTACTCATGGTCAACTCTCCTCTCTATTTACTCTCTTTTCCAGAATTATTGTCAGGAGAGTTTAACTCCTTCATTCCGTTCTCTAGCTTATTAACACAATTAGAGAATGAAATATATTCTGGACAGATATCGTCGCATCTTCCACATCCAACACACATATGGTATCCGTTTCGTTCCTTATAATCTAATACCTTATGTAAGACTTTAAAACGCATACGATCTCCATTCTTTTGTCTATAGCTTCCTCCACCAGCAACATCTGTATAACCGTCTACCATACAAGAAGCCCATATTCTTCTTCGTTCACCAACCTTACCATTATCTGTATAGAAAATATCCTGCATTGTAAAACAGGTACAGGTAGGACAGACAAAATTGCAACGACCACAATTAATGCAACGGCTATCGTATTCACGCCACATTGTACTATTTATAATTCTACGGTCTAAATCTTCTGGAATATTCACATGTGTTTTCGTTTCTGTCACATACTCTGGTGTTACATCCTGCTTTTGCTTCGCATATTCATTCATAATCAGATCGACTTGATCCCATTTACAATCCATATGATACTGACCATCTTTTTTGCTGATACTTAAATCATAATTTGTTGATATGTTTGTTCCCATATCTACGCAGAAACATGAGTCGAATGCACTCTTGCATCCCATAAGCACAAAATGTATTTTTTCTCTTATTCTGTTGTAATAATAGTCTTCTGGTCCATTCTTAAGATACATATCATCTAGGCGTTTTATTGCATGCATATCACAGCTTCTAAGAAAAACAATTGCACCCTTTTTATCTGTATCTGCTTCTTTCACAGAATCCTCTGTAAAAAAGAATAAAGTTTGTGATACAGGGGTCAATATCTCTTTAAATGAGAACTCTGATTTCTTGTCAAACTCAATTTCATCAACACTCGTAATTTCCCCATAGCGGATACAGTCTGTATCAGAAAATCTTCCTCCGCCTTGGAAACATTTCGGTGCAAATATCATATAATCTTTCGAAAGAGAACAAATTACTTGATTCATTCCTTCTTCTTTTAATACATATCCCATCTACTTTTCCTCCTTTTTGATTGCTACAATATAATAAGGCAACGCAACAAATATGATACCACCAACCATATTACCAAGTGTTACAATTCCTAGGTTGTACACCCATCCTCCAATGGTAACTGCCTGACCACAAGGATTTAATAAAGCTGCTGTTAATAGTGTCATATTTGCAACACTATGTTCAAATCCAGTTGTAATAAATGCGAAAAGGCACCAGAAAATCATAATCAGTTTTCCACTTTCACTTTTACATTTAAAACCACACCAGACAGCAAGACAGACCAAAATATTACACAAAATTCCACGTATGAATAAGGCACCAGCTGGCACTGACATCTTAGCGACCGCAGCGGATGCAATAAATTCACCAATCGCTCCAGTGGACAGTCCAGAATATTGAAATAGAATTGCCAATAACACCGATCCCACAATGTTACCTAAATAACAAACAATCCAGAGTTTTATTCCGTCCGATATCTTAATTGTCTTCTTCATCATTCCCGCTACCATTACCAGATTATTTCCAGTAAAAAGCTCCGCCCCTGCGATAATGACTAAACTAAGTGCAATTCCAAAGGATACACCCATTACAATTTTGACATAAGGCTGACCGTTCAACATTCCTCCAATACTAAAAATCAGTAGGGTACCAAATCCTATATACATTCCAGCAAGCATAGCAAGTATGAAGTATCCCATTGGATTTTTCTTAAGCATTCCAACTTTGGATACAGCGGCTTTTGAAACCGCTTCAAATTCTTCATGAAACATAAAAAAACTCCTTGTATGTTAATTTTTTATCATACTAACATACAAGGAGTTTTTTCGCCGTGAGCCACATCACGTTTTTCATTTTTTCTTTTATTTTAAATACTATTTTCTCGCAATATCTGCCAGCGCATCCATGTCATATATCAAACATTTTCCGTTCTTGATGGATAAAATATTATCTTCTGACATTTTTTTGATTACTCTTGAAATGGTTTCTCTATTAGATCCAACCAGATCTGCCAGAAATGTAATAGAAATATCAAATGGAATTTCAGTATGACCTTCCACCAGAATTCCATAGTCCCTAGCTATCTTCCATAATCTGGATGCTACCTGCATATCAAGTTTCATCATCTTCGTTGTATTTTCCACCTGATGATATAGTTTTCGAATCTTCTTTGCCATGGATTCAATTACCATTCTGGTAAAATAAAAATCATGCTCCATGATTTCTAAAAACTGAGTTCTGGAAAAACTGACCACTTCAATATCGCTTAATGCATAACAATTAATTGAAGATACTGGTTCTTCTAGAATAACCTCATTGATGATATCACCCTGACTTAGCAAAAATATTGCACGCTTATCGTTATTGCGGTTCACTCGCTCCAGTACCGCTACTCCCGATACTACAATATAAATTCTATTTACCTGATCTCTGACTCGAAAAAGGTATGTTCCTTTTTGATACTTATCAGAAATACCATATGTTACTATTTTTGCTTTGGAAGCCGGCTCTGCCTTATTTAATATTGGAATGCAATCTATAATACTCCGTATATTCATAATAGCTCCTAGTCCAATCGTTTCAAAATTTGAAATGATTTTTTATCAAAAGATATTAATCCATCATCACTCATAGCATTTAGTTCTCTAGAAAGTGCACTGCGATCTGCATGCAGATATTCTGCTAACTCCAATCTTCCCATTGCAATATCAAAGGATTTGCTTTCACTTTTCTCAGCTTGAATAGTAAGATATGCTGATATTTTTTCCCTTAATGATTTCTTAGACATCACATCTATCTTATCTAAAAGCATCGCATTTTTATCTGCTATCAAAGTAACCATGTTCTCAATCAATCTATGATGAAATACACAGGACATTGAGCAAGAATGCATCACTCTATTAAAAGGAAGAAGGAGGATTATCGTTTTTTCAACAGAAACAAACGAAACCTTAGCGCTTGCATTACTTCCGCATGCAAATGTTTCTCCAAATAATTCCGAGGATGACATATTCACTATAACAGCCTTATTGCCCCATAAATCTTCTCGAATCATCTGAACTCTTCCAGAAAGAATCACTCCTATCGTCTTGATTTCATCATTATCTAAGAAAACATATTCATCCTTCTTATATTCTTTGATATAAGAATTTAAACATGCAAGTATTGTAAGTAATTCGGTATTAGAAATTCCTTTAAACAAAGGTATATTTTCCATTTCATTTATATAATCCTGGACTTTGAGCATTTATCTTCACCTCTATTTTATAATTTTTCTAATTAACTGTTCTACCTTTAAGCCTTGCCTGTTATCCTTGCTTTGACAATTCATCTCGATTGCTCTATATACAAAATCTGATGCTTGTTTTACTGCATCCCTTAATGACGCTTGTTTTAATAAATTTCCTACTATTATTGCAGAAAATACATCACCTGTTCCAGGGAATCTAACATCTATGTACTGATATTCTATCTGAAACACTTCGTTTTGTTCTATTCCATAGAGATAATACTTTCCATTATTTAACACACTGGAAATTACAACAGATTTTGCTCCCATTCCCTGTAGTTTAAATAATAAGTCCCTAAAGTATTCATCACAATAATTCTGCGATTGTGTTTTTCCATGCACTAGCAATTCTGCCTCGGTTAAATTTGGAATCAATACATCTGCCATTGGAACAAGTCTACGCATGTCTGATATAATTTCACTTTTAATTCCATTATAGAGTTTCCCATCATCTCCCATGATTGGGTCTACTAATATGAAAGCATTTGGATTATCATTTACAATTTTCTCAATGATATCAATCTGCTTCATCTGATTTATAAATCCAGTACAGATACAGTCAAAATGAAAATCCAACTTATTCCACACTTCAATAGTCTCGCTCATATATTCTGTTGTATCTAATATTTTAAATAATCCATAATCTAACGTGTTAGATACGATTGCTGTTGGCAGATTACTTACATTATTGCCATACGCAGAAAGAATTGGAATCATTGCGGATAATGCTACCTTACCAAATCCTGATAAATCATTTATTAACAATACATTTTTATTTTCATTCACTCTGATTGCTCCATTGTTTTTCTATATGATATACTAAGATTATACATTTAACATGTTGCATGTGCAACATAAATTATGTTGTGAAAATGTTATGTTTAAAGAAAAATCAAGGAGAACTCATTATGAAAAAGCCGAAAATCACATTAACGTTAGTGGAACAAAAAGGAACCTGCGGATGCCATCGTGGTCATAAAGTCGGTGATACTTTTGATTATGATTCAGACCGTGGATTATTATGTCCTATGGCAATGCATGTTGCGTTCCCCTATATAGATATCCTTAGATATGGAGGAACTCTTCCAGCTACAAAAAGTGGAGATTTTCGGTTCTGTTGCCCCGATGTTGATGTAATCAATGTCTTTAAGATAGAAATGGAAGATCAAAATGATTAATAACGAAAACCTATTGTTAAAAAATGCTTTGATTTATGAAAACGGTCACAAACGTCGCACTCAACATATCTTAAAAGTTTATGCACTTTCTTCTTGCATTGCCACATCTGAGAATCTGACCGAAGAACAACTAACCGTGATTAAAGCTGCTACAATCTTACATGATATCGCAATTAAAAGCTGTAAAGAAAAATACGGCAATGCTGAGCAGTCACTGCAACAGAAAGAAGCCTTAAACATCGTTCCAACAATGCTTAAGGCCGCTAATTATTTGTCATCCTTAACAGATGATATTTTGTTTCTTATTTTAAATCATCATAACTATAACAATATATCTGATATCCGACTGCAAATTCTTGTGGAAGCTGATTTATTAGTGAATTATATGGAAGATCCAGATGAATATGCTGCACTGCATATCTGTGATACGGATTTATTTAAAACAAAAACTGGATTTGAATTGAAAATGAAGATTATGGGGAAGTAATTTCAAAGCCTTTCTAAAAATTCTTAAGCAGATTCTTAATCTTATTCATCTCACTGCTTGGCGGAATGATTTTCATGATCTGTTCTGCAGTAAAGTCCTGCATGATAAATTTATGCAATAGCTTTATCTGCTGCCTTGTATAGCCTTCACTATCTAGCTGTGTTACGACCAGGCATCTGCTTTGGAATTTCTTCTGCTTTTCTTCACTGTACTCTCCTTCTTCTCGATACTGTTCATAATCAAGTTCTTCCAAATTACAGTGCTCATCTAGATACCTTTCATGATTTTCGTGGAGTGTCCTTTGCATCTCTACAGTCATCTTAAGAGTGGTGACAGGTTCTCTTAGTTTTCCAGAAATGACCATATTTTCAATATCATCCATAGACAGACTTGTAATATTCGTGCTAGTACTTCTAAGGGTCTCTGCTTTTTTTATGGCATCCTCTCCTGCAAAGAAAAATGGCTTTGTAGTTTTTCCCTTTGCCCGCTCCCCTTTCCTGACCTTTGGATCGTAGGGATGATTCTTTCTACATAGTAGCTTTAAAAATGGAGTATTTTCCATCTTACATTTTGGCTCATATAATGGGTCTGTTCCTTTTATTACTATGGCACACTCTCCGTCCTTACTCATGGCAAAAATATCTTCTGCAGATAACAGGCTTTTTTGCATAACATCCTCGGATCTTGATGACTGTCCCTTGTAATCCTTGGCATCAGAATCACTTGCCTTATGAATGGTCTGGGTTCCAAAATGCTTGCTTAAGTACTCACAGGAATCCATATCCGGTGCACCTAGAATATCAATAATGGAACAGTTACCAATTAAATCCTTGTCCATATCAAACTTCGGAAATTTACGTTTTAGCTGAATTAAGTTCTGCACAATAATGACAGCACTCATATTTCTAGAACGCATGGTAGAAAGCTTTTCTACAAAGGAATCCGGCAATGTGACATTGGCAAATTCGTCCATGAGGAAAGTAAGATGCTGTGGTAATGTCTCATGCAAGCTCGGATCTATGGCGGTCAAATGGTACAACTCATCAAAGAATAAGGAATACACCATACTTGGAATCCAGTCATAATATCTCTTATCTTCACTGGTTACAATAAATAATATCCTCTTTCCAGTAGGACTTCCTTCTGTTGGCTTTGAATAGCCAAAGCTTTCTCCAATATGAATCTCATCATCAGAAAGTAGATCAATCACACAGGATAACTTCATATATCTGCAATGAGCATCGAGGGATGCCACAATACTTGAAGTGGTCTCTGCAGCTCCGTTATAATATTTTTCTATGGCAACGTAGCCTGGAAATGATGAATCGTTCTTCTCTTTCCATTTTAAATTTGCATCCGTTGCAATATCTAAAATTCCACCTGCTCTGTTATCAATCGATCCATCCTTATTGGTATAAACTGTGGTTGCATCTAGCAGCTCTACAAATTTCTTCCAGTTCTGTTGCTCCTTTGGATAATAGTCATGAATCAGATACAAAATACTGGTTAACAATACTTCTGCAGACTGCTCGAAAAACTGATCATTTCCTCCACCTGCTTCATCCTGTGGCGTGGTGGATTTCATTAAAATACCTGCAATACTCATAATGTCTGACTCATTTCTGATATAGGAAAATGGATTAAAATGAATACTCATTGGCATTCCTTCCTCGGATTCCACATTCATGACCATGACCTCATAACCATTGTCTTCAAAGTACTGACCAGTCTGTTTGTAAAGCTCCCCCTTTGGATCTGTGGTCAGAAAATTTCCACACAACTGGCTTAACATGGGCTTTGCAAGACGAAAGGATTTACCTGATCCTGGCGGTCCTACTACTAGCATATTTAGGTTTGATGTCTTTACATTATCAATGGATAGATACACATCCTCTGCTAACCAATAATTTTTCGTATTGACCTTTACCGTTTCTGTCACACCACTGTTTCCAGTATTCACTGTAACGATTGCACCCTCTTCATGATTGGCAAAATCTCTTGTAAAGTCCTTGGCATTTCCCCACTTTGCAACACCAAATTCCTGTCCTGCAAAAGGATGCTCAAATCTTGTCATAATCATAATAAATGCTAAGGAAAACATGACCCAGTAAGCACCAACGAAAGGGAGGGTCGCTTCCGTGACCCCCACAATAAAATGATGCTTTCCTGTGGTGATGTTTCATGTTCTTTTTCTGATTCTGATTTAGAATGAGAATTAGAATGACTGTCACCTGTGTCTGTTGATGGATGGATAGAATCAAGATTCTCAGATAAAAGTTCTTCTTTTTCCTTACGAATTTGTGACAAGGTATGCGTATGCTCCTTTACTTTGCCCTTACTGATTTCCTTGGAAAAGCGGAAGCCTCTCTCCACTGTCTCATCGATAGAAGCTGAGGCAGCTTCATTACCACTTGTAGTAAATCTAGCTGCCTCATCACTAATAAATCTTTTCATGTCACTTCCAAACCGGTTCTTATTATCGAAGGTAACGTCTGTTGTTTTAAACTCCATAGCCAACCACACCACTTCCAGCAAATGAATCCAATACGGTCTCCCCACTGTATGTTACAAATTGCAAAATCTGTTCACATAGAGAGACCGGAAGTTCACTTTGATGAATCCTAATATTCTTAGGAACCGGCTGCACATCAAACATAGTTGGTAACATACCATTGCAACCACTCATATAACACAGTTCTCCCATTTGATCAGATTTCTTCTTATCAATTCTCATGCTTCTTGCTTTCCCTTTGGAGAAAATCATGATGTCCTGCGTATTCTTGGATTTACGCCCAGTATTACTCACAAAGCTTCCCTTTTTCCAAGGAACCTTTGAATAGTAGACAAATCCGGCTTCCTTTGCATACTGTTTAATCTGATACAGATAGTCATAGTTGTTTTCATTTTCTGCCGGTAATACCTCAACAAGAAAGCACCCTTCCTTCAATACCCTTGCTTTTTCAACAAAATCTTCTTTTGAGTATTTAAAGCAATCATACACAGCAAAAGCTCTGGTTCCACCTTTATTGGATTTCATATCAAGCCAAGGGTGATCTGTCAAAATACAATCAATACTCTCGTCTTCTAACATTGACAAATCCCTTCCATCTCCTTCAATCAGAATGCATGCTTCCTTATCAGAACCAATCGTTTTATAGATTCCCTTTGCAATACGTTCAAAGTAGATTCCAATGTTGTCATATATTCTTGCTCTAATTGTTTCCTGCGGTTTTTCACCAACCTCGTTATAGGCATCTAAAAGAGTAAACTTCTCTTTGTATTTAAAGGAATCAAATAATTTTTCTGCTAATGTCATCTTGACACCTCCGTAATATATTCTAGGACTTAATCTTGCCATACAGGGTGTCCTTAAAACAGGACTTACTGAAACTATTTTTTCAGACAAAACAGCTTGCTGCCAAACAAAAACTTCTATAGGTAATCTATATATAAAGCAGCAAAGCCATTCTGCCCTTATGACTTTATAATATAAAGGTAGCATTAGTATCCCGCTTTTTCACTGTCCTGCTAGTTTACTTTTTTCTGTTTAAGAGCAATAAATTGCTGCGAATACTCCTCTTTGTATTCACAAGCATTTCACCTAACACATGCATCTCAAAATCATTGCAATCTTCAAGAAGCATTTTCAGTTCTTCATCATAATCAATCTTTTTAATTTTTTCTGTGCCATATAGCAATTCATCCGGAGCCACTTCAAGAGCTTCTGCGATTCGATATATCGCTTCCACACTGGTATTTCTACTGGCTTTTTCTATTCTGTTCATATGTTGTGGAGACAGATCTCAAAGTTCTGCAAGCTTCTCCTGCGTGATTCCTCTTTTTAACCTTATCTCTCTTATTCCTTCTCCCACTTTGCCGTAATCAATGTCCATTTAGAACCTCCTCTAAAAATATTTGTATGTTTTTTAGTCGCTCGGCTAATGCTTAGTCTATGGACTATTCATTTTTTCGTCAATAGCCTATATATTTAAAAAAGTCATAGTCTATAGAATATGAGGTGTGCTTATGGAAGACAAGTTGAAAGAGATTGGTTCGCTAATACGCCAAGCTCGAAAAGAGAAAAACCTAAGCCAATCCGATTTAGCCGACCTAATACAAATCTCAATATCCCACATGAGCGATATTGAAAATGGCAAAAAGAAGATTGGAATTGATATCTTTATGAAAATCACAGAAGCCCTTGATGTATCTGCCGACTGGCTCCTGCGTACAAATACTTCAAATGTCAAATCCATTCAGAATCACGAAGCATTAGATGTGCTTACCGACTGCACAACTCAAGAAACAGAAGTCATCTTAAAACTGATGAAAGAAATTAAATCCGCTCTTCGGAGTGTGGAAGATAAAAAATCATAGATATGTCCTAAAAGCCAATCGTTTCTTAGCCTTTAGGACATTATTTTTTTGCCCTTTTTCTCTTATACTTACTTCATCATAAAGAATAAGAAGGGAGAACTATGGCACAAAAGTATATAGCAAATGTCCTGTAATCGGATCCGGTGCCGCTTCACACTGTATAGCTCCCTCAGGTACCTTTTTACCTCTTTTGGCATCGTATCTCTTATAAAAAACACATCCTTCCATCCTCTTTGTAAATCGTTGCAAAACCATGCTTAGAAGTTGATCCTCTTTCAAGCTTGGTATTTTTCAAGAGATAGCCTTCAAAATAATCACGATTATAAATGTGATATGCCAATACTTCACCATCAGATGCTACAATAATATATCCCCCATTTGCTTCATCGTGACCATCCCACTCTTTCGAAGGCATCATGCCTAACGCAACCGAACAAAGAAATTTCTTAAACTTAAATTTATAAAAATATCGCATTAAAAAAAGGCTGTTTCCAGCCTTTTGATCTTTTTCATATCATACTTTTTCCTAGGTTGATTATATATCCTCCTGCTGAATTACTTCTACAAACACATCGACTAATTCTTTTGAAAATTGAATATTCACGTTTCTTTTCAGTTCTTCAATTGCCTCTTCTTTTGTTAAACTATCTTTATAACTTCTTTCACTAACCATAGCATCAAAAGAATCTGCAATTGCTATTATCCTAGATTGTAGCGGTATTTCATCTCCTTTAAGTTTTTTGGGATATCCTGAGCCATCCAATCTTTCATGATGTGCTAGCACATACTCTGCCATTTCAGACATACTGTTTACTGTACTTAAAATTCGATAGCCTATCTCAGAATGTTGCTTCATTTTTTCCCATTCTTCTTTGGTCAGCTTTCCTTCTTTATTCAAAATAGATTCTTCAATTGCAACTTTTCCAATATCATGTAAAAGCCCTGCCACTTTCAATTCCTTTACCTGATCTTCTGGTAAATGGAGTGCATTTCCCATCATTTCACATAACACGGACACTCTTTGTGAATGGCGTTCTTCTCTTGAATTTTTCTCATGAAGTGTTGTAATAATTGTATAGATGGCAGCTCCACGCATGCTTTGACTTTCTAACATCTTATTTCGATACATGTAATCTTCTGCCTTTTTAATAATGTCCTGAAGTGACACGTCTTCCACGCTTTTTGTTGCATATCCAAAGGATACGGAAATATTAATTTCACGTATTTTTATCTGCTCTGCCATTTTTTTGAACTCTAATACATGCTTTTGCGCTTCTTCTTCCGCCGTATTTGGCGATAAAATAATAAATTCATCTCCTCCATGTCTGCATATCACGTGCTGATTGGTATATATTTTCTCTAATAACTCAGCAATTTTTTTGATATAAATATCTCCTGTTGCATGACCAAACGAATCATTGATCAACTTAAGACCATTTACATCGCCCATCGTAACTGACATCGGAATATATTTGCTATCTGAAAGACGTTTCATTTCCATGTCAAAATACCTTCGATTGTAAAGTCCTGTCAACTGATCTCGATAGCTTAAAAACTGTAATTTTTCTTCTAATTCTTTTCTTTTTGTAATATCATTTATTATCACAGCAATCTGATCTTGATCTGGTTGAAATACAAAAACTTCATAATATACCTCTGTAACTGGCTGATATCTTTCATAGTGAGATGGTACACCTGTTTTTATTGTCTTTTCCAAATTGTTAATCATCATCTCATCCATATTTTTATGAATGTCACGAATCTTTTTGCCCATCATAAATTCTTTTGTCATTCCAATCATTCGGTTATGACTTTCATTACAATCAATTAGAATATAATCTGGGACTTCCAAATTCTGATTTCCTTCATATACGGCAAGTCCTAATTGCATCTCTTGTACAAGTGCCTTATATTTACGTTCACTGATTAATAGTTTTTTATCTGACTCTACGATTTGTTCATACTGCCTTCTTAATTCTTCTTCTGAAGCCATAATTTGTTGAACATACGCATTAAGTTCTTCATTTGTAGCCATCAGTTCCTCATTACTGATATTAAGTTCCGTTTCTGTATCATGCACTCTTTTCACAAGTCGACGTATTAAACCATATAACAGTAAAGCTGTTACAATTACATATCCGATACCTTTGTAGGTGGATACAAACAACCACATTTCCCGATTTTGAAATAAAGTTGTTACAATTCTGTCCGAAAAAATAATCCAAAAAATACCAATTAAAAAATAAATCAAACAAATTCGAATGACTCCCATTTGATATTGATTATTTCTTTTACGAAAAAAAGAACTTATTTGTAGCAATTTATTTTTCATGTAACCTCCATTAAAAGTGATGGGTTAAGTAAGTTTTATTATAGTAGACTATGTTACATTTTATCATAAAAAAGGATTGAATGGAATTCTTTTATCC
>JAQUUB010000235.1 GCA_028694115.1 Lachnospiraceae bacterium
GGTATAATCGCCAACGGATTCACAGTGCTCTTGGATACAAAACTCCTCAGCAAGTGGAGGACGAAGCTACTCAGGCAGCATAAAAAAGTTTAACTTTTTGTGTCCAATGTATTGACACAGGTCCAGTGCATATTCATTGATAAACGTATTCTGCGCATTTGCATTATCATTTGCCGCTGCATATTCCATTACTTTTTCGCTGATTGGACTCATTATTGCTGCCTCTGAAGAAAGCTCGCTTACCAAATCCTGTGCATCAAAATTTTCCTCCAGGTAGGTAAGGCCTTCTGTCGCCTCTGTCAGATACTTGTTTGCATTCTCCACCTGTTCTGCAGTCCCTGCCTCATCTTCTGTAGCTGCCGCCCATAAAATATACTTTGCTACTGCCTGTAAATTTTTACGAACTTCCATTTGCTTTACTGAATTCTGATACGCTTCATCATGAAATTGTTTCATATTAATACTTACAAATGTCAATCCAACAAATGCGGTTATTACACATACAATTAAAAATGCAAGAATCCATGTAAAAGACGTGGTTAATTTCCCTTTTATCTTTTTGTTTTTTAATAGCTTCTCCATAAACTTCTCCTGTCTATTTTTTCTTTTTCTGTATTTTATTCTACTGCTCACACACTATTTATCCACAAACAGTACTAAGCCTCCTTTTCATCTCTATATTTTATATAAATCTTCGATTGTTCTGTTTTTATTTGTACTACCCGGCCCCTCCATAAAAGACCACCAAACTTCAAAAACAGGGAACAATCTCCAATTTTCATATCAATTATATAATAGTACTATTTTACTATAATTTCCATAGTTTTTCAAATGAAATAAATTTCGCTGGGAAATCTAAGAATCGCCAAATCATTCTGTACTGCCGGAAATTGTCAATCAAAATTCGTAATTGCTTTTCCTTGTGTAACTGCCGTGGAGGGAGCATTTATGCTTTCTAAGTGGCAGCAGTGATAATATTATACCTGAATGCCTATACCATTTAAAACTGTATTGACACAGGTCATTTATTGCGCTATGATTACAGTGTAAATTATATTAACAGTGTTAAGGAGCGGACGCATGGGAATTAAAGAACGACGTGATGAAGAAAAAACAAATATGAAAAAGGAAATAATGAATGCCGCCATTGATATTATCAAACAAGATGGTTACGAGAAATTATCAATAAGAAAAATAGCTACTAAAATCGAATATTCTCCGACTACCATCTATCTGTACTACAAAGATAAAGCAGAAATTATTACGGATATGTCTGACGAACTTTATGATAAGGTTATGGGGAGCATTGTCGCTGTTATAAATGAGGATGCCACATTACCAATAGATAAACAAGTTCATGACATTATGTGTGTGTTCATCAAGGGGCTTTGTAGTGAACCGGAAATGGTAAAAGCTATTATGTATAGCGGGGTAAATGTCATCTTCGCAAATAATAGTTCAGATGAAAAACCCTCTAATTCTGGAATTGATATGCTGGATGATTTAATTTCAGATGGGATTATACAAAAGGTTTTTAGACCCAATATTGGGAGCAGTGCATGGATGGTTGTAAGTGCATTACTGGGATTTGTATTAAGTGCCATTGAAAACCAATTATATCTAGTTGATAATTTTCACAAGCATATCGATGATTTCGTAGGAATTTTAATGGGTGGAATTAAACAATGAATGCAATTATAATATATTCAAGTAAATATGGATGCACAGCAGACTGTGCGAAAGTCTTAAAGTCCAGACTATCTGGTACTGTTGAGCTTGTCAACATAGACCAAACCAACCCCAAAGCTATTCTATTAGAAAACTTTGATGTGATCATTTTCGGAAGTTCTATTTATATTGGTGCAATTTCAAAGAAAATGCGGGCGTTTTGCAACGAGTACATAGAAGTATTGAACAGGAAAAGAGTTGGCATATTCCTTTGCTGTGCCTTTCCGGAAGAAATGAATCAATACTTGTCAAAAAACTTTCCAGAACTACTTCTTAAAAGTGCAGTTACCATAAAGAATTTTGGTGGTGAATCCCGAACAGATAAACTAAAGGGCATGGATAAGCTGATTATGAAAGCCGCCACAAAAGGCGATTATAGCAAGCTGAAAATATCTGATAAAAATATTGAGAGCTTTATAAACGAAATCAGTAAGTAATATAACAGACACATAGTGATTTGAGATGTGCAAATGAAGCGAATCCAATGGCTTTATCGGTAGCCCATCTCTTCTATGTACATGGAATTTTCAAATGTCATAATAAGCGCATAACATCAGAAATGTCATGCGCCTCACTACTTAGCATTTTAAGTATCATTCATTTATTATTTGTAGTTCATGGTAATCATTTCAATTGCCTGATCAATACTAAATCTTGATAAGTTAATGCACAGATCGTAAGTATCCGCTCTTCCCCAAACTGCATCTGTATATTCATTGTAGTAAGCAGATCTGAGTTTATCCATTTTACGAATTTTCTTTTCTGCATCTTCTCTGGATAAACCATCTCGCCTGCATACACGCTCTACTCGGGTTTTTTCATCAGAAGATACAAAGATACGGAATGGCTTTTCTTCTCTTAAGATATAATCTGCCGCTCTTCCAATGATAACGCTACTGCCCTTTTCTGCGATTTCAAGAAGGGCTTCTCTTTGCGCATCCATTTTGATTTCTTCTACGGTTTTCTGACCGGTTAAAGTTCTGGTTCCCATGACCAGTGAATATAGGAAACTATTGGTTACCACCTCATCATTTTCTGCAATATATTCTTTTGATAATCCACTAAGAGCAGCCATAGAGTTGATAATTTCTTTATCATAGTATGTAATATTCAGCTTATCCGCTAATTTCCTGCCCAGTTCACGTCCGCCTGCTCCAAACTGTCTTCCAATGGTAATAATTGTTTTACTCATATGCTTCTACCTCATCTTTCTTCGCTGAAACACGCAATTCCTTCATAACAGATTTCACCATAATAATCATAACCAGGAATGTTACTACATCTGCAATCGGTGCAGAGAATAATGGACCCTCTACGCCAAAAGTTAATGGTAAGATTAGTACAAGAGGTACACTTAATATAAAATCTCTAAGCAGTGAAAGTCCCATTGCCATAACTGGTTTTCCTAACGATTGCAAGAATACACTTGTTGCTTTTACCATACAGCAGAGAATAATAGTACTTAAGAAGATACGGAATGACAGTACTCCAAACTCATTATATAAGCTGCTCTCACTTCCAAACAGACTAAGAATCTGTAATGGGAATACTTCAAAGCATACGGTAGCAATCGCTCCGATACATACTTCTGCTATCATCATCTTTTTATAGATTTCTTTGACACGGTCATAGTGACCTGCACCATAATTGTATCCTACGATTGGCTGTGAACCTGCTGCCACACCGATTACAAATGCGATAACAATCTGGAATACTTTCATTACGATTCCAACAACTGTCATGGGAATATCTGCACCGTATTTTGACATTGCTCCATATTTTACCAGCATATTGTTCATAACACCCATAATAATTACAATGGATAATTGTGTCAGGAAACTACTGATTCCAAGGGGTAATACGTTACGAAGAATTGCACCATTTAACACAAAGCTTCTCCTGGATAATCGGAATGACTTTGTATGGAATAAGTAATATACCGCAAGAACCGCTGATACAATCTGACCAACTATGGTAGCAATCGCAGCACCCTTTACGCCCCAATGTAATACAAAAATCGCAATAGGGTCCAGAATTACGTTAATAATACATCCCACTAATGTAGAAATCATAGCAAACTGCGGACTTCCATCTGCACGAATCACAGAGTTCATTCCATTGGCAAACATAAAAAATGGAATACCAATTACAATAATATCAAAGTAATCTCTCGCATACCCAATATTGTTTTCTGTTGCTCCAAAAGCACCCAGAATGCCTTCTCTGCTCAATATGAAGAGTATCATTAAAATGATACTTCCAATGACTAACATAGTAATTCCATTTCCAACACCTTTTTTCGTGCCTTCTGTGTCTCTTTTTCCCTGACAGATACTTAAAAAAGCTGCACATCCATCTCCGATCATTAA
>JAQUUB010000236.1 GCA_028694115.1 Lachnospiraceae bacterium
GTTACGTTCTCTTCCCATAATTTCCTCCATTGCGACAAAGTTTTTCTTTTATTTTACTTCATCTGCTCGGAGATTCGTAGTTTTATGGGTTAATTAGTGCGAATTATTTTTACCTTTCAAAACTGTACCTTTCGTAAATTTTAACAAAAATTTCATATTTAAGGGTGTTTTGTATGTAAAAAAGTACATCTGCCGCCTTGACGTAACAAGCGCAATTACATATAATACAGATACGGGATGAAGTACGAATCTTTTCGTATTTTCAATATATACATAAGCGAAAGTTTATGTGAAGTTCAGCATAATTTTATGCAGGTAACTACGTCTTTTACCCAAAAAAGACATAATATTATTTATATTAAATAGGAGGCTTTTATAAAATGAAACCAGAATGGAAAGATTTTGTAGGCGGCAAATGGGAAAATGAAATCAATGTTAGAGATTTCATCCAAAAAAACTATACTCCATATGATGGAGATGATGCATTCCTTGCAGGTCCTACACAAAACACAAAAGATTTATGGGATCAAGTAATGGATTTATCTAAGAAAGAACGTGAAGCAGGCGGAGTACTTGATATGGATACCAAAGTTGTATCAACTATCACTTCCCACGGACCAGGATACTTAGACAAAAATAAAGAAACTATCGTAGGTTTCCAGACAGATGCACCTTTCAAACGTTCTATGCAGCCTTACGGCGGTATTCGTATGGCAGAAAAAGCTTGCTCTGATAATGGATATGAAGTAGATCCAGAAATCAGTGAATTTTTCTCAACACACAGAAAAACACACAATGCTGGATGTTTTGATGCTTACAATGCTGATATGAGAGCTTGTCGTTCTTCACACGTTATCACAGGTCTTCCTGATGCTTACGGACGTGGACGTATCATCGGCGATTACAGACGTATCGCTTTATATGGTATCGACAGACTTATCGAAGATAAATTAGCTCAAAAAGATTCTACTGGACGTGTTATGACAGATGATGTTATTCGTCTTCGTGAAGAAATCTCCGAACAAATTGTAGCTCTTAAAATGATGAAAGAAATGGCTGCAGCTTATGGTTGTGATATTTCTAAACCAGCTACAAACACACAAGAAGCTATTCAGGCTACTTACTTTGGATACTTATCAGCAGTTAAAGAGCAAAATGGTGCTGCTATGTCCCTTGGACGTACTTCAACATTCATCGATTGCTTCGCTGAAAGAGATTTAAAGAATGGTACCTTTACAGAAGAACAACTTCAAGAATTCATCGATCATTTTATCATGAAATTAAGATGTGTTAAATTTGCCCGCACACCAGAATACAACCAAATTTTTGCCGGTGATCCAGTATGGGTTACAGAATCAATTGGTGGCTGCGGTGTTGACGGACGTCATATGGTTACAAAGATGTCTTTCCGTTATTTACAGACATTAATTAACTTAGGCGCTTCACCAGAACCAAACTTAACAGTTCTCTGGTCAACAAGATTACCAGAAGATTTCAAAAAATTCTGTGCTAATATTTCTATCACTACTTCATCTATTCAATACGAAAACGATGATTTAATGAGAGTTACTCATGGTGATGATTACGGAATTGCCTGCTGTGTATCTTCTATGGTTATCGGTAAACAAATGCAGTTCTTCGGTGCTCGTGCGAACCTGGCTAAATGTATGTTATATGCATTAAACGGTGGTGTCGACGAAGTATCTCATAAACAAATCGGACCTAAATACCGTCAGGTTGTTGGCGATGTATTAGATTATGATGATGTAATCAGCAAATTTGATGATATGATGGAATGGTTAGCTGATGTATATGTAAACACATTAAACATTATTCATTACATGCATGATAAATACTGCTATGAAAGAGCTCAAATGGCATTACATGACAGAGATGTTCTTCGTTACTTTGCAACAGGTATCGCTGGACTTTCCGTTGTAACCGACTCTTTATCAGCAATCAAATATGCTACTGTAAAACCTATCAGAGATGAAGAAGGAATTATCGTAGACTTTGAGACAACTGGAGATTTCCCTAAATATGGTAATGATGATGACCGTGCAGACACTATCGCTCATGACCTTGTAGAGAAATTCATGACAATGATCAGAAGACATCACACCTACAGAGACAGCTTCCCAACAATGTCTGTATTAACCATTACTTCAAACGTAACTTATGGTAAAGCAACAGGTAATACACCAGACGGACGTAAAAAGGGACAACCATTTGCTCCAGGTGCTAACCCAATGCATGGACGTGATACTCATGGTGCTGTAGCTTCCTTATCTTCCGTATCAAAACTTCCATTTGAATTCGCTCAAGATGGTATTTCTAATACATTTACTATCATCCCAGGCGCTCTTGGAAAAGAAGATCAAGTATTCGCTGGCGACATCGATATTGATTTAAACAAATAATAAATCGGATAGCCGATTTTCAAGAATAGGACGGTGCAGATTATGGACCAAAAAAGTATGATTGATGACCTTGTAGCACAATTAGATGCAGGCATTACCAAAGGCGTTGGACATATCAATGTCGATGTCGATGAAACAATCAACCAAACAAAAGAAGTTCAGACTATGGGATGTACGGATTGTTCCAGAACTCCCCTAGCCTGCAGCGTACCTACCCTCGATGAGGGATTAGACGATTTTCACTAAACAGAAAAGGAAAAAAACAAGGAGGATTATAATCATGGCAGAAGTAAGTCAATCACAAGTTCAAAACTTGGTTTCTTTATTAGATGGATATTCAGTAAAAGGTGGTCATCATCTTAATGTTAACGTATTAAACAAAGATACCTTATTAGATGCTCAAAAACACCCAGAGAATTACCCTCAATTAACAATTCGTGTATCTGGATATGCAGTTAACTTCATTAAATTAACTCCAGACCAACAGAATGACGTTATTACACGTACATTCCACTCATCTATCTAATTGTTATTTGAATTGTAAAATAAAAGCCTCACAGGATTTCCTGTGAGGCTTTTTTATATTTTTCTAGAAGTACTTGACCTGTCGTAGTAATTATGTTATTGTTTTACTACGATAGACGTAGTACTACAGTCGTAGTACTCTGAAAGGAGGTCAATTTATTGATTAGCAGTGATGTAATAAGAGGCTACAATGATACCATTATTCTCTTTCTCTTGCTAAAGGGTGATTCCTATGGATACGAAATATCAAAAAGTATTAAGGAAATTTCCATGGAACAATATATTATAAAAGAAACAACTCTTTACTCCGCTTTTACAAGGTTGGAAAAAAATGGTTTTATTACCTCATACTTTGGAACTGAAACAAATGGAAAAAGACGTACTTATTACAAAATTACGGGAGAAGGTATTTGTTACTATCAGGAAAAATGCCAGGAATGGCACATTACAAAGCAAGTGATTGATAAATTCATTGAATAAAATTAGTATAAGATGGGAGTAAAATTATGGACACAATTAAAAACTATTTAGACAATATGTTTTCTGCATTTCCAAAAACTGCAGAAATAAGTAAAATAAAAGAAAATCTTTTTTCAAATATGGAAGATAAGTACAATGAATTAAAACAATCTGGAAAAAGTGAAAATGAAGCAATTGGTATTGTTATCTCCGAATTTGGTAATATTGATGAATTAATAAGTGAATTAGGTATCAAATCGACTGTCGAAACCAGTGCTTTCGAAGAACCTCTTCCTTTAATCACAAAAGAGGCTGCTGAAAACTATATTTCTGCACAAAAAACTTATGGAAACATTATTGGTTTGGGTGTTTTTCTCTGTATTATGGCACCAGCCTTTTTTGTCCTCGTTTCTTTTCTGGTAAATCAGAAAAATATTGTAAAGAATACAGATTTTCTTACTATATTGCCACTCTTTACGTGCATTGCAGTTGCAGTCGCAATTTTTATTTTTAGCGGTATGCAGTTAGAAAAATATGATTATTTAAAGCAGCCTTTTGACTTGGATTTTGGTGTGAAGGATCTTCTTTTACACGAAAAATCAAATTATATACCTACTTTTACACTTCACATTATTGTTGGCGTTGTATTATGTATCCTCT
>JAQUUB010000237.1 GCA_028694115.1 Lachnospiraceae bacterium
CTTCTGCAATACCTTTGTGGTCAGATCCTTTGGCACTGGCACCACATCAATGCTGACAATTGAGTGTACTGGCAGTGATGTGATCTCATTTAAGAATCGGTCTGACAGGCTGCTTGGATATTTTTTAATGAACAATGCCTTACAGAACTTGCTTTCATCCTCAAAGCTATCTGGAAAATACTTAATCATGCCATTACACAAATCATTTTTGAAATCATTTCCTACTTTCTTTGCCTCTTTGATATCATAGTCCCAACTGTTCTCATTTCCAAGGTGATAAAAATCATGAAGATTCTTTAATCTCTCATTACCATTAAGCGGCAAAATCTCAGCCCCCAACTCATTAAATGCCTTACGAAGTGTTGCCTCTAATGTGGCAAACTGTGCTTTGGCTTCCTCGAAGTTCTTACGTTCAATCGTGAGTGTCAGATATCGCTCCTGTTCAATTCCCTGTCTACCTTCTAAAATCTTTGCTTCAATAATATCGTTATATACCTTACGAAAGTTATCATAGCCGTCATTCATATACTGTAATAAAACGTACTGTTTCAGCTCTTCCATATTTTTATTTTTATTGTTGATTGTAATCTTGAAATTACAGTCCAAAGAATTCAAGAACTTACAGTAGCGTTCAAAAATATCAATCTGCTCATCCTCATTTGTGGTGGTGTAGTTAATATCCTGAAAGCGGTAGCATTTTGAATATCGGTTCTTTGCCACCTCAAAGATTCCATTCTCTGCTACTGCCATAATTTCAATGGTTTCCTGAATTGATTTTGGTGACTTGTAAAGCGGTTCACTTGCTTTCTTTAGTTCCTTAAATCCATCTGTTAATAATCCCATTTCTTTACCTCTCTTTCGCTTAATTACACACCAGTCGGGAACAATCCCGGCTGATGCCTGAATTGTCCCAACCTAAGAGGTCAGTTCAATCTATTCTCATGTTTCTAATGCATATATTTATATGCTGCTATTCCTGCTATCGCTGCAATGATTACTCCAATAAGAGCGATTGCCATTTTCTTTGTTTTCTTTTTCATAGCGTCAAAATCCTCCTTGCTTCCTTTATTGTCTGCTTGTAATAGTTCTTTTTTCTTACCTATATTTTTGCATTTGACTTTTATTCCTTTCGTTTTTTCTACAAAGGCAAACTCCATTTCAAATTCCTTTATTGCTGGCTCACCTTCTGTAGAAACATAGGTCAATGACTTGTTACCAAACATAAAATAGAATTTCCTTCTCATATATTCGTAGAAGTCCATTCCATTGTAGGAATAAAAGCCACCTAGTGCGATTGGTGCTACACAGGGAATTGCAACATAAGCTGCACCGGTCAACCCAATATAACGATATAAAAGAAGAACTAGACCACCACCAACGACTACACTTGCAACAGAAAACACCAGCTGTTTTGCTGATAATCCTAGTGCTACTGATTCCTGATAGCGATCAATATCTTTGTTTATTTCTATTACCACTGTTATCATCTCCTATCTGCATTTTTCTTTTTCAGACAACTTTTCTTTTCCAATGGATTTTTCATATACTGCCATTCCATCAGGACAGAGTTCCCTTAACTTTTCTGGATTGAACAGATATAACGGATATTCACAAAATCCACTTCTCTGTGTCAGTCCTGTAAATTCTCCAATTCCATTTTTTTCAATAAACTTCTCTAGCTCCGGCATATTATTAAGGTCAATATATCCACAATAATCCGGTGCTTTTCCATTCAGGTTGACAGTTATATCTCCAAATGGCTCTGGGTATCCTTCTTCATTAATTACTAATCCAATATAGATACAGCCATTGTTCTGGTAGCTGTTTACATCAAAGAATACCTCTTCTTTACTTCCCCACTGGGTTACATATTCTAAAATCTTTTCCATATATATTTCCTTTCTACAGACCAAATACCTTACTGGTTAATGATTGCGCTCCCTTTACACTTCCTACGGTCAGTGCAATAGTAAATGTCATTTCACATAGATAGATTAACGTCTGTGCCCAGTCAGCATAACTTCCTGTAAATGACGGAAGCCCCGCATTCACAAATGCACTACATACAATGATTGCAAGTGCCATTGTAACCGCCTCAAATGTGACAGATAGAAAGTATTTACAATATGCCACCACAGTATGGTTGACTGTTCGATTTCCTCCCATTGTTGAAAATGCAATTGACCCCATAGGCACGATAATCAATAACCTTAAGAACCTGAAATAAACCGTGTAAATCATAAAGAATCCACAAATGATGATAATAATGGATAACAATGCTGCAAGTATCAGCATAATAAGACTTTCTCCAAATCCCAGATTCTTAATAATGTCTGCTTGTGTGCTGTCAATGGTCAGTGTCGTATTTGTTCCTGACGATAGTAGATTTACCAAGTTTCCTATGGATGTGAAAAATGCTTTCATAATTGTCACATTATTCGCCACAAACCATTCAGCCAGTGCTAATCGGATTAGCATACGTAGAATGACTTCAAATCTCATCTCTTCCTTGATATCCACACTCTCCGAGCAAAATCCAATAACAAAAAATAACACCACTAAGGAAGACCCAACCGCTACAAAGATTGGCTCTATTCCTTCAATAACTGCCCATGGACCGCCACCCTTAAAATCTACTGGTGATTGTCCGAGCATTGCAAATACCAAAGATATTTGGTTATTCCAAAATCCGAATACCATTTCTAGCAAGGAAAGAATCTTGTCTCCAAGTTTAAAAATATCCATACTTGTTTCTCACCTCTTCTTTCTGTTTGTGGGGTGTTGCCACCCCAACACTGCTTTTTCTTAGAATCCTAAGAAAGTTAATACGGTTGAAATACCTGCCATCATGACTCCTGCTACAATACCCTTTAGTGCAGAGTTCATAGTAGACGAATCCTGCTGCTGATACGCCTGTGCGAATTCCATTACATTCTTTGCCAAGATGATAACTCCAACTGCACCAATAACTGCAATTACTAATGTCTTCAAATTATCAAGTGGCTGCGTAACCGCTGATGTTCCTGATGCTGCAAAACACTGTGTACTCATTAGGCTGACTGCCATCACCGCACCTGATATTGCTGGTACTACTTTTCTTTTTACGTTCTTAAATAATCCTCTCATTCCTTTTTCCTCCATCTGATTGTTATTTGCGTTTTGATTTACTACTCTTTCTTTCATTTTGAAATCTCCTTTTCAACGAAAAAATAGGCAGTTATTATTGGCTTGCAATAATAACCACCCGTTCAACTTAGGTTATCTATATTCTCGGAGTTTCCTCCGTAATCTTATCAAGTCAGGTTTTCCCTGACACGTCTCGCTTTCATCATATGCTCACATTTTTTACGTGGTTAATTTTTCTCTGATTCTAGTCATCTGCTCTACACTTGTTTCTGGATAGAAATATTCTAGTATCTTACTTTGTGAAATTTTTGCATCCATCGCTCTTCGAGCTTCATCTTTCTGCTCTTTAGTATAAGGCCAATGAATCATACGATTTGTAATTGTGTCTTCCTTTAGCTTTGCTCTACTCACCTGACGCATTTCATTTACTTTGTGATTCATTTCCTCTGCATATTCAAGCTCTGCTTCAAGTTCCTGATTCAATTTGTCCTTCTGTTCCTTCTCATCAAGGTTTGTAAATCGTTTGCTCATCTCCGCATCACCAAGAAGCATAAATTCATCATAAGTCAACATATCAATATATACGTTATCTCCACTTACTTTTCGTTTTTCAAAATGCTCCAATGCTTTTGCTGACAAGATTTCATAAGGTTTTCCAATAATAGAACTTTTCTCTTTTGCAATATGAATATATGCTTTACCTTTGCCATCCGCTGTCTGTTGAAACATTGGATGCGAAAAGGGAATATACTTACCATCGATAATCGGATCAAAACCACGAATAAATACAATACACTTTTTGTTGTCCAATTTTCGCACTTCATCTGGTGTAAATAATTCTCTACCTAACACATCAAAATTTCGACTACTACTGCCTTGCCTACCCTTTGTTTCGCCACTTGATTTCTTATCAATTGTGCCTTTTCCCAGTAGTTCT
>JAQUUB010000083.1 GCA_028694115.1 Lachnospiraceae bacterium
TAAATAAATAGCAGTAATAGTTCCCAGTGGCACAACTCGTTCTTTATTGCCTTTACCACATATTTTTATAATTGAATCCTTATAATGAATATCCTTATGTAAAAGAGAACAGACTTCGCCTTGCCTTAGTCCAGAATCTAACATCAAAGCAATTATAGCCTTGTTTCTTGCGGTCATCCAACTAGAAGAAGTGCGGATAGATTGAAAAATGTAAAGAATTTCGTCGTTTGAGTATACATGAATCATCTTTTTAAAGGTTCGAGGGATACGTATAGAAGAAACATCAATGTCCAGCTTATAGGTATTTTATAGCCAACGAAGACATGTCTTTAAATGTCGAATATAAGTAGCTTTTGATGTTTTTGACAAAGGACGGGCATAAAGTGTCATAATATAATTATTTATCATGTCTTTATTTAGATTTTCAATTTCCAAAGAAGAACCAGTATAAATAACAAAAGGAGATACAAAGTCACGGTAACACCGAATCGTCTTTGGGGATAAATCCGCAAGAATTCGAGAATATATAAAAGCTTCAAAAGCATCATTCAATGTCAATAAAATCATCCTCATTTCCGAAAGTATTATATTCATAATATCTGATTTCACGTTCTTGAAAGCCGATATTTATAGTATGAGATTTAAAATAATGCGATTTCTTTCGTAAAATATCTTCATAAGGGATTCGTATATCAGGAGATAGCAATAAAGTTTCTTCAGTAGGTAAATCACAATTTCGACTGCTCCAGTATCTTTTGCGGCCTTTTGTAGCAAGAACAAGGTCCTTAGTAGTATATTTGGTGATATATCTAGTAACAGCAGTATTGTTACTAACAGGAGTGGCTGTAGTAAAGCCAAAACGATATGTACCAATATTATAGATAGTTCTGCCTTTAGAATCATAATGACCTGAGGGGGTCATTTTGAGTTCCTCACAATTTGCAAAAAGACCATGAAAATGATAAGCGCCATTTGCATGATGTTCTGGTACAACAATGTATTTAAAGGATGAATTACAACGTTCTTTACAATGATTAAGCCATTTACTAAGTTTTTTCACACAAGAATCATAGTCAAATCTATTCACCTTATTAGGATTAAAGGTAAAAGTAACAAAGTAGTCCCAATCCTTAGAACGTGCAATATCATAAATTTTCTGTTTAGTTCTATTGCGGGAAGATATAAGAGAATGTTCTTTTTTTAATTCTTGTTGACGCTCTAACTCATCAAAATCCATACATAATTCCACAGATTCCCCTGAAAAGGGTTCGATTTCTTCCAAAAAGGAATCAGAGGAATCATTATTTGGACGTCCTTCAATAACTCCATGGCTATATACACGTATTTGAAATTCATTTGTCCTAAATTTTTTGATTTTTACATTATACATATAATGCTTCCTATCTGTAATATTTAAAAAAGGGTGTTAAGTGTTGCTATAGTCAAGTAACCATTCTTAGATAACTAGTGATACATCAAGACACTATTTTTAAAATAGGTTATTCCCGGCAAAGGGCCCCCCTGCGTTGCCCCCTTAATGCTCGATGCACAGTTATGATTAAAATTCAGATAGCCGGAGGGGCTACGAACAAGGAAAAGAGGAGAAGTCTAAATATTTAGTTAAAAAACATAACACATTACGTATAGTAACAATATAGTTACATTACCATGAAATAACAGCCTAGTCAATAATATTTGAAAAACAAAACATATTATGTTATCATTCGGAATATAGGGAGGGAAAAGAATGAATTATACAATACTGCTTAATCAGATAATTAAAGAATCTAAAATGACAAATGTTGAAATAATAAAACGCTGTGGAGAATTAGGAGAAAATATTACCCCTAATTATTTGAGTATTTTAAGAAATACAGAAGGTAGGATTCCATCAGAAAATGTATCAAAAGCAATTGCAAAAGTATGTAAAGCAGAGTATGAAGATATATTGGTCATACAAGCATATATAGATAAGGCACCAAAAGGAATATTGGCATTTGCAAATAAAATATATGAGGGTTCTATTAAACTTGCATGGGAACTTACGTTAAGTAAAGAAAATGAACTAGAAGAAAATGAGTTTATAGCAATGAAGCAAAGTGCAAAAGAACAGATAGAAAAATTATATTTAGCTAAATTTATATGCGAATACATGAATGATGAGAATGAGGGAATAGATATACCAGAAATAAAGGTAACGCAAGAAAAAGAATGGGTGGCTGTTCCATTAAAAAATGCTAAGTTTATAACAGAAGAGCAATTCAGTAAATTATCAGAATGAGCTATTAAAACGCTTGCCTTTTAATTAATTTCCGCCTATTATGCGTACATGTTCATTGCTGTGCATCCCTCGGCGCACTGCGGCGAACGCTGCGCATCAATCGACCGTACGCATAATAGGCGGATTTTTAAACAGAAAGAGGTTAGGAGAAAGAACAATGAAAAAAGCAAAAGAATATCAAGAAATAATGGAAGAGAAAGAATTGATTAGGAAATATAGGGAACTATCAGATATAGACAAAGGGCGAATTCTGGAAAAATTAGAAATTATGCACAGCAAAATGCAGAGCAAACCTCAAAATGGAGAAATTATAAAATTCAATAACCCGAATAAGTGAATACACTTAAAGCGCAAACAAATTACACAATGAGTGGAAGAGAGCAGATAACTCTTAATCAGGGTGTCCAGGGTTCGAACCCCTGATCGCGCACTAAAGCACTGTTTTCGATGACGAAAGAGCACCGGGGACGGTGCTTTTTTTTTATGAGGCAGGAAGTTTCTTCGAATTTCCTATTTCATAAAAATGCTCTGCAAGGATGACGAAAGAAGGCTGTTCATATTGAATTGCCTTCTTTTTTTTGAACATAAAAAAGTCGAAGTGGCTAAGCTTCGACTTTCAAGAGGGGAAAATGTTTCTTCTTTGTTTTTGTTCGGTATGGTTATATCATACAGCGAGAATGTGACGGAATTGTGTTTCTTTTATAAAGATACTCTTAACTTGCTTAGGAAAGCATAAACAATTAGGGAAAATAAAGAATATATTAATTTTATTTAAGATTGTGCACAGATAGAATACAGATTCATCTGTTAAAGTGTACAGATGCAGCAGAAATAAAAGAACTAATTGGAGGAATGCGATGAAAAAGGCAATCGAAGTGAAAGGATTATATAAATATTACAAAGTAGGGAATGAGATTATTAAGGCACTGGATGGGATAGATTTTGAAATTATGGAGGGAGAATTTTGTGCCATTGTCGGAACCTCAGGTTCAGGAAAATCCACGCTGCTCAACATGCTGGCGGGATTAGAACCGCCGACAAAGGGCGAGATTATTATTAATAGTATACATATTGAAGGCTTTAGTGAAGGCCAGTTGGTTGATTTCAGGAGGAAATATGTAGGCTTTATTTTTCAGTCATACCAATTAATAGGAACATTAACAGCCTTAGAAAATGTAGCACTGCCCTTGAGTTTTCGTGGTGAAGGACGAAAAAAGCGGTTGGAAAAGGCGAATCAAATGATTCAAAAGGTATCTTTGGAAAATCATAAAGATCATATGCCGAATCAGATGTCCGGTGGTCAGCAGCAGCGGGTAGGTGTAGCAAGGGCTCTGGTTATGGAGCCAAAGATTATATTTGCTGATGAGCCTACCGGAAATTTAGATACAAGAACTTCCAGAGAAATTATGAAGTTAATGCAGGAAACGGTTCGAGGCAGTGAGAAGTCAATGATTATGGTAACCCATGATGATGAGCTTGCTTCTTATGCAGACCGGGTGATTAAAATAATTGACGGACATGTCGTATCAATAACTGTCAAGGAGAAAATTGAAGGAAATTAAAGGAGAGATAAGATGAAGAGGCATATAAAGGGAACGATAGCAAGAGGATTGTTACTAACAATGATTTTAGGTGCGGCCATGGGTCAGCACGGGATGGCGGTCCGGGCAGAAGCCACGGAAACGGTAGTGGAAACGACTTCTGAAAAGGAGACAGAAACGGAAACAGAAACTTTGGCAGCAGAGGCAACCATTGAATTGGGGACAGGTGCAGATCTGCCGGTATATCAGGCAGAGGAAGAGAAGAAGATGGTATTCCGGCTGACAAATACAGGAAAAGGAGTGGCCTCAAATGTAAAGATAACTCCTGTTATTGGAACAGATACCGCAGGATGGCCCTTTGAAGTTTCAAGTACAGATTATGAGCAGGCAGTGGGGGAAATTGCAGCGGGACAGACTGTGGATGTGGCATATTCCTTTAAAGCACGAGGTGATGTAAAAAGCAGTGATTTTGGGCTGAAATTTCGTATTACTTATGACACTGCTGGGCGGAACCGTCAGGAAGATAAGACGATTTTTGTACGGATGGTTGAAAAAGTAAAGCCAAAAGAAACGGTGGAAGCGACAACAACGGTTACAAGAAATGAAGATGCTCCTGCGGCCTATTTTTCAGAGCCAACACCGTCGGATGGTGGCGGAAGTTTTTCAAATGGAAACGTTTCCCAAAGCAGTGGCGGAACCTCAACATCTGTTCCAAGGGTCATTGTTACGGGATTTCGTACAGAGCCAGGGGAAGTTAAAGCCGGAACAGATTTCAAGTTAATCGTAAAGTTGAAAAATACTTCGAAAAAAACAGAGGTAAAAAATATGCTGTATACCTTTAGTGCACCAACCGGTGGAAAAGATGAGACAGCATCCGCGGCGTTCCTTCCTTCATCCGGAGCAAATTCTATTTATATGGATGGTATGAAAGCCGGTGAGGAAAAGGAAGTGGCAATTGATTTAAATGCCAAAGCGGATTTGGTACAAAAGCCATACAGTATAGAGATGGGAATTAAGTATGAGGATAAGGATGGTGCCCAATTTGATGCAGCATCGTCTGTGTCCATTCCCATTAAGCAGGAATCAAGATTTGAGTTTAGTGAAATTCAGGTAAATCCGGGAAGTATTGCGATAGGAGAGGAAGCTAATATCAGTACCAATCTCTATAATCTTGGACGTACAAAACTTTACAATGTCAAAGCCAAAATTGAGGGAGATGGTGCTTCTTCGCAGGAATCCTTTGTGGGTAATGTTGAATCCGGAGCAACAGCGGCCATTGATATTATGGTAACCGGTAAAAAAGAAACAAAGGAAGGCAAGATGAAATTAATTGTGACCTATGAGGACAGCGATGGAAAGGCGGCAAATTTTGAAAAGGAAATGTCGCTGACGGTTACAAAGGAGGAAGCAGAAATGGTTATGGAAATGCCGGAGGAAAGTCCAAAAGGTTTTCCCCTTCCATTACTAATTGGAGCCCTTGTTATTGGAATTGCAGCAGTAGTCAGTGCGGTCCTGTATAAGCGAAGAAAGAAAAGTGAGGAAAATATAGATGATGAACTTTCTGGATATATTGAGGATGAGCGCGAATAATTTATGGCGGCGAAAACTCAGAACGGGACTTACCGTTCTGGGGGTGGTCATAGGTACGGCATCCATCATTGTTATGATTTCTCTGGGACTGGGACTTCAGCAATCCATGTATAAGGAGGCGGAACAGTCTGGGGGATTGAAGAGCATTACGGTTACAGCAAAACGGGATGAAAGCGTGGGGCAGAACAGTAAGAAAAAGAAGGAAAAACATATTACAGATAAAGTAATTACCCAGTTGAGTGAAATCGAACACGTACAAAGTGCCAGCCCGGTACTGACCGTTATGGGGACTATTCAGACCGGTAAGTATTCAGCCCAAGTTGAGGTGACAGGGATGGGGGAAGATGCATTGGCGGAACAAAATCTTCCAATTGTATCGGGTAAACTGCCGGGTAAGGGAAATGAACTGGAGGTCCTTTTCGGGAACATGGTTCTATCAAGTTTTATGGAAAAGAATGCAAATATGTTTGAAGCTATGTTTGATGAATCAGCGATGATGCCAGAGATTGACTTGGATAAAGCAAATTTATTTTTCACTGTGGAAAATTCCAATAGTGGGGCGACAGTGGCAGCAGCAGATACTGGGGCAGCCGCACCTGCCCAGGCAGAGGTTGGGAAAAAGTATCTTATAAAACTGTCCGGGGTACTTAAAGGCGGACCAACGGACTGGACAAGTTATGGAAGGAATGTATACTGCAATCTGGACAGCCTTGTATATATGTTGAAAAAGGAGCAAAAGGGAGGCGTTATTCCGGGTCAGCCACAAAGAACAGGTGGCAAGCCATTTCCCTATTTAATCTATTCCAGTGCCAAAATCAAAGTCGATGATACAGAAAATATTGAGGCAGTGATGCAGCAAATTAAGGAAATGGGTTATGAGGCAAACAGTAATATGGAGTTTATTAACAGCAGCAAGAAACAATCTGCAATGATTCAGGGTGTTTTGGGAGCTATTGGTGCTGTTTCGCTTTTAGTTGCGGCGATTGGTATAACCAATACGATGATGATGTCTATTTATGAAAGAACAAAAGAGATAGGTGTTATCAAAGTTCTTGGATGTGGATTGCAGAATATTCGGCAGATGTTTCTTATTGAGGCGGCGATTATCGGTTTTCTTGGAGGTCTTGTAGGAAATATATTAAGCTATACAATTTCATTTATCGTTAACCGGCTGATGGGAAATGCTGGAGCCAGCCTGGGTATCAGTGGAAATCTTTCCTATATTCCGGTATGGCTGGCACTTTCAGCAATGATTTTTGCCGTATTTATTGGAATGATTGCAGGATATTTTCCGGCTAAAAAAGCGATGAGTTTAAGTCCATTGGAAGCAATGAGCAATTAATAGGGAGGTATGGTATGGAATATCATATTTTAGTGGCAGAAGATGATTCGGATATCGTAGAACTGCTTCGTTTATATTTGGAAGGCAGTGGTTATAAAGTCCATGCGGCGCAGGATGGTGAGCAGGCTTTGGAAATCATGGAAAAAGAACATATTGATATGGCTGTGCTGGATATTATGATGCCTAAAATGGATGGATATGAAGTGACCAGGCAAATTCGAAAAAAAAGCAGGATTCCTATCTTAATACTATCTGCAAAGAATCAGGAAGAAAACAAAATTCTGGGATTAAATATGGGGGCGGATGATTATCTGACAAAGCCCTTTAGCCCATTGGAGATTATTGCACGTATCAATGCGAATTTGCGGCGATGTTATGGTATGGAGCAGGGTTCTGAAAATAAGAATAGGCTTCGGGTTGGGGACCTTGTTTTGGATATGGAAAAGGTCATTTTATATAATGGAAACAGAAAGATTACCCTGACAGCGACGGAATTTAAAATGATTGCATTGTTTATGGCGCATCCCGGAAGAATTTACACAAAGAGGCAGCTTATGGAAGCCGTTAACGGTGAATATTATGAAGCGGATAATAACACTGTTATGGTACATATATCTAAATTAAGAGAGAAAATAGAAGAAGATAGCCGGAAACCGCAATATATAAAAACGATTCGGGGGATAGGATATAAAATTGAAAAAAGATAAAATGAAGCGGGGAAGTCTGATATCGCTGCTGATTGGAAATTATATTTTGTTTACTACAATTTTGGTTTTTGTCGTTTTTCTTCTCATGATTATCTTTGGCCAGTGGGAAAGCCGTCTGACACAGAGGAATTATGTGGATGAGGTGGGAAAATATGAGGCATTACTGAAAAAAGGAGAATATGACAGGATTCCGGTAAGTACACTGGTTGGTAAACGGGGCTATATTGAAATCATAAATCAGAGTGGTGAAAATATATATAGCAGTACATGGACAAAAGGCAGTTATACATCGAAGGAACTGAATTGTATAGTTGATATTGAAAATATAGGCAATATTTATACACAGCAGTTCTATACGGAGAATCAGGAAAAACAGATACTGATTACTTTAGAAACTTATGAAGGTGGAGAAAATCGGTACATATTGCTGGATGAGAATCATCAAATTATTTCAGATAACTGGGGACTTGGGCAAAGAACGCTCAGCGAAAGAGAATTTGCTTTTCTTTCCGGCGGTGGTGGGAATAAACAGATAGGAAAATTTGCATATGCAGCAGAGAATGGAGAACAGCACATTTTAATTATGCATACGGACTATATGAGCAGTGAAGAGTCTTTTCGTATCTATCAGAAGCTGCAGCGGTATGAATATATCCTGCTTATTGGTCTTTATCTTGCCATTATATGTCTGTTTACTATCTGGCTGAATCGAAAAATCAGAAAACCGCTGCGTCTTTTAAACAGTGCGATTATAACGCTGATGCAGGAAGAAGACGGCGGGGATATAGCCTATAAGGGTCCTGTTGAATTTGTGCAGATTTGCGAAGACTTCAACAGTATGCGGAATCAATTAAATGAAAGTGAGAAGCAAAGAAAGCACCTGGAGGCAGAAAAGCAAAAGATGGTGGCGGATATTTCCCATGATTTAAAGACGCCGATTACCGTCATCCAGGGATATTCTAAAGCGATTTATGACGGGGTTGTTCCGGAAAATAAAATAAACTCATATTTGCGGACCATTTATAAAAAGTCGTGTATATTGAATGGTTTGATTGAAACCTTCTTCGAATACAGTAAACGGCAGCATCCTCAATATAAACTGGAATTGGAAAGAATAGATATCAGTGAATTTTCCAGAGAGTATTTTGCGGGCAAATATGATGAATTCGAGATTCATGGATATAAATTAAGTATGGAAATACCGGAGGAATCCATTTATTGTATGATAGATACCAAAGAAATGACGAGGGTTTATGATAATTTGATAAGCAATTATTTCAAATACAATGAGCCGGGTACAACCCTTTATTATGGGCTGATAAGTGATGAAAAAATTTGTATTCGTATTGCAGATGATGGTGTTGGCATTCCGAAGGAAAGCAGAGGTAGTATTTTTCAGCCCTTTATTATGGGAAGCACCACAAGGTCAGGTGGGCAGGGCTCGGGTCTAGGTCTGGCGATTGTAGAACGTATTATTCAGGCACATGGAGGGATAATCCGGCTGATGGAAGAAGTAAAAGAGCCTTATCATACAGAATTTGTGATTGAACTTGATAAAGTGAAGTAAAAAAACACCGATAAACGTTATGTTTATCGGTGTTTTTGAATTATTCGTTAAATTAAAAATGCAGTTGATGGGATTTTAACTATTTTTAAAAAATCAAGAAAATAAAGGGATTGGAGAGGTTTTTAAAAACATAAAATATAAAAAAGGGGCAAAAAAGGGGCATACTACATTAAATTTGTCTTATCAAGAAAATTATCGTCACGTTCTTTCATGCGTTTTGTGACGTGGATATAGATAGCTTTTGTTATTTTACTGTCCGCATGACCCAGGCGGCGGGCAATCAACTCATAGTCGGCACCGTTCTCGGCCAAAAGGGAGGCGTGGGTATGTCTGAGGACGTGAGGTGTTATCCTGCGGCCCAACACGCGTTCAGAAGTTTCTTTTAAATATTTATAAAAAGTGTAATACGATATATTTTTGCCACCTATATCAGGGAGAAACAGGTCGCTTGGAGGGTCGCCGTGCATTAGACGCTGACGGAGGGCATAGACCTTAATTTGTTTACAAACATCATAAAGCTCCGGCTGGATGTGGATATCACGAATTGATTCGTCGGTTTTTGGAGGAGTGGTTATTTTGTTAATTGAATCATAGGTGTATCCGACGTGGATATTAAGGGCGCCCATATCAACACAATCAGAGGGGAGTGCGGAAAACTCGCCAAACCTCAGACCGGACAACGCAAGAAATTTGGTAAGTAAAGCCCATCGTTCTTCCAACATACCTTCAAGCAGTTCGGAGAGCTCGAAAGATTCAAGAAATTTATCCTGGATTTTTTGCCGGGGAGAAACACTTTCAAACTTTTTAATCTTGTCCAAAAAAGAAACGTCTTTAACTTTTTCATTTTGATAACCCCACCGGACCATAGCTTTAAACCTTTTAAGGTACTCGTCGAGAGTGCTTTTGGGCTTTCCGGAAGCGGCGAATTTGGAACGTACATATCCAGCGGTAAGTCGCTCGACAAGGGTGTCTTTGCCGAGAATTCTGAGAAATGCCGTAATCGCAAATTCGTTTCTTTTGGAAGTGGACTTTTTAACATTGGCCATTTGAAAAGCAATGTACTGGTCAGCCAGTGACCGGAGAGTAAGTTCTTCGGTTTTGTGTTGCGAGCACAATTTTTCGATTTTGAGATTTAAAGTTTTTTGAGCAGCCTTACGGGTTTGGGCGGTGTCGCGGTCCATCGTGACAGACACCTTTTTTTGCTTGCCGGTAAGATAATCGGTATATCGTTCTACAAATTTAGTCTTGCCATTTTCTAAATTTTCGGCCCACATAATATCATTCCTTTCAAAAAAGAGTATAAAAATAACACCTATACAGGTGCCAAGATGTTTGATACAATAATAAGGTGTCAACCACACGATTGTATCGGCTTTAGCCTGTACAGTGGAGATTGGCCCTTGTTAGCGCAGGGGCCAATTTTTTTTTATTGAGCTTTTATTTCGCAACCGCTTAGGGTAAGATACTGACCATCAGAAACGGATTGATATGTGTCACCCTGGATGTTGGCGTTTGAAACAATGGAGTCAAGCGAGGCGGAGGAGTCCGAAGAAACCTCGATATAACCAAGCCCGGAAACACTTCCTTCGGTGAGTGAAATTTTATATTCGCCTGCCGGAATGTCTTTCCCTACAAGATATTGGCCTTCTGGGTACGCTCCGTTATCGGACTGGTACGCCGGCGCTTCTCCGGATGGAACAGCAGAACCGTCAAATTTTAAGTATTGTCCATCAGCTACGCTGATGTACGTCCTGTTAAAATAATTATCATTTGCGACGATAGATTCAAAAGCCCCAGAAGAGTCACTTGAGACTTCCACGTAGGACGGAAAAGCTCCAGAGTTCGAAGTGAGTAGATATTCTCCAGCGGGGATATCTACGCCGACTTTATACATGCCGCCAGCAATAGCATTGGATGGCTGGGCCTCAGGGGCTTCGGCGCCTTCCGAAACGCTGGTGCTTGCGGGCGTATCGCCGAGCATGCTTCCAACAATTCCGATGATAGCAAGGGCGCCGATTATTGAGCTTGCTATAATGATATATTTATTTCGTTTTTCAGATTTTGCGGTGATTGGGCGGCCCATCGTAGCAAAAGCAATAAACGACAATATCACCTCGGCAATGACGAACGTGGCGTAAAGCGGAAACAGCATCATCGATACCACATAAAGGATAGCGCCTGTGAGCGTCAGCCACTTATTATTAATACAAAAAGCAATGATATTAAATAAAACAGCTGCCGCTGTGCAGACCAGGTGAGGCAAGACTAAAATCATGGCTATGCCAACACCGAGAGATTCGGAACCGCTCAAAACATCGCCGGCACCGCTCCAATAAAAAGCACTGTAAAGTAGGTAACCAATACCAATCAACATTGATATCAAAAGCGGCACACTGTATTTGGATTTTTTCAGCTTAGGAATATCCTCAACATCATTAACCGTATCGTCGTCATAGACTGTATATGGACTCTTTTTAATTAAACAATAGTCACATACAAACCAGACACCGTCCTTCATTTCTTCAAGTCTCATTTCTTTTCCACATTTTGGACAATTCATAGCAAGTAACCCCCTCTTAAGTTAAAAAAATAATGTTATAAAATGATTTTTTTGTTTTGCAAGTCGAAATGTATAAAAATATGATTCAGAAGAACAATATCATCAAAAAAGGAGCGAAAACATGAAGATATTGCTCAAACAAATCATGGAAAAAAGAAAACTATCTGCCAGGCAGGTGGAATTAATCACCGGGCTCCCAAAGTCCACAGTTTCAGATATCTGCAACGGAGCCGTGCCAAGAATGGACACGATGGAAATATTGGCAGCAGGATTCGGATTAAAAATAAACGATTTATTTGAATCGGATTATAAATAAGTGTCCGGACTTCCGGACATGGGTCACAAAACAACGGTCTCCAAGGGATATATAGGTGTAGCATAGAAAAAAGCGAATTTATGTTCTTGAAATGGACGGATAAAAATGCTATCATAAAAAAGAACAAATGTTCGCTTGTATCACCAAGGAGGCAGAGCATCATGAGCACAAAAGAATTAAAAGAAAAAATATGTCAAATTGTAAATGAAATTAAAGACATAAAAGCACTCAGTTTGATTTATGAGCTTGCGAAAAAACTGAGAGACTAGGAGAAATCCTAGTCTTTTTTGTTTTCAACAATGTTAACTACAAGTTTTTCAAGCACTTCCCAATCTTTTACATCTAATTTAGACAAAGCTGAAATAAAACGCGATTTAAAAGAATCTTTCTCATCCTTAAACAGCGAATAAGTCAATTCTGCAATTTCCTGCTCCCGGGTAAGTTCTAAAAACATTTCGCCATGGCCAGTTCTGAGCCATTCTTCATTTACATTAAATTCGCGGCAAACAGAAGTTATTATTGCATTGGTTGGCTCGCGCCTGCCGATTTCGTAATTTGCAATACTATTTCTTGCCAATCCTATTTTCCTTGCAAATTCCTCCTGAGTAAGACCAAGTTCTTTACGTAAAAGCTTTATTCTACTTTCCAATTTATCATCCCTTTCATGTAGGCCTAAGAAAATGATATCAAAAAAAAGTGCCATTGTCAACAAAAAGCTTATTGACAAAAGTGTCTTAGGCACATATAATGGTGTCATAAGATACAAAAATGAAAAAGAAAGGAGAAAAAACATGAAAATTATTCCAAAAGAAGAAAAAGTAATTAAAACAATATCGGAAAACTGGCCAAAATTAACAGAGTCCGAAAAGATGTATCTACTCGGACAGGCAGAAGGCATGGCCATGGTAATCAAAAAAGAACGTACCGAAAAAGACGTTCTTGCCAAAGTATAGAAGGAGGAAAAGAAAATGCCAAAACATATACATTATGATTTCTATCCAATGGGACTAAATGGTTCGCTGAATGGGGGAGAAGCAAATGAAATAATCGAAGAAATCATACAGCTTCTTATTTCGAAAAAACTCACGGTAATTGTGGCAAAGCAGATTTTGGAAGACACAAAAGAGGCTCTGGAAAAAGAAACCCTGATAGGAAAAAGATATATCGATAATAAAATCACATAAACCTTTCGACTATTTCGCGAAGCGTGTGAACTTGGCGCTTATCGTGGTCAAGAACGTGAGTTTCAGGTCGGGAAACGGGAATGTGAATATAATTTTTGACGTTCATCACAACAGTTTCGGAGTAGACTTTTTCACCCGACTCATAATCTATGGAAAAAGTAATGGAATCACAGCCCAATGTGGAGACGTTGTATTGAAGCGTTTTGGATTGGCCAGGAGAAAGAATTATGCCCGAGACATAATCAAACTGGACATTAAACATCGAGTCTGATTGGGTGGTAGATTTTAAAATGGGGTCGTAATCAAATTTTGTGATTTTAGCAGGAGACTTTCCGAAGTTTTTTAGAACAAAAAAGCTAGACTGCTCGCAAATGGTGATTGAGTCTATATAAATTGAAACAAAAGGACGAGAAGCATCTTCAAGCATTTTATTATTTTGCTGAAGCATCTTTTGGTTTTGGCGCAATGAGATAATGACAAAAACCAAAGAGAATAACGCAAGGACAAACGACAAGACAGACAATGACAGATTGACGATGGTAGAAAAATCCATATAAAAACACCTCTTCTTTCGTGGATGGAATAAATACGAGACAAAAAGAAGTATAGAGGTTTTTTGTAAAAAAGTAAATTAGAAGGAGGAAAAAACAATGAAAAACTTAATATATGTAGAATCCATTAGAAGCTACCCATACATGACCGCCGGGAAGCTTGCCGACGAATTCCATTTAAGCCCGTCGACGGTTTACGCAAGACTTAAAGAGATTGAAAAGGAAGTTGAAGAAGGAAGATACCGGGGGTACGACTACACGGTAATCAGAGACGGAAAAATCGTACTAATAAATGCACTGGTTTTTATAGATTACATGACTTACCGGCGTCAACTGTTAGACCACAACGCCAGGAAGTACGTGCCGGAATTTAGACCCGAAAAAGTCGTTCGGTGCATGGGATGGAACGACAGAATAATGACAATGGGGGAAACAGCATGAAAAGAAAGATAATTAGCATGATGTCTACATGCACCCTGGTGGCCAGCCTGGTATCGGCAGCAGTGTTGCCATGGATAAATTATGAGCTAATCCCATGTATTATATGGATGCCCACAACATTACTTGCTGGCATCGGGGCACTTTGGGCATACGAGACAGACCAGGGGCCTTTGTTTAAAAGGCGAAGAACGAGGAGAAAAATTAGAAAAGTCTGCAATGTGGATTTTAAGGAGAGAAAAAAATGATTAAAACAGAAAAAAGGAAAAACCTACATGACCGGAAGCGGGGAAGAGTTATTTAAAGACGCGATAAACATCGTTTCAGGTTTGAGAAATTGGATGAGAAAAAACTTTGGAGAAGAATTTGAAGAACGAGCAATGGCCGGAATTATGGAAGCGTCGGAAAAGTTGAAAATAGAAAAATGCGAAGAAGACCAAAGCCGGACTATGAGCCATTAAAAAATATTTTTAAGGAGGAAAAAGAAATGATTAAAGTGAAAGACGGAGAAGTGAAGCTTAAAGGAGATTTTGAGGAACTGTGGGTGGAATTATGTTTGTGCATTGCATCGGTGCGCAGGGCCGGGGAAATTTACGGTAAAAACATAAAAGAAATGGAAGAAGAAATAAGAGGAGCGGTCGCATTTTCAAAAAAAATGAAGGAGGACAAAATAATCGCAGGAAACAATGTAACAGAAGAGATTTTAAGAAAAATGGAGAAAAGTCATGAGGGCGTACATATCCAAAAAAATCGGAGCAGATAGGGAATTTAAAGTCACACACGCCATTATAGAGCCGGAAATCGAACCAAACGGGCAGACGTTCTACTGCGTGGTTGCATACGACGCCAACAATGGGTTAAAGGTAAACCTTGCGGGATTTAGAAATTTAGAAAATGCCATATTGGAGCTATCCGACATTTTAAGAAAACTTGTTCCGTTGGTGGAGGCAGAAGCTATAAAGCAGTGGGAAAAAGACAAAGAAGAAGCCCTTGCTAGGAACAAGGGCAAGCGATAGGTACCGCTATATATATCACACTTTAATTATACATAGCGGCTTAAAAAAAGTCAAGGAAATAAGGGGTTTAGGACCCCTTAACCCCTTGATAAAGATATTAACTTTAGGAGCAGCTATGTACATTAAAAAAACATATATATTAAAAAACACTATACAGGTGGAAAAGGGCCATCCGACCAGAACGGGAAAAGGGGAACCGCATAAGCCAAAAACTAACCCGACGCCGGAGCAGATGAAAATATATAATTTGAACCAGGCGGCCAGGAAGCTGAACCGGAAAATATGCATGAACTTTTCACCGGGGGACTACCACACAGTGCTGACTTACCGGAAAGAAAACCGGGTAGGAGAAGCGGAGTCAAAAAAAGAGTTAAAAAAATTTTTGACAAAATTAAAGCGGGAATACCGGAAAACAGGAGAAGAGCTTAAGTACATAATCACCACGGAGTGGAGACATACGGCCATCCATCATCACATTATCATGAATCATATTCGTGGAACCACGGAAATGGTCAGAGGGTTATGGACAAAAGGACGACCGAGATTCACCGCCCTAGACGATACCGGGGACTATATAAAACTTGCAGAATATTTTGTAAAAGAAACAAGCAAGGAAAAAATATTCGGAAGGGAAAAAGGCAAACAGTCCTATAGCTGTAGCCGGAATCTAATAATCCCGGTGCCGAAGGTAGAAAGAATAAAAGCCAGGGACTTTAGAGGGGACCCGAAGCCTAAAAAAGGGTATTTCATAATAAAAGATTCAGTAGTAAATGGGGAGACCCCATTTGGGCATAAATTCCAATATTACACCATGGTAAAAATACCGTCGAGCGCGAAGAATGCGGAGCTGACGGGTCGAAGGAGGAGAAATGAACAAAGTAATTTTAATGGGCCGCCTGACACGGGACCCGAACGTAAGATATGCGACAGGAGAAAGCCAGATGGCAGTTGCTAGGTACACATTGGCAGTAAACCGGACATTTAAACGACAGGGAGAACAGAGCGCGGATTTTATTAACTGCGTAGCCTTTGGAAAAGCCGGAGAATTTGCAGAAAAGTATTTTAAAAAAGGAATGCAGATTGCGATATCCGGAAGAATCCAGACCGGAAGTTATACGAACCGTGATGGCGCAAAGGTTTATACCACAGACGTTGTTGTGGAAGAACAGCAATTTGCCGAAAGCAAAGCGAAAGAGACACCGGAAGATGATGGATTTATGATTATACCGGATGGACTGGACGAAGAGTTGCCATTTAGTTAGGAGAGAGTATGAAAAGCATTGTAAACACAGATTACGGCACATGCTACCTGTGTGGGTCACATAGGAATTTAGAGGAGCACCATATATTTGGCGGCCCAAACCGCAAAATATCCGAAAAATACGGACTTAAGGTAAGGTTGTGCAGAGATTGCCACACCGGGAACGAGGGTGTACACAAGAAAAAAGAGTTGATGAACAGCTTAAAAATGATGGGACAGACGGTTTTTGAATCAAAATACGAAAACCGGGAGATAAAGGTCAAAAAAACAGACTACGAAGAATTTTATGACCGAAGTCCGAGAGAAAAGTTTATGCAGCTTATTGGGAGGAATTACATTTGAAAGACGATTACAGGATACCAATAACTAAAGAGCAGATTGCCGGGATAAGAAATGAGATTAAAATTGGACAAAGGATAGACATTGCAAGATCGGATGCGGAGGTTTTAAGAAATGAAAAACGGTACCACGCGAAAGTCGTGGAGAAATACCGACATTTTTGTGTGTGCGAATACCGGATGCACGGGAACAAAATTAGAGAGAGCGTCCTGTATGTCCAAATCATCCAGGGTGATGGCGTATGGTTAGTTTAACAACGTACACCAAAGCAGAGATTAAAGTTGTCCTATGGACCCAGATTAAAGACAGGGAATATTCATCCATCCATACCGCAAAACCACAAAAAGGAGAGTCCATAAACCAAAAAGAAATGAGGGCCATGCTCTTGGGGCTTGAACACATAAAAAAGCCGGTAGAGCTAGAGATTTACACGGACAGTCCGTGGATGGTGCGGGCGGTGGGCGAGTGGATGCCAAAATGGAAGCAGGATGGATGGAAGAAATCTGACGGCAAACCGGTGGCCAACGCCGAATTGTGGAAAAAAATCGCAAATGAACTGGAAAAACACAAATACACAATAAAAGCAAAGGAGAAATAAGTATGTTTCTAAATAGCAATATTTTAAAAAAATTAATGAAACAAGCATATAAACGCGGGCTGGTTATAGCGCAGACGGAAAAAAGGTATTACATCGCCGGCGGATACTGGGAGATGGATGTAAAGAAAGAATTTCTGCCAAAAACAATATTGGCACAGATTATAGAACTTGCCGGAGAAGTGCCAGATGTGGGAGAACGGTTTAGGGCCACAAAAGATGGTAACCAGATTGAATTTGAAATGCCGATAGAAGTTGACGCAAGAGGATTTGAAAACGATATTGAAATAACACAGCTAATATTAATTAGCAAAGGCGTGCATCAGAGAATTTTGCAAAGCCCACAAACCGGAGATGTGAAAACAGTCAACAATGTTTTTGTTGAAATCGCAGACAACACCGGAATCGAAAAAGAAAAAGGTGAATACAGAGTCGAAAAACCTTTATATCACGATGTCAAAGGCATTTTGTGGGCGAACAATGTAGCAAGATTAAGGGCGGGTTTCCGGTACGATGAAGCTCACAAGAGAATTTTAGAAGAAATCACACAGATAGACATCACAGAAGACCCGGTAGAGTAAAGGATTTGAAAAAGGAGAAAAATATGAAAAACGATTTGACAGCATTAAACAATTATCTTTTCGAGGCTATTGAAAGAATAAATGACGATAGCCTGGATGAAAAAGAACTGGATGCAGAAATCAAGCGAGGAGAAGCCGTACAAAAGATTGCACAAACAATCATACAAAATGGAAACCTTGCATTAAATGCAAAAAAACACTTGGACGAATACGGGCAAGGTGACCGGGTCGAAATTCCATTGTTGGGGATGATGGATAAATGAACGGTAGAGGAGAATGCGGAACTCCGGGAGACTGTCAAAAACCTAAGGGAGAGGGTAAAAAAACTAGAACAGTGGTAAGTCCTCATAAATACACGGAAAAAGAACATGAATTTATGAGGTCGTACATCCTGGGGCATGGGAGAAAAGAAATTCAGAAAGAATTTAAAGAAAAATTTGGGTGCGAGCTGACAATAAACCAGGTTAAAGCATACATACGGAAATCCGGGATAAAAACAGGCCTAAATGGACAATTTAAAAAAGGCATGATTCCAAAAAACAAAGGGCAAAAAGGAGTATGTGACCCGAGGTGCAAGAAAACATGGTTTAAAAAGGGTCATGTGCCGGTGGGGCACAAGCCTGTCGGGTCGGAACGCATCAATGTGGACGGATATATCGAAATTAAGGTGAAAGAGCCAAATGTTTGGAGGTTGAAGCAAAGAGTTGTGTGGGAAGTCGAACACGGTCCAATACCGCCGGGACATGTCATTGTATTTGCAGATGGAAACCGGGAAAATGTAAAAATTGATAATTTAAGGATGATAAGCCGAAGTGAATTGCAGTACATAAATAGATTAGGGATTAAACGGGAAAGCGCGGAGATAACTGATGCGGCCATAGCGGCAGCAGAGCTTAAGGAATCCGTGAAAAGGGCAAAGGAGAGGAAGAAAAAGAATGGATAAAGCCAAAAAAGAATTGATGGTTGAACAGGACGTAGAAATATGTGCGAACAATGTAAACACAGACCTTACTGCCCGTGTAAAGGTAAGGACCACTGGTGTGGGAATTTTAGGAGGTAGATGTAGATGCTTAATTTAACAGAAATAAACGGTGTACCGATTAATCCGACAATAACGGACAAGCTGGCATTAATGGCGTATAACGTGCTTAGGACCTACTGTCGTGAGCAGGGTCCTGCGACGTGTAGCACGTGTGTGTTTTACAAAGGCGGAAGGTCTTGTCTGATTTGTGATAGCGGGGAACCGGAAGATTGGAAGGAGATGGAGCCATGAAAAACGAATGCAAGAACTGCACTGAGCAGTATAAAAAAGAGCATGGCTGTCCGATTGGGAAAAGTGATACCTACGTTTTAGCCTGCCAGGTTGAGCATGCCCGGATAGCTTGGAGAGACGGCATCATGCGTAAATTTGAAAGGAAAGAGTAGATGATAACCAATGTTAAGCTGGATGGAAAAGGACCGGAAAAGCTTGCCAATGGCATTATCATACAGACGGCTAATGATTACCGTGCGGCATTAA
>JAQUUB010000084.1 GCA_028694115.1 Lachnospiraceae bacterium
ACTCATTTTTAGCTATTCAGTACAGGATACGATGACTGTTCATCACTATTAGCTCTGTTTATAGAGGTAACTATTTAAAGAAAAGCCCGAAAAATCAATACTTTAGGGCTTGACAATATAGGAAGGAATACATATCTATGAACAATGAAATCTATCAAATCTACGACCGCATCTTCAAACGAATCTTCAGCCTGTCCAGCCTGGCAATCATCAATCTGATTAATGGCCTGTTCGACACAAACTATCCTCTTGACAGCAGCGTCGAATACTCCAACACGGAATTCGTCAATACTGCCCTGAAAAGACGCTTTGCCGATATTCTCGTATTCGTCAATAAGATTCCCTATCATCTGGAAGCCCAGATGACTTTTGACGGTTCTATCGTTGTCAGGGCCTTTGAGTACGGTTTTCAGTCTGCAATGTACCATCGTGCTGACGATTCTGCCCTTCATTTTCCGGAGCCTGTCATTATCTATCTGGACTCCGAAAAGGAGTATCCTGAGACAAGCAGCCTTACTCTTGAATTTGGAACCCAGGGAAGCTTCACTTACAAGGTGAAAAACTTTCTGTACCAACAGTATGAAATCAAAGAATTAAATCAAAAGAAACTGATTATTCTGATTCCATTCCACCTTCTAAAGCTCCGCCATATCATTGCAAAAGACAGCTCACAAAAGAACTTCCAGTTATTGCGGGAGCTCATCATAAATGATATACTCAGTAGTGTAAAAGCAAACTTGACTGTAGGCAATATAACCGCTGATGATGCTTCCCAGCTGAGGGAACTGACACTTCAGCTGTATAACCATGTCTATTCCCATTATGAAGAATTAGGAGGGTATGCTGTTATGAAACCATTATTAGAGGGTGCCATCGAACTGCCACTGGATAAATACCGTATCCGCATTGACGAACTGGACGAAGAAAATCAATCTTTAAAACAGAAAAACGATACTTTGGAGTAGCAAAATTCGGATTTGCTTGCACTTTTAAAGCAGTACCAAAAGCAGGAAAATGCTCCAAAATAGATGATACATGCCGTGAGCAACAGTTCCAGTTTCCTTATCTATACTGGAGCTGTTCTGTCATCCGGCTTATTTTATGATAATATCTCATTCGGTTGCACATCCACGTGTAACTCTAAGGTCAATGACCATCATGGCATCTCGCCATAATTTCCAGCACTATGTAACTTTCAACCCGGCATGATTTATGAAATACAAAATAGTTCTATCTCATTTGTACTCATTATTACGGCATTTGTAAAATATATCAATTGCTAAGCTTCGAATAACATTGCCAATGGTATTTTTCTTCTATTTCAATTTTTCATATACTAAATAGAGCAAAACAAAAATCGGAACAATAACTATAAAAACCGAGCCCCAAAATGTTTTCATCAATTCGCTTGAGGACAAAAGCATGCCTATCATACCAATGATAAACGCTGCGACAAATGAAGCAACTACCCCTATGACAATTTCAAAAGCATTAAGCAGAAACTCATTTCGTTCCTGAAGGAAGTATGTGACTATATCACTATATAATTTTTCATAACTTCAATGTCAAATGCAGCTACCTCTTTCCATGCAAGTTCTCCCACGAAGTAATTCTCTCTCCTAAATTTATTCCACATCTCTTCTAAGCCTGCATCTGTTGCAATTGCATTTAATGTCTGCTCCATTTCCTCTTTTGTAAATGTCGTTTCGCGTTTCTTGCAGGTTGCTTCAAAGGCTTCTTTTAATACTTCTTTTCCGATGTCTTCTGATTTCATTTTTGTAATCTCATAGACATCATAAAAATCACGCATTCTTGTATTTGCAATGCCTCTTGCAAGAATCGTCTGTGTCTTTTCTGCTAATAATGTTTCAATGTTATAAGTGAGTAATGGAATGGTCCTATCTTCAAACATCAATTGATATTCGTACTCAACTGCTCTTGGTGTAATCACATCATCTGTTGAAATATCGATTTTAATTGTCTGTCGCATTCTCTCAAGCGTTGCTTCTATCATCATTCGAATGCCTGGGTATTCAAAATCTGTCATAATACCTTTAACCGAAGCGATTTGAAAACTCATTCCATCTTCTAATGGTATATTGCATATTTCTGTAATAATTCTTCTGCCAGCTTCCTCGTTAAGTGGTAATGACTTCACCGTTGTATCAATATCCATAGTTGCTCTCATATCCACACCAACCAAGGATGCTACAAGCATGCCACCCTTTAATATGAAATTGTCTTTATAAGAAGATATGGATACTCTTTCCAAAAATCGTTCCATAACAAAATTTCGTATTAACATCTTTGCAACATCATTATTACCTTGTGAAATATTTCTTACTTTATCTTTTAACTGCTTCGCCGTATGAATCATACAAGTACCTCCACATATTTCATTACTTCATCTCTAATACCTAGTTTTTCCGCATACTCAATTAATGTAGAAATGCGTTTATCCTTATTTGACATATATTCTTTCATGGCTGTCTGAAACAACTGTACTTCGTATTTCTTTCTATCCTTAATCAGATCACAGATACACCGTTCCATATCATACGCCTTAACATAGTTCCCACTAGAAGATTTCACTTCACATACTCCAAGACTATAAATATCTTCCTGCACATATCTCACTTCTATATTTTCATTTTTCAAATGAGATACATTATATTTTGCTGGTACACTCACACAGATTTTTGAGTATTCTCTATCTGTCATTCCATGAAGAAACAATGCAGTTTCTCCGCAAAAAATAACAGCCTTACTTCTCATCTGCATAATATATAGTTCATCCGGCCAGACATCCTCTTCGTTGTAAATACCATGCGCTGCTTTTTCCATATGATGCGCTTTGATATATTTCGAAAGAAATGGTTTTGTTATACCTGCTTCTACCGCCTGTGACGTAATTAAGTAGCCATTATTCTCTTCAATCATTGTTTGTAGTGCTTCATTCCTATCCATAATTGGCTCCTTCCGGGCTTTATTTACCTTTGCTCGTTTATTTTATCATTTATCCGAGTAAAAGTAAATTTACAAATAATTACTACAATATAAGTATTTCCATTTCCTTATTCTGTACTTTCTGAAAAAATCCTACTCATTTCAACATCTCCATTTTAAATGAGTAGGATTTATAGGTTTATTCGTCATCAAAATCTGCTGGGTCTTTCTGCACAAATTGCATGATCTGTTCATAGCTCCACTTGCTTTTCGAGATTGCATTCAGCAATTCTCTCTGCTGTTCCTTATCCTGTTTATCACGAAGGTCCTTTAATTTCGCCACCGCTTTGTCATAAGCTTCTTTCGTTTTAAGAACCTCTTCTTCAGCATTCGCTACAAGTTCTTTCGTTGACATATTCTTTCTTGGTCTTCCCATAATCTATTTCCCCTCTCGCAATTCTGTTCTGATTTTTCCAGCTTCTCTTTGTATAAATCCTGCGTCCATCTTAAATACTTTGAGTATAGCTTTCTGGGTCGCTGTCACTGCATGATCCAGTCGATATTCCCCATCTGTCTGACGAATCATCTCAATCTTCTCAAGTTCCCTGATTACAGCTGGTACATTCATATAATTCGCTTTATTGTCATCTTCAATGACAGTATCTTTCAGATTGGTATACATCTTATTTCGTATCACCAGCGCAACAAACTCAATAAATATCTTTGCTTCTGCTGACTCGTCGGACTGTACACGTATTGCCTTATTTCCAAGGTATGATTTATCTCCCTTGAACAGCTTTTCAGATGCATCTCTACTTTTGTATAGTTCTAATGCATCTTTAGCACTCATCTTTTTGGATGTGATAATACAGAAATATCCACACAGTCGTATTTCTTTCTGAATAACATCCGATTTCTCCTGTACAAGTTCAAACAGCTGATCTTCCTTTCCTTCATGATAATAAACAGGGGTAAAATAATGCTCATAGCTTTTATCCATAACAATCGGCTTCTTATATAACTTCTTCAAACTCTTTCTCATTCGGTCAAGCTTTGCTTCCAGCAATTCCTGCTCTGACGCATGCTTCATACTACTGTAATACAAATGGAAATATCTTTCTTTTTCATCCGATTCAAATATTTTTCTTTTTATAGTCATTCCATATGTCTTATACTGGCGTATGTTATTGTGTTGGTCATCTTCAAAGGTTCCACGGTTCTCCGGAATAAGTTCTCTGACCAGTGATTTCATTCCCTTCATCATAATCACAAAATCATATCCGTTTTTATCCATGAATCGTATATTTCCCTTACTGAAATAGCCTCTGTCCAGAATGAAACCTGCATTTTTATATCCATAGCCCTTTGCCTTTTCAAGCATGATTTGCAGCTGTGACATATCGATAATACTTCCAGGATACTCCTCATAAAAAAGAGGCTCTCTGTTATCATGATCATACGCAATAGAATAATTAAATATTGGATAGTCTTTACCATCCTTGGGATGTCCGAATTCTGCAATCTCAATATCACCAGCCTGACAACTTTTATTTGTCGAATCATACGAAATGTAGATTTTTTCCCGATGACTTCTCGATGCGTTCCATTCATTTAAAAATCCAATGCTCTGGTCACAGGTAATACTTGTAATAAAATCAGATACTCTCGAATCACTATAAATTCTCATCTGATTCGTAAATAGTGGATGGTTAAATCCATAATCCGGATAATACTGACCTACATTATTCTCCGTTATAATTGAATAGGCCGCCAGATCCAGGAATAGTCCGCTATCATGTCCGATAATTCTTTTCATCATATCATCAAGGTGGTATTCTTCAATTATTTTTTTGATTACAATATATGTGCCGATTCGAAGACAGCTACTCCTTAATGCACGATCTTTCAATTCCGGAAGTTCAACTTCTGGAAAGTACTTAATAAAGTTTGGGTTCGGATACATATAGTTTGAATCAGTATCTGAAATCTTTCCAATCGTCGTTCGTTTTGGAATGTTATACTTTTTCTCAGGGACATATCTTCGCCCATATGTATACTCTACATATGAAATTCCACCACGTCTATTGAGTGAGATTTTACCAGTGTCTTTTGGTATTTCAATTAAAAAATCAAAGTACATATTCGCTCCCTCTTTAAGTATGATATCATACTTAATAATTATACTAAATATTGCCAAGAAAATCAATAAAAATCCTTGATTTTCTTGGCGTTGTACGACTTTTTTGAGTCCGATTTTTTGAGTGAGTATGATTATTTCAGGAAGTTAAGACTCAAATATGAAATAGATGATTTTGGATTATGCTAAGCATCTCATATTATGAGACTATCAATCATTATCCAATTTTTCCATCAACAATAGTAAATCTTGCTTGTATTGTAATAATGGTTTCGTGACATCTGATTCGGCTACACTATTTAGAAATTCTTGATTGATTTTAATAAATTGCAGAAATTCTTCTCGACTAATGTGCGTTTTATTTCCTTTGTTTTCAGCTATTCTTTCGACAATTATTTGGGATACTAGGATTCCTAAGCCAACAAAGAGACCTATCTCTTGATTATCAACACCGAATTTTAGCATAACATATGGAACAGTAACCGCCATAATATCGGTAACATTTGAGTAGGTCGTTGCAATTTTTGATACAGTATTGAATGCGTCATCCATTAAAATTTTAATTTTAGACAGAAAACGCTTTGTCAATTCATTGTGCGATTCATACGCGAATGCAATACCCTTGTGTTCATCAAAAAACGCTATGTCAAGTTTGTTTTGTGTCTCAACGGAATTAACTGCTATTGACGTTATTGAATAATGAACAATAGATTTATTCTCATCAAATACAATCGCCTCATATATTTCGTAAAGGCAAACTGCAATTTGATTTGCTTCATGTTCAGTAAAGTTATAGTCCATCATTTTCTCTCCGTTTCATATGGCTGAGGCAAGCTGTTTAGCAGACTAATGGCTGAACGCCAATCTTGACTGTCAGTAAACTTAAAAATGTGATAAAAATCACATTTTTCAGATGGCATTGTTATGTTATAGAAAAAATCAAGAGGTAATCCGCCTGATAGGCCACTCATGTAGGCTTTAGTCACTTCTTTTTCTGTATATTTTTGAATTATCTTTTTAATATAGCTGACCTCAGTATGATATCTTGCTAATTTTATTGGTTCATCGCTTTTCGCACAGAGTTTCTGCGTCAACCATTCTGTTGCCCCTTCATCGAGCATTCGCCCAATTTCAAAAAATATATTTTCTTTATCAGATTTCTTTAATCCTCGATTATATGAATAATTATAATAAAAACCATGGCCACCAACTTCTACGTTAAATTTAAAGAAATTCATTGCCATATTCATAGCTACACTGTATTGCTCGTCATATAGAACCCTCTTAAATAGTTCTAGGTATGAACACTCATTAATAGTTTGATACGACTTTATGAGCATATTTTGCTGCATTTCGCTACTGTCCTTGTGATAACCATTATAGTTATCTATAAATTCAACTATTTCTCTCTCATCAGCAACAACTTTACCTGCAAAGGTTTCCTGAACCTTTTCTAATAAAGTGATAGACATAGTGCGAAACAAGACATGTTCTTCATTCATATTGCGGGCAATTGTAAATATCGGCAAAACAAAAAGCGATTGTAAACTGTTATCTAGAATAAACGTTCCTCTTTCAGTGCAGGAGTCGCAAAAATCGCATGACAATAACATTAAAAATTTTTTAATGTCAGAATCCCTGACATTATCAAGTATTTCATTACGCATACAGAACACAATAACAACTCCTTCCAGTCGTTCTTTTTCGTTGAAATAGTACAAGTAAAATCGCAATCCAGTTTCAATCCTATAACTAAAATTAATTATACAAGATTCACACTCCAAAAGCAACGGAAACTCTACCGTTTCACCTATCCAGTCAGTCAAGGGGCGGGTAGTATTTTCTCTCGAAAATCTCCACCCTTAAACCCTTGACCGTCTGGATTTTTGCCGTGCCACTTCGCCGCCGAAAACGGGGAGCAGGATAAAAAATCCTGCTCCCCGTTTTCGGTTGATTCATTATACGGCAAAATCGGCTTCACTGGTGCGGTGGTTATCGGTAGCCTTTGCGGTGGCGCTGCCCCCGCACCCCCGACCTCTCCCAAAGAACAGAAAATATCATTTCACCCCTTGACAATTTTTGTTCTGGATCTGAAGGTTCTTCTAAATGACAACGAATTGATTAATATCGAAATGCAGATTACCAATTATCTGGACTGGCCAGATCGCTCCATAGGATATCTTTCCAGAGAGTTTGACCAGCTGAACCGCGGTTCTGCTTACTCAAATGTCCTCCCCGTTCATCAGATTGGAATCCTTAACTTTACTCTATTCCCTGAATGCCCTGAATTCTATGCCACCAACAAGATAATGAATGTAAGAAATCATCATATCTATAGTGACAAATTCACCCTGTCTGTGCTAGACTTAACTCAGATACATATCGCTATAGAGGAAGATATCTCACATCAATTAGATTACTGGGCTAAGCTCTTTCTCGCCAAAACATGGGAGGATATTAAAATGTTAGCAGAGAAAAATGAAACCATCAAAGAAGCCGCTGCTACCATGTACGTCATGAGTGCAGACGAAAAAATCCGTATGCAGTGTGAAGCAAGAGAACGCTATGAATATGAACAAAAAGCCGCCATTGGCTGTGGGTTAAAGCTTGGTGAAGAAAAAGGATTTAAAAAAGGGCTTGAAAAAGGTCATGATGAAGAACGTGATCATTTTGCCTCCCTTGCCAATCGCCTAAAAGCAGACCATCGTGACGATGAAATAATAACCGCCGCTACTGATCCACAATATTGTGAAAAATTATATAAGGAATATCAGTTGTAATATTCCATTCATTTCTAATTGAGAGATCATCATTTTGGGTGGTCTCTTTCCTATTATGGAAACTGATATGCTAATACTGTTGCTGATTAACTTGGTTGTCACAAAACTGACGATGTCTATTAATTCGATTACTGGGCTGTACTCCATTCATAAATATTATCAGTGAATTTCTCCTAACACAAGAGCCGCCTTCATAATAGCAACTTGCGTCTTACCGTCCGTAATCTTTCCTTCAAGGACATCTTTCAATACATCCGTAAATGGAATTCTCTCTATATCCAGGAATTCATCTTCATCAAGTTTCTGGACTCCTTCATGTAGACCACGTGCAAGATAAAGAGTAAGCATCTCATCACTATAAGCCGGTGCCGGGTAATACTTTCCCAAATCTATCCATTCATCCGCCCAAATTCCTGTCTCTTCCAGCAATTCTCGTTTCGCTGCAGACAGTCTGTCCTCATCTTTAGTGTTCAATTTTCCGGCGGGTATCTCCCTCACCACTGCATCTATGGGATATCGAAACTGTCTTTCCATTATAACTTTTCCATCCTCAGTGATGGGAACAACAGCCACTGCCCCGATATGGCGCACAAATTCTCTGGTGGAAGTCTTATCATCCGGTAATATAACGGTATCGTCATATACCTGGAGCATCTTGCCTGAAAATACCAATGCAGATTCTTTCGTGGTTTCCTTTAATTCATCATTCTTATTCATTCTGTAATTTCCATTTGGAAAAAGTAATTCCATCCTTTACATGATTTTTATCCTACAACTAATTACTCATTTCCATATCCTTGCATAAATTCAGTTCTCTCCTGACAACCTTGTCCATATCATATGCATCATTAAAATAATTATTATCAAACCTCACCGTAAGTCGTCTGATAATAAATGCTGGTAACTTTGTACAGAATCTGCCCCACTGTTTCTGTGTATATCCCTTGATCAGCTTCTCAATATTTTCCATGACAGCAAAACAAAGATAGCGGAAATATTGAATTTCTTCATAATACAATATAACAGAAAACACATTAAAATGAACTATTGATTGATACTTTTGTTCTAGAAGCTAACTTTTCATAGAAAGCATCCTATGTATAAGTAAGCCCTTCTCTTTATATCATTATCTTATCAATTGCAAATTCCAAAAACTGCTTTCCTAAGGATGTATATACATTCTTTCGAGCATATTCCTTCCATTCTATCATATCTATTTCATTATTTTTTTGATACATATATGCCTGAATTACTGCCTCAATTTTGTCCATATCATTAGCTATTTTAGCATTGATTGTTGAGTTCTCTGAAAATTCCTCCCAAACTCCTTTTTGATTTCCCAATCCATATACACCTGGAAAGGAACATAAATACTCATAATAATCAAAACGTTTATTTTCTCTTTCTTCATCTTCGTATACTTTTTCTGGTGAAACAATATCTCCAATCTTCACCTCTGCCAAATCATGTAACAACAACATCTCCAATATTCTTTTTTTAGAATATTGAACATATTTTTCAATGTCAGGTATATTGTAATCTATACATTGATGAATATTGTTTGGTAAAAAAAATATTCCCAACAAATAGCAACCATACATATGCTCTGCAATAGACTCTGGTAATTGTATATTTCTTCTTATCCATCCTTCTCTTCTGACAGTCTTTACTTTATATAATTCTTGTAAAAATGTCTTATATGGATTTACTCCTAATAATTCTTTTATTGTAGTCACATAGTTTATTATAATCGTACTTTGTATTTTCGGCGATTTCAAAATCTTTTCGGAAATTTCTATTAATGTTTCCTGATATTTTTCCCGTATCGAAGAATTTTCCATTCTATATTGATAAATTGAATATAGTGTTATTATATCTAAATATATGGATTTGTTGAAATCTTCTATCGTCGAAAATCCCTTACTAATATTACTTATAAGATATTTCATAGTTTTGTCAATAGGTATATTTTTATCATCCACATAAGTAGGACTTTCTCCATTCATGTATGCCTTTTCCTCATAATATTCAAGATGAAATCCTCTATTAATTTGGTTCAATTTCTCATTCAATAACAAACAGTTTAAAAATTCCTCTTGTTTCTTATCATATCCAATCCATATTAAGCTCACAGATATTGTTCTAAATAAAACTAATTCACTTTTTATATCCTGTTCCTTTGATCTTAATATATCTTGTTCTTTTGATTTTAATGTATCTTGCTCCTTACACATATCTCCTTCTCTAAATAAGCCATCATGACATGAATCCCATTGCTTTATTAAAAAATCCTTTGACATTTCTCTAGCATTTTTATCTTCTATTCTTCCTAAAATATAACAAATTTGCGACTTCATTGACATATCTGAAATATCATATGCTTTTATTAATGCTTGCACAATACTCTGTTGTTCATTCTTATACTTATTTAATATCAAATCTTTTATAAATTTATTTACCGATGCGGTAAAAACAAATTTACTGTTCAATACGTCTTTTAAATCCACTTCATTATTTCTAATTATATATACAAAGTAGTATGCCAACAAAAAATCTATAGTAATTCCATTATTATAAATAATGTCTGAACGCTTAATGCTTCTAAATGCATCATTTTTTCTTAAAATTGTAAAATGATATGCACATTTTGCTAGTTTAAAAAATTCTCCCTCACTGCCACCCATTTCAGTGATATAGTAATCATAAAAATAGTTACCAAGTTGAATACCAATTTTATGGCCTGTACTCATATCAATAACCCGTAAAACTATTAATAATGTTCTATAATCAATTTTACTAATTGTATATACATTTATTGCTCTTTTAATTACATTAACTTTTTCTTCCCTTACATTAAAAGAATAAATTTCAATTAATGCCTTAAGGATTGCTGTTATTTTATCATCATCCTCTTTAAGCATTCTATGTGTTTCCATCTTGTATGAAGCCTTATAAGAAAATTTTTGCAGTTTACTCCTTTCACACATTTCTCCTGGTAAATTATCCGCACTTCCAATACAAAAAGCAAAATTACCCTTTTGATTACTTTCAACATATTTACATAAAATATATTCCAAATCAGTTGTCTTTCTTCGATAGTCATCTGCTCCATCAAATAATAAAAGAAATTTTATACTCTGATTTTTTTTAATCAATTTATCAATTTTAATCAAATCACCTTGTAATATATTTTTTGCCCTTGTTTTACTATTATTATCTAAAGAGTGAAGATCAATTAATATTGGGAAAACTTTTGTTTTCTCATACCTTTTCTTTAACTCAAAATAAACTAACGAAAGAAAAGTAGACTTTCCTGTTCCTTGTAATCCATTTATTGATAAGACAATTTTTTTTTGGCAAGAAAGAATTGAATCTATTATTGAGTAAAATTCTATTTTTTTCCCTTCATATGTCACTATTCTTTCCATCATGTTAATAGCCCGATTATATTTTTTATCATCATTTTGGATATAATCTAATATTTTATCCAAATATTTTTTTTGGACATCATTATAAAATTCTTCAAATTCTGCATTCTCGCTCATTGTCCTTTTCACTTCTGTATTATCAACCAATGAATTCTCTATATTTTTTTCAATATTACTTTTCATTTTAAAACTTTGTTTAAAAGTAACACTCCTTGTATTATCGACTTCTAAATTTTTGCCACGCTCCAACTTCATAGACGGTATAAATCCACCATTCCCACTCCCCCACTCATAAGGAATAACCCCTACATTATTGTCTTTTAAATCCCATCTATATTCAATAATTCCAATGTCAGACCATATATCATCTGGTTGAGGGGTTGATTTTGCACAACAATAATTAGAAATAACTTCTTCATTCTGAAGTTCAATCACCCCTTTTGAATACCTATGCTTATGACCACTTAAGGTTGCACTAACTCCAAGTTTATGTAACCTATTATTTAGGTACTGCTTATGTGCATCAGTAATAGCATAATAATCATGATGCATAATTGCTATGCAAGGCAAATTTTTATTTTGTAATTTTTCCAATCCATAAATATCTATAAATTGAAGTTTGCTATGATCTTCATCACTTCCTAATGCCGTATTTATACAAAGAATTTCTATTTTGTTTTCCCAAACACGAATACCATTTTCCAAAAAAGAATATTCATCTATACTATCGCCATAAAATGTTTGCAAAAATTCTCTATATTTTTTGAATGCTTTATATAACTCTTTCAAATTAGACCTATATACATCCGGATTATTTTCAATGTTTGCATCTATTTCCATCAACATTTCCTTTCTTTTATCCGAACTAGACGCATCGTGATTACCCGGTACAATAATAATATCTTTTTTCTCAATTTCCATTTGAGAATACAACTCTTCTAAAAATTCTAATGTCAAAGAATAATCCTTACCATATTGGTGAAGATCTCCAGTTATAACTATAAAATCAATTTTGTTTTTAAATTTTTGAAATAATTCTTTTTTTTGAACTTTCATTTCTGTTGAATCAAACATATGCAAGTCTGATAACTGCAACCATCTAATCTCACCACTATTTTTCATCGAATCATTCTTCCTTCCTACTTTTATTACATTGCTTTCTTAATTGTACCAAGTCGCTGGTACGATGGCTAGCGTAGTCTTTGACACATTATCTTACCACCTTTTATCTTTTTAATCTGTCTTCTTTCATAAAAACAAGTCAAACCTTTTATTGTCTTCACTTATCATTTACATTTATTCCATGCCCTTGCATAAATCCAGTGCTCTCCTGACAACCTTGTCCATATCATAGTACTTATACTCTGCAAGGCGACCGCCAAATATCACATTCTGTTCCTTCGTTGCTAATTCCTGATATTGTTCATAAAGCTCTTGATTCCTATCATCATTTACCGGGTAGTAAGGCTCCATGCCCTTCGTCCATTCCTGCGAATATTCCTTTGTAATCACCGTCTTCCCAGGATTCCCTTTACCAAACTCGAAGTGCTTATGTTCTACGATTCTGGTATAGGGTGTCTCTGAATCTGTAAAATTCATTCCCGCAATTCCCTGATAATTATCTGTGTCCAGTACACTTGTCTCAAAGCGTAAGCTCCGATATTCTAATGGTCCAAAGCAATATCCAAAATATTCGTCTATTGGACCTGTATAGATGACTTTTTCTGCCATAGAATCTAATTCTTCCTTGTTCAAAAGATAATCACAGTTTAATCTTACCTCTATTCCCTGTAACATCTTCTGGATCATTCTGGTATATCCACCTACTGGAATGCCCTGATAAGCATCGTTGAAATAGTTATTATCAAACCGCATCCTCACCGGAAGTCGTCGGATAATAAATGCCGGTAACTCTGTACAGGGTCTGCCCCACTGTTTCTGTGTGTATCCCTTGATCAGCTTCTCATATATATCACGTCCGATTAATTTTATCGCCTGCTCTTCCAAATTTGCAGGCTCTGCACTTATTTCAGCCCTTTGCTGGTCCAAGAGGTCCGTTGCTTCCTGTGGTGTATTAATTCCCCACATCTGATGAAAAGTGCTCATATTAAAAGGAAGGTTGTATAATTCACCTTTGTAATTCGCTACCGGTTCATATCTAAAATGATTAAATCTTGCAAACTTACTCATATAATTCCACACTTCTTCATCTGCGGTATGGAAGATATGAGGTCCATACATATGCACTTGTATTCCTTCTATTTCCTCTGAGTAAATATTCCCTGCAATATGGGAACGTTTGTCAATTACCAGACAGCTCTTTCCTGCTTCTTTCAAATGATTCGCCATCACTGCCCCAAAAAGTCCTGCACCTACAATTAAATAATTATACTTTTTCTCCACCTTATAACCTCCCTATATTTTCTTGTATATCTTGCTTCTATTCTCATACTGTGATAAGATGCTTTCAGTTACACATCTATGTGTAGTTCTAAGGTCTATGACCATCGTGGCATTTCGCCATACATTTCCAATATTTTGCAACTATTAATCTGGCATGAATTTTCTGAATATTTTCTCAGATTTATATCTTGTACATACATTCCTGTGACATTACAATGTACATTTTCATTACTATTTTAAATATATCTGCAAATCTCATGCCACACATCTGCCAAGGAGGAACCTATATGGCAAATCACACTTCTAATATCTCCGCTTCCCACTATGATCTCTCTATTCTCGACTCTGCAACTGGAAAAGTCCCCTATAGTCTCACCAATGATTACCTGTTTCGTGCTGTCATGCAAGATAATCAGAACGTCTTGAGAGGGCTTGTCTGCTCACTGCTTCACCTAAAAGCAGATGAAATTAATTCCATTGATATTCGAAATCCCATCATCTTAGGGGAACAAATTGATTCCAAAACATTTATCCTGGATCTGAAGATTCTTCTGAACGACAATGAATTAATCAACATTGAAATGCAGATTACCAATTATCTGGATTGGCCGGATCGCTCCATCGGATATCTTTCCAGAGAGTTCGACCAGCTGAATCGTGGTTCTGTTTACGCAAACGTTCTCCTTGTTCATCAGATTGGAATCCTTAACTTCACACTGTTTCCTGAATGCCCTGAATTCTATGCCACTAATAAAATAATGAATGTGAAAAACCATCATATCTATAGTGACAAATTCACCCTGTCTGTGCTAGACTTAACTCAGATACATATCGCTACCGAGGAAGATATCTCACATCAATTAGATTACTGGGCTAAACTCTTTCTCGCCAAAACATGGGAGGATATTAAAATGTTAGCAGATAAAAATGATGCCATTAAAGAAGCCGCTGCTACCATGTATGTCATGAGTGCAGATGAAAAAATCCGTATGCAGTGTGAAGCAAGAGAACGCTATGAATATGAACAAAAAGCTGCCATTGGCTATGGGGAACAACGTCTAGCCAATTTAATAAACTGCTTAATTGCAGATAACTGCCAAAATAAAATTTCAAAAGTCACTACTGATAAAATATATCGTGAAAAATTATACAAAGAATATCAGTTGTAACATGTCTTTATTATGTAATTGAGAGATCATCATTTATTTATGATGGTCTCTTTTCTATTCTGGAAATTATTCTCCATCAATAAAAACGAATATGCTAAAACTTATCAAATTTTGTACAATTATTTATTCGCCCAATGTTTATAGGTCCTATCATATTCCTGTTAAACCATCTTATTTGTCTGTCTTTATATAAGCCTTCATAAAAGAATATGGTTTGAAAAATAAATCATGTATTTTAAGCTTCTGACAACACCATGAAAAAGCAATTGGTACTGAAATAGATATTGCAAAGTTGATTATAACATTCATATATGCATTATGTATTCCCATCTTCGGTAACACTACTCTGTTTCCTGATGTTAAGAAGCAATGAATAACATAAATCTCTAAGCAATATTTTCCACACAACTGAAATAATCCATTATTAGTAATAAAAGAATCAAACTCAAATATATACATCAAAAATAATGAAATTCCAATGGCTATAAAAATATTAACTATAGGTATTTTATTTAAACTTTTCTCATTTCCCCAAAAGAAAAATATTAATCCTATCGCAATTAATAGAAATATAGCGATTAAATTTATATTCTTCAAAATTCTTTCCTGTGACATAACAATACCCATAAAGAAAAATAAAGAATAAAATATAATATTTCTTACTTGAAACCATTCATTATAATGAATTACACTTCCAATAATAGAAGTACCTAAAAACATCCAGAATAAAGCTCTATTCTTTTTTTATCAGTACCTTTAATAAATATAATAGAAAATAATAAAATATCAATACATACAAATACCAATATAAATCTAATGGCTTACCCCAAATAGCTAATATTTGTCCCCCTGAAATAGAGGTATTCGCATACTTAGAGAATAACAACTTGTACCCCCCACAAAAGACTAAAAAAACATATATACAAATATTATTTATTATTGCTTTGCTTACTCTTTTTAAATTACTAATCCCATTCAATGATAAGTATGCCCTTGAAAATACAAACCCACTAACAAGAAAGAAAAGAGGCATATGGAAAGAATAAATCACATTATTTAGATTACGTAAAACAAGAGCAATTTCCGGGAATGTATTTGCTTTTAAATATCCATCTGCTATGTGTCCCAGCACTACGCATAATATTAAAAAACCCTTCATTTCATCAATCCATTGTATCCTTTTAGTTTGATTAGAAATTCGAACCATACACACTTCTAGGCTTTTGACACCCTATATTCTTTATAAAAAGCATTCAATTTATCCATAAATATCACAAAGCCTAATGTAGTCAAATAAACAATGAATACCTCTAGATATTTTAAAATACTATCTGTTTTCAATTTTGAAATCATTAAATTAAAAATGGAAACAAAAATTGGATGAAGAATATATATACATGTAGAATACTTTCTTCCAATATATGCTACTATTTCATTCCTTACAGTTGAATTCTTAATACAAAATAAAAATACTGAAATAGCAAGAAATGTTGTACTAATATAATGATCTCTTACAGCATTTATGTCATTAATGATTAAAAAATATCGTTCTAATAAAGTAGTAATAAGAAACAAAACAATAAGTTTTACCTCAACTTCCTAAAAAAGTTCCACTCAAATGGTCTTTTTAGGTCTTCCTCGACGTCCTGACGATTGCTTGGTCGTAGTCCTGATTGGAGCGACTTTCATAAATTCCATCATCTCTTCATACGACCTTCCACTCTTATCAAAGGCTTCCATCAGATCCAATTTCTGAACTTCTTTCATTTCGTTGAGCAGTTCCTGAATTTCATCTGCTGCTTTATCATACTCCTCTTTGAGGCCTATGAGTTTATCCTGCTTTTTCTTTAACTGTTTCTCTATCTCACTTGTTCTGTTTGTTCTTGCCATGATATTTTACCCCCTTGAATACTTTAGTTTTTCACTAATTCGCTCTGCACTTCTCTTGATATCTGCATCTGTCATTCCAAATGCATTCAATATCGTTTTCTGTGTTGCTGTTACCGCATGATCAAGACGATATACATTATCATATCCCCTGACCATTTCTATCTTTTCCAGTTCCTTTAATGCTGCCGGGACTGTCATATAGTTCGGTTTGCTCTCAAGCCTTTCTGCTTCTGCTTTCAGGCTTGTATAGATGCGGCTTCGTATAATCAGCGCTATGAATTCCACAAACATTTTTGCTGCTGTAGATTCGTTACTGTGTGTTCTGAAACTCTTGTTTCCAAGGAATGATTTATCACTGCTGAACAGCTTCTCCGAGGTATCTCTGCTCTTATAAAGTTCAATTGCTTCTTTTGCTGACATCTCTTTCGATGTTACAATCACAAAATACCCGCAAAGGTCAATTTCCCGTTCTATCACCTCTTCTTTTTCTTTATAAGCAGCCAGCTTTCCATCTTTTCCGTAAAACAGTTCAAAATACTGTTCAACCTTTTTTCCAGCCTCATATTCCTCTCCAAGCTGACTTTCCAAAAATCCGGAAAGACTGTTTATCTTTTCTTCTACTTCTTCACGTTCCGAAGCTTCTTTATACGGTTCATGATATATATGAAAATATCTCTCTGTTTCATCTGTAACATAGAGTGCATCTTTCACCGTTGTTCCATATACATTATATCTGTTTATGTTTTTATTTCTCTTGTTTTCAAAAGTACCTTTATGCTTCAAAACCATTTCATTTACAAAGGATGCCATCCCCTTGACCATAATCACAAAATCGTATCCACAACTATCCATATATTCAATGTTGTCCTTGCAGAAATATCCCCGGTCAAGGATGAAACCAATCTTTTTATACCCATATCCCTGTGCCTTTTGTATCACGTATTGAAGCTGTGACATATCGTTAATGCTTCCTGGATACCCTTCATAAAACAACGGAATACGGTTGTCTGTATCATAGGCTACTGAATAATTGATGATCGGTGTTCCAATATCTATCTTCGCATGTCCAAACTCTGCCAGTTCCAAATCACCAGCCTGGCAATTCTTGTTGGTGGAATCGTATGATATGTATATTTTTTCCCTGTGGTCTCTACAGCCATTCCACTCATTTAAAAATTCCACATTCTGGTCAGGTGATATGCTGTGCAGAAAATCTGAAATCTTCGAGTCGCTGTATACCTTCATTCCCTCTGTGAAAAGTGAATGGTTATAGGCATAATCAGGGTAGTATTGTCCGGCGTTGTTTTCTGTAATTATTGTATAGGATGCAAAGTCAAGAAAGAGACCTGAATCTTTTTCAAAATAATGTTCCAAAATCTCCGGGAGTCTGTACTCCTGCAATATCTTCTCTATCACTATCTGTGCTCCAACACGAATAAGACTGCATCTTTTCGATGAAAACCTTTCTTCCGGTAATTCCGTTCCCGGAAAATACATCAGATAGTTTTGGTTCGGTTGCATCATAGTTGCATCAGCCTTTGACTGTTTCCCTATGGTTGCTCTTTTGGGTATATTGAACTTTCTGTCAGGATCATATTCTCTGGCATACTCATAGTTAATATACACGGCGTTACCCTTTAGTTTACAGGTGATTCTGCCTTTAACATCAGGTATCTTTACAAGAAAATCCAGGTACATAAGCGGCCTCCTTTTGAGTGGTACTTTACACTTATAATTATACCTTTTTCTTCCACTTTTGGCAAGGTTTTTAACCGTTTTTTCGCGTATTTTCAAGCTTTTTCAGCATTTTTATTATCTTTAAAATTTTTGAGTGGCACTTTCTACAGGAAGTTCAGGATACTCATGGGGACGCAGCGAGCAATCACTTCTTCATTGTTAAATTTATTTTTAGTCATAATATCGACTCCTTTTCTGTATTATAAAATAAAAAATATGAGAATTCAACATACATCTATTTTCAATACATAGTATTCAAAATAATACTATTACCATAAAAAGACCGTACTTGAACTTCAGCAACTATCATATTATTCTAAGTTCAATACAAAATTAATTTTGTAAAATACAATGAACAGGAGAATTTTATATGCACTATACCGGAACTATTTGGAGACCCCCTTATGAAGCGTCTTCGTTATTGTTAGAAGTTACTGCGGGCTGTACTCACCATAAATGTAAGTTTTGTACCTTATATGATGATATTCCTTTCAAATTTAGAATGTCACCATTAGAAGATATAGAAGCAGATTTACAGGAAGCACAGGGGCAACTCCGACTTTGGAAACAGCACTGTGTATCAAGAACTTTTTTAACGGGAGCAAATCCATTTGTTTTGAATTTTGACAGGCTTATAGCAATCGCAAATCTTATTAAAAAATATTTTGCAGATAATCAAACAATAGGTGGCTTTTCCAGAGTAACGGACATAACACTAAAAACAGATCATGAGCTTGAAGAATTAAGGAAAGTGGGATATAACGGTTTGACAATCGGAATTGAAACAGGAGATGATGAAGCTCT
>JAQUUB010000238.1 GCA_028694115.1 Lachnospiraceae bacterium
TACGAAATGACTATAACACTTTGTTAAATCATATGTTCAGAACGAACCGGAAACGCGTTCAGAAACGGGTGGAATCAATGTTCAGTTGTTAGTGGAATACGCGTTCAGTTGAAGCGGAATTTGCACAGAACATATATGAACCTTTGATAGAAAATGCATTAAAGTAATTTTTATTATATATAGCCTCCGAAAAAACGAAAATAATCAAGTGATTAGAGGCAGAAAAAAGAAAAGGCATAGTCAAAGCTTTAAGAGTCCGTTTTATAGGACAGAATAAAATTTATAATCTATGGTAGAAAGACATTACTATGGAGGCGTGCCATTGATTACAATAAATACAAATTTACGTGAATTAAGAAAAACTAACAGAATCAATCAAGAGCAGTTAGCTAATGAAATTGGTACTTGTAGAAAAACTATAAGTATGATTGAACGATGTGAATTAAATCCATCAATACTACTTGCGCTACAGATAGCTCAGTATTTTAACAAATCAGTGGATGAGATGTTTTGGATTGAAGAAAAATGAAAGCCTGCCGGTTTGGCAGGCTTTCATTTATCCAACAACTTTTCCAAATATTTTAAAATCAGAATTACTATCAATTGTAATGGGGCTATAGTCTTTGTTTAATGAAACAAGGAAAGAGCCATTAGAGTTATTTAGGAATTTTTTGCAATATGCATCTCCTTTGTAGTAGAAGATACCAATTTCTCCGTTATGAAGAGTTGGTTGCTCATGTACCCACACTGTCTGCCCGTTAATAAATTGTGGTTCCATACTGTTACCGCTAATTCTAATACCAAAATTTGCGATTTCTGGAACTTCGTTTCCAACTTCAATTTCTGAAAAGCTATCATCATCCAAGTATTGACCTGGACCTGCAGAAGCGGGTAAGTCAAACAATTTAATCTTGCGGGTAATAGAGATGACTTCAGCCTGTGGTCTTTCATACATTCCGCTCTTAATAAGCAGGTTTATGTAATCATTAACCAATCTTTGACCTTCCATGTTTAATTTAGAAAGTGGGAAGTCTTCTTCATTATCTAAGAAAGTTTCTAAAATATTATTAATACCCAAAACATTACACAGAGCCATAAATTGCCTTGCGTTAGGTTCGTGCATATTTTTTTCCCACTTATAGATTGCCTGATTTGTTACCTTGAATCCTTTTTGGGTTAAAGCAGTAGCAACATCTACCTGAGAAAGTTTTAATTCATTTCTTCGTTGGGTTATTTTTTCACCGATTTGTTTCATAACGTACTCGCTTTCTAATCTTTACTTTATGTTATATCAGTATTCTATACTCTTTTTTGTGAAAATACAAGTAAAATATCCTAAAAGGATAAAATGAGAATAATAATTCCCTTGTAATATCCAAAAAGGAGATATATAATAGTACATACGAAGAAATAAAAGAAAGGAGGACAAGAGGATGAGTGACCGTACTATATTGCACTCTGATATAAATAGTTGTTATGCAAATATCGAATTATTACATCGACCAGAACTAAGAGGAAGACCATTAGCAGTTGGCGGAGATCCCGAAGCTAGGCATGGTATTGTCTTAACAGCAGATTACGTTGCTAAGAAATGTGGAGTAAAGACAGGTATGGCACTCTGGCAAGCGAAACAGGTTTGTCCGGAAATTACTTTTGTTTCTCCAAGAATGGATTTATATCTTCGGTTTTCAAAGATGGCTCATGAGATTTACGGAGAGTATACGGATTTGCAACAGGCATTTGGAATCGATGAGTCATGGCTGGATGTGACTTCAAGTTGTTCTATTAAAGGCGATGGCAGGACGATAGCAGAGGAAATCAGTCAGAGAATGAAGTTGGAACTTGGTATTACGGTAAGCATTGGTGTTTCATGGAACAAAATATTTGCAAAGTTAGGATCTGATTATAAAAAGCCGGATGCAATTACAGAAATCCACAAAGAGAACTATATGAATATAGCGTGGAAACTACCTGTTAGTGATTTGCTTTATGTAGGAAGAAGCACATTTACAAAACTTAAATCACTAGGAATTAGGACAATTGGTGATTTGGCATGTACATCTCCTGATATCCTTAAAGGACAGCTTGGAAAAATGGGATTAATCATACATGGTTTTGCTAACGGTTGGGATGATTCTCCGGTAAGTAATGAGGATTATCATGCTCCCATTAAGTCAATTGGAAATAGTACGACGACTCCAAAAGATTTGGAGAATGATGAAGATGTCAAAATTGTGCTGACTGTTTTAGCAGAAAGCGTAGCTGCAAGGCTCCGTGAAAATGGTTTTAGGTGTCGTGTTGTTGAAATATCCGTCAGGGATAATGAACTTTTTTCTTTCACAAGACAGAAAAAGATGCCTTATTCTACCAACATAACTAAAGAGATAGCAGATGAGGCCTATCAATTATTCAAAGCAAATTATACCTGGAAAAAGCCAATAAGAAGTATTGGTATAAGAGGTGCAGATTTGGTTGCAGACACTTTCCCTGAGCAGCTGGATTTATTTATAAGTTTTGAACAGAGAGATAAGCTGATGAAAATGGATGCAACTGTTGATTATATCAGGCAGAGATTCGGATTTTATAGTGTGCAGCGAGGTCTGATGTTTCAGGACAAGATTTTATCATCATTAAATGCCAAGGAAGATCACACGGTTCATCCTCATGGGTATTTGGAGAATATGGAGGTTAAGAAAAATGAATAAAGCACAGATGTATATAAGAACAAAGGGGACCGAAACTGAAGGTACCAATCTTATAAAAGAAATGGGAACAATGTTATGCGGATCTGGAATTGATGATTTAGAAGTTGACTTGGTTGTTGAATTGCACGATAGCGGTGAAGGGGATTATCTTGCAAATTTAGTCAAATCGATTCGTACTGGTAAATGTAATATTATTATTGTTGATTGTTTGACAAGTTTTTATAACAGTGAAAAAAAGGCGAAAGAATTTGCCTTATTCCTTATAACTTTGGGTGCAATCATTCTGGTGAAAAAGGGAAATGAACTTGTTTTATATAGGGATGATCATGATTATGAAGTTCAGTTAACAGAAGCATATAGCAGTAGATATTAATTAGTAATTAATAAAATTAAGTAAATCAAAAGGAGGTCGGTTAGAAAAATCTAGCCGACCAGATTGGAGAAAAAATGAAGATTAGAGAATTTGATGAAGACTATCCTGAAATAACTAAACCAGCAAGAAATAACAATGTCTTCCGTAACGGTGATGGGAACGGAAACAATTACAATAAAGCGCCAAATACGATTGAAAGAGCATTAGCTATGGAACCTGTTAAAAAAGGTGATATTGTACTAATTAATATGGGAGATGATACAGAACATTGTAAAATGGTTGGTTCTCGTCCTGCTATTGTATGTGGCCGTTTCATTCCAGACTGTCCTGTGATTCTTGTGATTCCGATGACACAATCATTTAGACAAATTGACAGACCAGAGCACATTTTTATAGATAAGAATGACTGTGAAAATTTGAGAGAATCAGGAATGGCAATGTGCGAACAATTGTGCAGTGCGGATCGTACGCAGGTTATTAAGAAAATTGCAGCTATTACTGACAAAAGATTGATAGAAAAACTTAATATAGCACTTATCTATCAGCTTGAACTGCTGGATGAGGAGTGAGTAAATGGCAAAAGAATTGGAATTAGCAAAGAAATTAGCTGTTCTTGGAAAGCTTTATTGTATGGCATTACTCAGTGAAGACGAGTACACAGCAGTGAAAAAGAGAATTATGAGAGAATATAACGTGGTTAGTTTTATGAATACATAACATAGTAGAATGCCGGTGAAAAATTTTCATCGGCATTTTCACATGTTCGTTCATATTTAACTTTTGGATTATAGTAAAGTCAGAAACAAACATTAAAGGTTTCTGATTTTACCATACTTCAAGAGAGGAGGAGGTCAATATGGCAGAGGTTGAAGTAATAAAAGCTAGTGAAGGTACAGTATGCAGGCGTAGAGATACTATTGGAAAAGGATTGACACTGG
>JAQUUB010000085.1 GCA_028694115.1 Lachnospiraceae bacterium
AAATGGTGAATTAGAGCAGCTGTCTAATATTTATGATGGAAGAATTCTAATTGTAGATTCAAATTTTGTTGTTGTGAAGGATACGTATGCGATATCGGAAGCAAAAACCATGATTTCTGAGGAGATAATTAAGTGCTTTAAAGGGGAAAACGTAACAAACTATGATGATGTAAATCAATACATAGAGATGACGATCCCAATTGTTGGTGCAGATTCCAAAGAAATAATAGGTGCTATGTTAACTAGTGTTTCCACAGACAGTATTGTAGATAGTATCACACTATTAAAGAGAAAAGCTTTGATATTGGAAATAACTATGGGCATTATTATTTCTGCAATTGCTATGGCTGTTTCTTCTTTTTTGGTACAACCATTTGCCAGAGTTACAAAAGCAATTAGTTCTGTAAAGGAAGGATTTTGGCAGGAGATAATATCAATTCCAGACTATGCAGAAACGGAGTCTATTATGGATGCGTTTAATCAGCTACTTGCAAGAATGAAAATATTAGATGATTCCAGAGAGGAGTTTGTAGCGAATGTCTCACATGAATTGAAGACACCTCTTGCATCCATGAAGGTTTTGGCTGACTCTTTAATTATACAAGATAACGCCCCGATAGAATTGTATCGTGAGTTTATGGAGGATATTGCACAGGAAATTGATAGAGAAAATACAATTATTACAGACCTGTTGTCCTTAGTTAAGATGGATAAAATAGCAGGTACATTAAATATTGAATATGTGGATATTAATGAATTGATGGAACTGATTTTAAGACGTCTAAGACCGATTGCAGCTAAAAGTAATATAGAAGTTGTATTTGAAAGTCTGCGACCAGTTGAGGCTGAGGTAGATGAGGTGAAACTCACATTGGCATTTTCCAATTTAATAGAAAATGCTATAAAGTATAATCGAAAAAATGGATGGGTAAAAGTTTCTTTGAATGCGGATCATCAATTCTTTACTTTGGAAGTTTCTGACTCTGGAATAGGGATACCCGAGGATGCATGTGAACATATTTTTGAGAGGTTCTATCGTGTAGATAAATCTCATTCAAGAGAGATTGGTGGAACCGGTTTAGGTCTCGCAATTACTCGAAATGCAATTTTAATGCATCGAGGAGCTATTAAGGTATCAAGTAAAGAAGGAGAAGGAACAACTTTTAATGTAAAAGTTCCTTTGTTTTATATTGCATAGGAAGTTAGTGATTATGGAAGGGAGTGTCACGTGAAAAAAACGAAGTATACGATACTTATGATTATATTATTGTCTTTTTGCCTTTTTGCATGTGGCAGTACTAAAACCATACAGACAAGGGCGCAAGGAGAAAATTCCTATCAGATATACTATTTAAACAAAGATGAAACAAAGATAATAAGTGAAGAATTTGTACCTGATTCGCCTGATACAAAAACGTTAGTTTCTGAAATGTTGACTCAGTTATCTAGAGAACCAGTAAATTTTAATTTGAAAAAAGTGCTGGGTAATGATACAAAGATGGTAGATTATAAATTAGAAGCAAATCAAATAATATTAAACTTTGATGACGGATATTTGAATATGAGTAAAACAACCGAAATTCTGTTTCGTGCATCTGTCGTAAAAACAATGACGCAAATCCCTAAAATAGAATGCATCTCTTTTCAAATTAATGGGAATCCTTTAGTGGATACGAATGGGAAACCTGTTGGTAATATGATGGCAGAATCATTTATTGACAATACGGGGAATGAAATAAATTCTTATGAAAAGACAACAGTCACTTTATATTTTGCTAATAATGAAGGTAATAAGCTCGTAGAGAAAAAGGAAGATGTAATTTATAGTAGTAATATCTCTATGGAAAAACTGGTCCTAGAAAAGCTAATTGAAGGTCCTGTTGATAAAGATGTAAAGCCTACCTTAGATCCTGAACGGAAAATAAATAGTATAACATTGAAAGATGGAATATGTTATGTTGACCTCACAGGCATAGCAGTTGATACTTCGGGATATATATCAGAAGAGCTATCACTCTATTCCATTGTAAATTCACTTTCGGAGCTGAAAAATGTAAATAAAGTACAAATATCTATAGATGGAGAATCTAATCGAATGTTTCGTGAGAATATGGATTTATCAGGTACTTTTGAAAGAAATTTGGACTTAGTTGAACAATAAGGGAAGGAGACTTGTTTTATTTGAGAGGCAGACCGTTATGTATTATGAGTCTGAGTTTTCTATGTGTAATATATTTGTTGTTGACAATTTGGCCGTTGCCCATTTATAATAATGTCATTCTTGATGGGCAGACGGTCATAATAGAAGGTCAGATTTATCAAAAAGAATTTAAAAATAATAAATTTCTAATTTATCTTAATGATGCTTGTCATTCTGACAGCAGAAATTCCAATTTACAACTGAATAAAGAATCATATGGAGTAATTGTTTATTTGCAAGATAGTAATTTCAAGTTCGAAGAATCACCCAGAATTGGTGCAACTATTAGAATTAAAGGCAGTGAGCATTCCTTCTCAGAAGTGTCGAACGAAGGTCAATTTGATATTGCCAGATACTATCAAATTAAAGGAATTGATTTTCAAGTGACAAATGCTGTTATTTTAGGAAAAGGTGCAAATGAGAATGCTTTACTAGAAGGTCTTAGCTTATTCCGTATGAAGATGTCTAACATATATGATTCTATCTTGTCAGAAAATGAATCTAGTATTATAAAGGCAATGGTACTTGGAGATAAGGCGAATATCAATATAGAGATAAAAGAGCTTTACCAAAGGGCAGGACTTAGCCATGCACTTTGCATTTCGGGAATGCATATTTCTCTAATCGGATTAACGCTCTATCAATTATTGCGTAAAATCAAACTACCTATTTGCATTGCGGGAAGCGTTGTTATGTTTTTACTAATCATCTATGGGATTATGACTGGAATGGGGACTGCCACATATAGGGCTGTCATTATGTTCACATTATCTATGATAGCAGAAATGATTGGAAGAGCATATGATTTGCTCTCGTCCATGGCTTTCTCCATCCTGTTAACCCTTATAAAAGAACCACTCTTAATATATGATTCAGGATTCTTACTTTCTTTTGGTGCTGTTATGGGAATCGCTTTTGTGCTTCCTGCGTTGGAAGATATATATCGTGGTAGGAACAAACTGTTTCGTGCAATGAAATGTAGTCTATCAATTCAGTTATTTACACTTCCAATTACCTTGTTTTTCTTTTTCCAGTTTCCTATTTATTCCATATTACTAAATATAATAATGATTCCATTACTTCCTGTCTTAATTGGTAGTGCTATGGTTGGTGGAGTTGTGGCAATAGTTTGGATTGAAGCAGGCAGAATACTATGTTTTCCATGCCAGATGATTCTAAAGATCTATGAAGGGGGGTGTCGCCTATGCGATAAAATACCAGGAAGTATTTGCGTGACTGGAAGACCAGCAATTTGGCAGATAATTACTTATTATACAGTTTTATTTCTTTTTGTTTTCTACTTTAGAAAAATAAGAAATCGATTAGTGAGCATTCTATTATCATCTTTCACTATCACGATACTTATGTTCTTAATATGCTATACCTATATTCCAGATTTCACTATGACCGTTTTAGATGTTTCACAAGGTGATTGTATTTATTTTAGAAACAAATCAGGTACTACTTTTTTATTTGATGGGGGAAGTACAGATGTTGATGAAATATCAAAATACAGAATTGTTCCTTATTTAAAGTATCAAGGAACCTCTAAAATTGATTTTATTTTTATCAGCCATACGGATAACGATCATATCAATGGGATTGAAGGAATACTAAATGAAATGGGGAATGGTGGAATACGGGTGAAGTGTCTTGTTATGCCGGTTTTAGCAGAGTATGATGATGCATATTTGCGCTTGGTAGAAATTGCAAGAAGTAAGAATGTACAGGTTAAATATATGCAGAAAGGAGATCGGATTTTATGTACAGACACAGAATTAACCTGTTTGTTTACTGGTAAAGAATTCATTAATGAAAGCAAGAATGCGGATTCCATGGTATTAGATGTAAAGAATAAGAAATTTAGAGCCTTACTAACAGGTGATTTGGAGGGTGTAGGAGAAACTCAAATAATGAACCAAGTCAAAGGGAAACATTACAATCTACTTAAAGTAGCACATCATGGGTCGAAAAATTCAACATCAAAAGAATTCCTATCTATTATCAAGCCAGAGATATCAGTCATATCATGTGGATTAAATAATTCTTATGGACATCCACATCAGGAACTTTTAAAACGTTTACAGCAAGAAAGCAAGATGATCTATATTACAAAAGACTGTGGGGCAGTTACTATCAAAATATACGGAGAGAAGATGCAATTATTCAAGGCAAAATAGGAAAGAAGGAAATCGTATATGAAAACAAAAATAGGTTTTATAGGATGTAGTCTCATAGGTACCATTATTTTATCGTGCAATGTATATGCAGGTTATGCAGTAAAAGCAGGGGATGTTGTTGTGGAAACAATGTCAGGTGAAGTATATGAAAGCAATTATTACCCAGATGATGAGTTATTCAGGATTAAGTGGAGTGGATTAAAATATTCTCCTGTAGTAGATATGACAAAAATGGATAAAGGTGGTGATAATTATGCTGCATTATCTTATCAAATTCCTATAGGACCATCACAGGATGGAAAATTGGGTATTGTTGAAAAAAATAACATAGGAGAAATACAACCTTACACAAATGGAACATATTGTTTTGAAAATCTTACTGAAAAGGACGTAAATTTTAGAAAAGTTGTTGTTAGTTTTACAGTGATTCCAGAGAACACACCCATTAATTCATTCTGTAAGAGTTATCAAATTGTTCCTAGTTTAGATATTGATAGAGAACAACCGGTGATAGAGAATATTGATACATTATTAAATGATCAGAAGAACCAAGTCTGTACTTCTGTCACACTAATACCAAATGCAAGTGATGCGACTTCTGGATTATCAAAATACCCCTATTCATGGGATGGGGGAAAGACATGGACAGCAGAAAAAGAACATATGGTATCTAAAAACGGGATCTATGTATTAACCGTTAAAGATAAGGTAAAAAAGGAAGCAACACGTTCGATAACAGTCAGTCAAATAGATGAACAGCCACCAGTAATCTTAGAAGTTACAAAAACACCTCTGAATATGATAAATAGTTATGCAAAATCTGTACTTATTAAGGTTAATGCTATGGACGAAGGCGTTGGCTTACATATGAAACCCTATTCGTTTGATGGTGGTATGTCTTTTACAGATAGTAATGAAATGCTGGTATCCCAAAATGGAGTTGTTGCGATTTGGGTTAGAGATAAAGTTGGGAATATTCAGCAAAGGGAAGTTAAGATAGATTCAATAGATGATAAGGGTCCTAAAATAGAAAACAATCTTCAAATAATTGGTCAGGAATCAAATAAATATGGTAGAATTGTAGAATTACAAATAGAAGGTTTGGATTCGGAATCTGGAATTGGAGAATGTCCTTATTCCTGGGATGAGGGAATCACCTGGGTAAATGATAAAAAAATAATTGTAACGGAAAACAAGGTAGTAAGTCTACAATGCAGAGATCGACTATTAAATACATCTACTTTAAAATTAGAAATTGGAAATATTGATCGAAATCCACCAATACTACACGCTGCCAATCTAGTAAGGATCAATGAAGTAAATGGTTATTGTAAAGAATGTTCCGTAAAAATAGAAGCAGAGGATACGAAAGCAGGATTGCACGAACAGGCATATTCATTTAACGGTGGAATAACATATCAAAAGAATAAAGAGAATACAATTGTACAAAATGAAACTGTAGATATTGCAATAAGAGATGGATTGTCAAATATTTGCAGGAGTAGTGTATCAATTAATTGTATTGATAGAGAAGCGCCTACTATTAAAGGTATTACAGAAAAATTAATTGATCAAAATGGAATATACGGGAAGAGTAAAGAAATAACAATAGAAGCAGAGGATAAAAAATCAGGAATACACCTTAAACCATATTCTTTTGACGATGGATTGACATGGACAAGTTCTAACAGTAAAGAAATTCATGAGAGTACACCTGTCATTGTAGCTGTAAGAGACAGCCTCTTTAATATTTCAAAAAGAACAGTTATTATTGATGATGTAGATAATTGTAAACCAACCATTCGAATTACTGGAAATCCTACAGAAAAGGTAAATCGCAATGTGACACTGACATTCTACGGAACAGATAATCAATCAGGAATTGCATCTTTATGGATTCAAAATGATGCAATTAGGGCAAAAACAAAAATTGGTGATTATGTAGTTACGAACAGTAAAACAGGTATAAAGTCGGGAAGCAAAAGTGTGAAAGAAAAAATAGTCATTTCTACAAACGGTAGTTACCGTTTCTTTCTCTATGATTATATAGGTAATCTTACAGAATATGTTATCAATGTAAATAAAATAGATCGCACAATTAGAAATGATAGTAATGATGAAGAAGATGATGATGGAAATGGAGATTATCCTAATATAAGTGAAAGAAAGGATACAGAGGTAGATAGCGGTTATGACCAAATTAGCCAAAATAAAGGAGTAATTAACCAGAAAGTGATAAAAAATACAGCGATAATATCAGATAATGAATATAATGGTATATCTGATAATAATGTCACAGGGGAAACAGAGCATATGAAAATCGTAAGACTAAGTGGAAATGATATAATAGAATCTAATGATGTGGCTACGATAGAAGAAACTTTAGAAGAAAATTTAGCTCAGGCAGACCAAGGAAATATAGAAATAAAGTATCCTGAAAAGCAAGAAAAAGATGAGAGTGGAAAATGGGTAAAACTAGGTGGATTTGTTATGATGCTGTTTACACTGATCAGTGTATCATTTCTAATCTTATACAAAAGTGGAGTGATAAAAAAACAGGAAGAAGAGAGTTGACGTTGTGAATTTCCTATGCCATGATAGAGATAAATAATAATTCAACTATTGATTTGGAATCATGCTTTACGCATGATTTAGCATGACGAAAGCATGCAGATGGGTATAATTATGCAAAGCATTGAACAAGATATTAAAAGTGGTGAATTTAGTCAAATTTATTTGCTTTACGGAGAAGAAAGTTATCTTCGTAAAGCGTATAAAAATAAATTAAAGGATGCACTCTCCAAACCAGATGATAATATGAATGTGACTTACTATGAAGGGAAAGAGACGAATCCTCTAGAAATTATTGATTTGGCTGAAACCATGCCATTTTTAGCACCACATCGATTAATTATGATAGAAAATAGTGGATTTTTCAAAAGCTCATGTGAACAATTGGCAGACTATTTAACAGATGCTGCTGATTCAACATACTTTATCTTTATAGAGAGTGAAGTTGATAAACGTAGTAAAATGTTTAAAACAGTTAAGAACAAAGGTCGTGCAGTTGAAATGGCAAGACAGGATGAACAGAGACTAAAGACATGGGCAGCCGGCATTATAAAGCGGAATGGCAAAAATGTGCGAGAGAATACCTTGAATTTACTTTTATCAAGGACTGGTACGGACATGGAAAATTTAGTACAGGAATTAGAAAAATTAATTTGTTTTGCATATGATAGGGAAATTATAGCAGATGAAGATGTTGAAGCGATCTGTACAACAAAAGTTAGTAATCAGATATTTGATATGATAAATTGTATTGCAGAGAAAAAGCAGAAACGTGCACTAGAGCTATATTATGACCTTTTGGCATTGAAGGAACCACCTATGAGAATATTATTCTTGATTGTTAGACAATTTAATTTATTGATGCAGGTAAAAGAATTATTGAAGAAAACAAATGATACCAAGAAAATAGGAGAAAAAACAGGATTATATGGATTTATCGTATCAAAATATATTGCACAATCAAAGCGATTTAAAATGGCAGATTTGCATGAAGCACTAAAAGACTGCGTAGAAACGGAAGAAGCTGTTAAAACGGGCAAAATGAATGATGTTATGAGCGTAGAATTGCTCATTGTCAAATATTCGGCCTGATAGTATAATTAAATAGTTACAATGCAACTATAGAATCAGTAAGGAGGCTACGACATGTCATTTTTTGATGATTTAGGAGAAAACATATCCAATATGGCAAAAGATGTAGGAGAGAAAGCAAAGGAATTATCTGGAACAGCAAAAATTCATGCAAATATAAAGGCTGAAGAAGTTAAAATTCAGGAATTATATTATAAGCTGGGCAGAAAGTATTATGAGCTTTATCAGCTAACTCCGGATGAAGGTGTAAGAGATATCGTAAGTAAGATAGATGATAGCAACAAAAAAATACATGAATTTAAAGAAGACTTAAAAGATGCAAATGAAGATAATGGGGCTGTGTAAAACACAGCCTTCTTCTTAGTTATTCCTAAAATACAGTCGAAGCGAGAGGTTCGTATGGCAAAATTATATTTTAGACATGGAGCAATGGGAAGTTCTAAAACAGCAAATGCATTAATGGTAGAATACAATTATTTTGAGCGAGGGAAAAAAGCTTATTTGGCAAAACCAAGGATAGATACCAGAGATGGTGAAAGGATTATGAAGAGCCGTAGTGGATTGTCAAAGGAATGCAATTTTGTAGAAGATTTAGTTCAAATGACAGATGAAGAATTGAGGCAGTATGATTGTGTTATCGTTGACGAAGCTCAATTTTGTAAAAAGAAAGATATTGAGTTTTTTATTCATATTGTTGATCATATTGGAATTCCCGTTATTTGTTATGGATTACGTGTAGATTTTAGAAGAGAGCCATTTGAGGGCTCTATTTGGCTACTGGCATGGGCTGATGTGATTGAGGAAATAAAGACAGTGTGCTGGTGCGGGCAAGGGGCAAATTGTAATGCAAGAATTTCGCAAGATGGAAAAGTAATTAGAAATGGGGAACAAGTTTTTTTAGGAAATGATGAATATATTGCCCTTTGTAGAAAACATTATGAAGAGGGAAATTTGGGGAATATGTCAAACTTTCGAGAGGATTAGAATTGGTAAGGAGAATGAGTGATGCTTGAGCTTATTATTATTTGTGTAGTTGTTTTTCTAATTATAAATAAGAAAAAAATGAAGTCAGCGAAGGAAATTCCCAAAAAAGAAGATCAAATTCCGGTGAGGCATATACAGAGTAGTCATAATAATCTAGAAAAAACACAGTCTGGCGAGAAGAAAGCTACTAGCCAAACTACATATGTTGGTAAAAGACTGCCAGATTGGGGAAAGATATCATCAGGAGAACAGTTAATTACTTGCAAATATTGTGGAGCAGAAAATACATTACCTTCCCATGCAAATAAAAGTAAGTATAGCTGCTATTTTTGCAGAGAATTTCTATAGGAGAAACATCGCAAATCGCAAAGAAAAGAATGACAATCTGAGTATTTAAGATGTATAATAAAAAAGATTATAGAAAAAAATCGCATGCTACAATATTTGAAAATGTAATTATTAAATCGAGAAAGGCATGACAAAGAATATGCGACAAAATCCACAAGAACATGAAATATATAAACATTTTAAAGGGACAATTTATCAAATTATTGCATTGGCACAGAATTCTGAGGATGAAGGTATGACGGTGGTATATCGTAATTTGTATCATCCATCGCAGGTATATTGTAGACCACTAACCATGTTTATGAGTGAGGTTGATAAGAATAAATATCCAGAAAGTGTAGCCAAGTATCGATTCGAAAAATTAGAGGAGAAAATTGCAGAACCTAAAATTGCAGAGCCTAAAATAGAAGTTTGTGTTCCGGATTTTGATGATGAGGAAGAAGTAAATCCTTATTTATTACAGTTCTTAGAATCGGAAACCTATGAATCAAAACTAATTACCCTAAGTAAAATTAAAAGTCACATTAATGATGATATGATTAATACAATTGCCATGTCATTAGATATTGAAGTGGAGAGTGGGTCTTTAGAGGAGAGAATAGAAGCAGTAAATAACTGTTTAATAACATTAGAAAAGTATGAATGCAATCGTTTGCGATAACGTCTTCTTCTTAAAAGTATAAAGATGGGTATAAAAATGGATGACAGAAAACAACAGCTAGCAGAAATAATTGATCCACTTTTAAATTGGTTTGATGGACATAAAAGAATTTTGCCTTGGAGAGAAGAACCAACACCATATCGTGTGTGGGTTTCAGAAATAATGCTACAACAGACAAGGGTAGAAGCTGTTAAGCCTTATTATGAGCGGTTTATGAATGAACTTCCCACTGTGGAGAGTCTGGCAAATGCAAAAGAGGATACTTTGCTCAAGCTATGGGAAGGATTAGGATATTATAATCGTGTACGTAATTTGCAGAAAGCCGCAATTGAGGTAATAGAAGATTTTGGTGGTAACATACCAGATGAGTTTGAAGAATTGCTAAAACTGCCAGGCATAGGTCGTTATACTGCAGGTGCTGTAGCATCCATTGCTTATGGGAAGGCTGTTCCAGCAGTAGATGGGAATGTACTACGTGTTATTACAAGAGTTCTTTTAGATGATTCAGATATTCTAAAGCAATCCGTTAAAAATCAAATGGAATTGATACTTAGAGAAATAATGACAAAAGAGCGTCCAGGCGATTTTAATCAGGCACTAATGGAATTAGGGGCAATGGTATGTGTTCCAAATGGTGCACCAAAATGTGAACAATGTCCTCTACAGTTTCTTTGTAAGGCAAGAGAACAAGGTGTTATGGAGCAGTATCCAAAAAAAACACCTAAGAAAAAGCGCGTAATCATTAATAAAACTATTTTTATTATTCGGGATGGTGAAAAAACGGTCTTACACAAGCGAGGAAATAAGGGCTTATTAGCTGGTATGTATGAGTTCCCGAATGTAGAAGGGCATCTATCGATTGATGAGGCACTTGAGGTTATCAAATCACTTGATTTTGCTCCAATACGAATTCAAGAATTAGAAGCAGCGAAACATATTTTTTCCCACAGGGAATGGCATATGAAAGCTTATGCCATCAAAATTGAGCATTCTGATTTAGATCGAGAGGATGATTTCTTTTTTGCATATAGTAGTGAAACTGAAAATAAATATCCAATTCCTTCTGCATTTTATGCATATACAAAATATTTAAACATCCGTATTGGAAATGAAAAGTTTTTAGGAGAGATAGAACCATGAAAGTATTAAGTATTACAGTGCCTTGCTATAATTCTGAAAGTTATATGAATCATTGTATTGAATCTTTACTTATAGGAGGAGAAGACGTAGAAATAATCATTGTTGATGATGGTTCATCAGACGGAACCGCCCAAATTGCAGATGATTATAAAAATAAATTCCCAAGTATTGTTAAAGTAATTCATCAAGAAAATGGTGGTCATGGTGAGGCTGTCAATACGGGACTAAAGAATGCTTCCGGATTATATTTTAAAGTTGTGGATAGCGATGATTGGGTCAAGAAAGAAGCACTACTGCAGATTTTATCAAAATTAAAAGAAATCATAGGTGGAAAAGAAGTTCTTGATATGATGATTAGTAATTTTGTTTATGAAAAGCAAGGCGCTATTAAGAAGAAGGTTATGACCTATGACAGTGCACTGCCGAAAGACCGAATTTTTGAGTGGAATGATGTCAAGCACTTTCGTAAAGGACAGTATATGCTCATGCATTCCGTTATTTATAGAACCAAATTATTAAGAGAATGTAATTTGGAATTACCAAAACATACTTTTTATGTTGATAATATTTTCGTATTTCATCCATTACCATTTGTAAAAACCCTATATTATATGGATGTAAATTTTTATCGCTATTTTATTGGTAGGGAAGATCAATCTGTAAATGAACAGGTTATGATTGGCAGAATGGATCAGCAACTTAGGGTCAATAAAATTATGATTGACTATATGACAGCAAATATGAAAACAAGCAGAAAACTTCGAAACTATATGATTAATTATCTTGATATTATTATGACGGTTTCATCAATTATGCTGATTCGTTCAGGTACGGAGGAGGCATTAGAAAAGAAAAAGGATCTCTGGGCCTATTTAAAAGAAAAAGATATATTATTATATTTAAGAATCCGTCATGGTATTTTAGGAAGTTCGATGAATCTACCGGGAAAAGGTGGAAGAAAAATATCAGTGGCAGAGTACAAAATTGCTCAGCGATTTATAGGATTTAACTAGAATAAAGGACAGGCAGACGTAAAGTCGTGCCTGTTTTTTGTATTTCACCTATTACCAAATGCATTTCACCTTAAAAGTATTGTCTGGATTTAAAAAAAAAGATATATTGCATAAAGAACATAAAAGATTAAGGAAGGGAGAAATGAAAATGAAAAATGTAATAGAAATTCATCAATTGAAAAAACATTATAAAGATGTAAAAGCAGTTGATGATTTAAGCTTTATGGTAGAAGAAGGAGAAATGTTTGGATTTTTAGGAATTAATGGGGCTGGAAAGTCAACCACAATCAATATGTTATGTACATTGATTCCGCCCTCAGGAGGCACTGCTTTTGTATGTGGAAATGAAATTGTAAAGAAGAATGAAGAAATCCGTAAGAGGATAGGAGTTGTTTATCAAAATAATTGTTTGGATGACCGCCTTACAGTAAAAGAAAACCTATTATGTCGAGGAGCTATGTATGAGAGTAACCCGTTAAAATTAAAAGAGAATCTTAAGACGGTTGAAAAAGCATTGGATCTTCAAGACGTCATGAACCGGACATTTTATAAACTATCTGGTGGTCAAAAGCGAAGAGTAGAGATAGCAAGGGCATTGATTAATAGACCAGAAGTTCTGTTTCTGGATGAGCCTACGACAGGGCTGGACCCAGCAACAAGAAAGAGCGTTTGGAGCAATATTGATAAAATAAGGAAGAATACTGGAATGACTGTTTTTCTTACAACACATTATATGGAAGAAGCTGCAAAGGCAAATCATATCGCTATTATTGATGAAGGCCACATGAGAGAATTCGGTACTCCTTTTCAACTAAAGGAAGAATTTGCAAAAGATAAATTACATCTAATCACTGAACAAAAAGAGCAAGTGTATGAAAAATTAGATCATCACAAAATTTCGTATAAGGATAGAGGAGATTATCTATCTATTGGATTAAATAGTACAATATCAGCACTACCATTACTTGATTTGTTGAAGGGTAGCTTCTCTGGATTTGAAGTAATTCAAGGAACAATGGATGATGTGTTTTTAAATGTAACAGGAAAGGAGATAAAAAATGAGAGCGCTATTTAGTTTGATAAAAAGAAATTGCAAAGTTTTCTTAAGAGATCGATCAGCAGTATTTTTTTCATTACTATCCATGATAATCGTTTTATTATTAATGATTGTATTCTTGGGAGAAATGAATATAGACAATATAGTAGGTTTATTAAAACAATATGCAGGTGAAAGAGTGGAGGCTATTGATAAAGAAAACGCCAAAATTTTAGTTGAGTGGTGGACGATTGCAGGAATTTTAGTCATAAACTCTGTTACAGTTTCTATGACTGTAATACAAGTATTTATCAATGATATGCATGAAAAAAGAATCCCCAGTTTTTATATTACGCCCATGAAAAAATATTTAATTTCATTATCGTATATTTGTTCAGCAATTATAATAAGTTCATTTTTTTGCAGCATTACCTTTTTCGTTGCACAGCTATATGTAGGAATTGTAGACAATTCTGTATTAAGCATTATGACTAGTATAAAAGCCTTTTTCATGATTATCATCTGTGTTACCGTATTTTCAGTTGTGATGTATTTTGTTACTTTTTTTGTAAAAACGCCAAGTGCATGGTCTGGAATGTCTGCTATTATTAGCACTTTAGTTGGTTTTGTAGGTGGAATCTATCTGCCAATGGGTTCATTACAGACACAAGTCGCTGAAATTTTAAAATACACACCTATTCTTCATGGAACTGCTTTAATGAGAAAAATTTTGATGCAGGATAGTCTTTCAAAGACATTTCTTGATGCACCAGCTGAAATGGTGAGTAAATATAAGGAATATATGGGAATTGAAGTGATGATAAATAACAGCATTATAACTCCTCAATTTCAAATTCTCTTTTTGATTTTATGTGGTATAATAATTTTAAGTATTACGGTGTTGCTTGAAAGAAAACGTTCTTTGACAGACCGTTAGTGTATCAAATTTGTCATAATAATGAATGGAGATTTTATGAGAATAGTAGTAGAGGATATCGACCCACAAGCTGAGGAAGAAATCATTATTCGATGTAAGGAAGTGGATGATTCTATTTTAAAATTGATTCAGACAATTAAGCAAAGAAACATAATGATTAATGGAAATAAAAGTGGTCAGATTTATCGATTAGAACAAAAAGATATTTTTTACTACGAAAGCGTAGAAAATAGAGTCTTTATATATACCAAGAGTGAAATGTATGACTCCAAACAAAAATTATACGAAATTGAGCAAGAACTAATTGGTACAGATTTTATCAGGGTATCTAAATCTGTTATCTTAAATTTATCTAAGATAAAAAGTCTTGCTCCAGCATTTAATGGAAGATTTGAAGCTACCCTCAAGAATGGGGAGAAAGTCATTATTTCCAGGCAATATGTTGTTGACTTAAAAGAAAGGTTAGGCTTGCTATGAAAAACAAAAATAAATCATGGTTTCAATTGTTTACAACAATATGTGCTTGTGTGATGTTTATTACTGCAGTTTATCTAAAGCTATTCTGGCCAGGGGTTGAATTAGATGGCGGAAACTTGTTGTTGCAGATTTTAATTACTTCAGCTATTTGCTCATTTGGTGTTTTTATTTATCCAGAAAATGATACACCAAAGAAAAAATTTATAATCCTTTTTATTTTAAATTATATCTATACAAATGTTGTTGTTTTGGGAATGGGTCTATTATGGAAATGGTTTTTAATACAAAACCTGAACATGGTATTAGGAATGGTTGTTGCCATAGCACTTGTTTATTTATTCATTACTGTAATTGTATATCAGATTGAGCTAAGAGAAGCAAAAAAAATGAATGAAATATTGGAAAAACGAAGTAATTAGATAAATATGCTTGTATGTGTTAATAACCTAAAAGAGCGAATGTAAATAAAAAAATTACATTCGCTCTTTTTCTAAATCGTATGCTCGGGATGAACCTTTTTTTGATTTCTTTCTAGGTAAGCGGAGAAGTCAAAGTAATATACAATAATATAAAAGATTGCAGCCATAATAATACCAGTAATAACATCAAATACAGAATGCTGTTTAATAAATACAGTAGAGAGAATAATGGATACACATAAAACAAAAGAACCTCTACGTAACCATTTTTTTGCAACTAATTTTTCACTGTTCATAATAGCAAAATGTGTACCTAACGAGTTGTACACATGAATACTAGGGAAAACATTTGTGCTAGTATCTGTTTGATATAAAGATGCAATCAAATGGGTAAAAATATTATCTCTTGAAAAAACCATTGGTCTTAAATGATGCCCATTTGGAAATACTGTTGAGATAATCAAAAAAATAGTCATTCCTGTAAAGAGAAAGAAACATAAACGAAAATAATCCCTTTTGTTCGTAAATATGAAATATAATATGGTTAATGAAACATAGAAAAACCAAAGAAAATATGGAACAACAAATATTTCAAGAAACGGAATATGATCATCTAAAGACATGTGGATTAAATGATAATTTTTGGTAATATGTTTTTCTATATAAAAAAACCATGGTGCATAGACGCATACGTACGCCAAAACAATCCATGCATGGCTATAACGTTTAATAAAAGCTTTCATAATTTTTCTCCATTCAAATATAAACAACAGTATGAATTCTAAATCTACATTATTCCGATTATATCATTATCTATTTATCAATTCAATAAATGTCAGTTACCTTTATTAAAAATTAATGAATTACGATATTATCATATGTAATTTTTCAGAAATACATGCAACGGATATTTCTTTTAATATATGACAAGATTCTCCATCACAATGTACCGGCATTTTCTGTGAAGCTACAATTTTCAATTTTTTTGCACGATAAATGTCTACACCTTTAAAACGAATATGCTTTCCAGAAAAACCACTTGGCAAAAGGAAAAGTATTTTGTATTTTGGCAAGTTTCCAATGACGCATAGATCTAAAAGCCCATCTTGATAATCTGCTTTCGGACAAAATTGAAATCCACCACCTTCATAGCGATGAATCATTGAAACAATAAAATGAAATTTGTTAATAAAAATTGGTGCTTGATCATCCAAATAAAGATTACAGGAACAAGTTTTAGAAAATAGAAGCTGCTTAATAGCGATACCACCGTAGGTTAATTTCCCCATATGGATTTTATTAAAAAATAATTTTACTTTTGAATGCAATGCTTCTTGACAAACAGCAGCGTCAAACCCTATGCCACAGCTGACAGCAAATTTTCTTTTTATAATTGTTTGGTCTATATTTGTGTAAGTAACTTCACCCAAATCCATAGAAATTATTTTGTTTTTATGTATTATATTTTTCAAGGCTATTAAGGGATCGGTATTTAGATTTAAATCTCTAGCAAAATCATTGCTTGAACCTGTTGGGATATATCCAAGTGTAATTAGTTCAAAATTTTGAATGCCACACACTACTTCGTTTATTGTTCCATCACCACCGAGAACAATGATAGTTACAGACTCGTTTTCAGAAGATAGTTTAGAAGCAAATTTGGTTGCATCACCGATTCCATTTGTAAAGTAAGTAGTATAGGGAATCTGTTCGTGATTGAGATAGGGTTCTATCTTTTTATAAATTCTTAATCCCATTCCTGTTCTGGATTTTGGGTTGACTATTATATGTAGCATAGATAGAGGTTCTCCTTTTGTAAGTGTACTATTCATTTAACGGGAAAGTTAGATATTATCATCTATTTTATCTTTTTTAGTGAAGTTATACAAGAAAAAAGTTTCCAAAACCCCTTCACTATGGTACAATAGTGTGCAAAAGAAAAATCAGGAGGGAACCACATGTATTCATTAGATGAAGTTAGAGCAGTTGATCCTGAAATTGCAGAAGCAATTGTCAAAGAACAGGAAAGACAGAATAGTCACATCGAACTCATTGCGTCCGAAAACTGGGTTAGCAAAGCTGTAATGGCAGCAATGGGAAGCCCACTTACCAATAAGTATGCGGAAGGATATCCAGGAAAGAGATACTATGGAGGATGTGAGTGTGTTGATATTGTAGAAGAATTGGCAAGAGAACGCGCAAAGGAGTTATTTGGATGTGATTATGCAAATGTTCAGCCTCATTCGGGTGCACAGGCAAATATGGCAGTTTTTTTTGCAATGCTAGAGCCAGGTGATACGTATATGGGCATGAACTTAGATCATGGCGGACATTTATCCCATGGCTCACCAGTAAATATGTCTGGTAAGTATTTTCATTGTGTACCATATGGTGTAAATGATGATGGTTTTATTGATTATACAAAAGTACGTGAAATTGCATTAGAATGTAAACCAAAGATGATTTTAGCAGGTGCTAGTGCTTATGCTAGAAAAATTGATTTTAAGAAATTCAGAGAAATATGTGATGAAGTTGGAGCATATCTTATGGTTGATATGGCACATATAGCAGGTCTTGTTGCAACGGGATACCATGAAAGTCCAATGCCTTATGCAGACGTTGTTACTACAACAACTCATAAAACTTTAAGAGGACCCCGTGGTGGTTTAATCCTTTGTAATCAGGAAGCAGCTGATAAATTTAATTTTAACAAAGCAATATTCCCAGGTATTCAAGGAGGTCCTTTAATGCATGTGATTGCGGCAAAAGCAGTTTGCTTTAAGGAGGCTCTTTCACCGGAATTTAAGGAATATGGAAAAAATATAGTTGCAAATGCGCAGGCACTTGCTAATGGTTTGCTAAAAAGAGGATTAAGCATTGTATCTGGAGGAACGGATAATCATTTAATGCTACTTGATTTGAAGCCATTAGGACTTACTGGAAAAGCCGTTGAGAAACTTCTTGATGAAGCTCATATAACAGCCAACAAAAATACAATTCCAAATGATCCACAGTCTCCATTTGTTACGAGCGGTGTAAGACTTGGAACACCAGCAGTGACATCTCGTGGAATGAATGAGGAAGACATGGATAAAATTGCAGAAGCAATTTCCATTGTTGTAAAAGGTGGAGAAGCAAAAATAGAAGAAGCCAGAGCGATTGTAAAAGAATTAACAGAAAAATATCCTTTGATTTAGGAGTTTGGTAAAAAGAGGCTGTGTAAACAGTCTCTTTTTTGTATACCAGCATTAAGTAAAGTTAAAGAATTATTAAGAATTATTGGAGAAATAGTTCATACAAAGTATAGGGTAGTATGATATAATCCCTTGTAGATAAACAAAATATTGTGAAATAGAGGTTAAGTGTTGAACAAAAAACGTGTTCAACTATTGTTTTTTTTGTATGCTCGAAGCATGCAGGTGGGTTTAAAGGTGAAGGAGACAAGTGTTCCAGTTATTGAAGTAAATAATTTGTACAAAGTATTTAAAGTAGGAGATTCTAAAGTACGTGCTTTAAATGGTGTAAATTTAAAAATACATAAGGGTGAATTCTGCGCGGTTGTTGGTACCTCTGGATCAGGGAAGTCAACATTATTGAATATGCTTGCAGGATTAGAAAAACCTACAAAGGGAGAAGTAGTTATAGCGGGTCAACATATTGAAAATATGAATGAAAATCAGTTGGTTAAATTCCGAAGGGAACGAGTTGGATTTATCTTCCAATCATTTAATCTATTAGGTACATTAAATGCAGTAGAAAATGTTGCATTACCATTAACTTTTCGTGGTGTTGACAAGCGTGTCAGAAATAAAAAGGCAGAAGAAACATTA
>JAQUUB010000239.1 GCA_028694115.1 Lachnospiraceae bacterium
GTTCTTTGCAGTCTGATAGCTGAATGGATATGCCTGGTATTTTTGTGGCATGAAAAAAGCAGTCAATCATGTAGACTAACTGCTTGTGTGATATTACATATAAAGTTGTCTGTATATCACCTTTTCTATAAGTTCTTTACTATTAGTCCCCTATGAATATAGTCATTTTTTATGTCCTGATGTTGGGGTAGTAAACGTGTATCAACAATACTGTACTTTTCATATATTCTTTTCTGAATGTTAGAAAAAAGAATAGGCAAGCCAATACAAAAATAAAAATGGGCGGTGTTTTGTACTTGAAAATGTACGTGGGGTTCAGATGTATTACCAGAGTTACCACACTTGGCAATAATCTCCCCCCTTTTTACTGTCTGCCCTTTTTTTACCACTACACTTTTAGGCATAAGATGACAAATAGCGCTATATTCATTAGTAGAATGCTTTATAATAATTCGATTGCCTGCTATATCAGATATATCTGGGTCAGGCTGTCCATTATCCATTATACGGCTATCAGGAAAATCATTTTTTATTGAAACAACCACACCATCTGCTGGAGCAAGTATATTTTTTCCATAACAATAATAGCTGCGCAAATCCTTCTTATCCCCACAACAGCTCTCACCTTCGCCATCTACAATAGCAAAATCATATGCGAAACGTTGTGGCAGCACTTCCCATGAATGAGATGTGCTTTGTGTAACCCCACCATTTATTGTATACCATTCACCATCAAATGGTAATGTATATTTTATATTGGACACAAAATCATCAATATGTTTCTCTCCATATTTTATTGTTGCATATTTCAAACCCAATATTTGTAATATAGCCTGACCCAGAAAATGTATATTCATAATTTTCCTCTCTAATTCAATTCAAATTGATAGGGGGATTATACCTTATTTCAATATCATGCACAATCAGATTCAGCATCTATTTCTTTTCTAATTTCTGTGTAGGACGGTTCTGCTGGTTGATTGCCTTTACCCTTTGAGACAATATGATCTGCATAGATGAACCAATCCGGATCTGCTCCATGGAAATTACATTTTGATTAAAACAATAAATGCAACAATAAATGCAATGATAATAAATAAAACTCCTACGCCAATCAAATACCTTTTTGTTGTACTCATTTGATGTACATTATCTAAAATTTCAGTTACCTCTGCTGACATATCACTTCCAGTTTTTGAATCATGTTGTGAATAAATATCCATAGGGTCTGTTTCTTTTCCTTTTAATATATAATCGGTTGAAACTCCAAAAATCTCACTTAGACGAATGGTTTTTTCGCTATCGGGTAAAGTTTGGTCTGTTTCCCATTTTGATACAGCCTGTCTTGTTACATTCATTAGTGAAGCAAGTTCTTCCTGTGAAATTCCTTTTACATTTCTTAAATGGATAAGTTGTTTTGATACACTCATTGTTTTGTCCTCCTTGAATTTCAGTCGTTCTTGACTGTGCTTAAATAGTACCCTTTCTATCGGTTGCATACTACCTACTTTACACATTCAATTCAGCAACTTATAGTTGCAAGCCCCCTAAAATGCAAGGTTTTGTTAAAATCATAAAAATGTATTACAATCATTCTCAATGAAAATAATTATAATCTTTTAACAGAGGACTGGCAATGAATTTATTACTTTTATGGTTGCTGTGGGTTACGGTTTCGTGGATTTCTTGCTGGTTGATCGCAGTTGCTTTTTATGACAATATCGTCTGCTTTAATGAACCAGTCCACATTTCTGAATGGCTTGAAATAGAAAAGGAACACCGATTCCGCAACGGCGGAACGGGTGTCCTGTTTAAGCGTAATTTGCATGCTGCCATTATCCGAGGTATGGTAACAATGAAAAAATTTGATGATATAACAACTCAAAGGCTGTAAAAATGAAAATTTAAAGGAAGGCAATTTTATTTTTTCGCCGGGATAAGTGTACCTGCTGATGGTATATGCTAGAAAACCAGTGTCTGCACCTGCTCTGAAGGGTACTTGAAATTATCTCTGTTTGTGTTGTATGGACTGTCTTTCCTGTGTTTGTCCCAGAATGGTATCGACATTGGAGCATACCGTCCGCAGTTCTTTTTGGCAATCTCTAAAGTAGGTGTAGGTTTCAAATTGAGCCTTTTTCTGGATGGACAATTTTTCCTTCTCAGCCTTTAATTCCTTTATGGAAGGTATCTTTCCAGCCGGATTTTTCTCTTTTAGAAATTTGACGGCAGATTCGTACAGACCGATCTCGGTAGAATGGTTCTTTTGAAACATCTTTTTATTTTTGGATTTCAAAAATTGTCCGTAGATGGATTTATTGGCCAGGTACTGTCCAGTATAATGAATTTTTCCATTGACTTCTTTCAGTCGTTCTTCTGTCTCTTTTACCGTTTTTCTTGCTTCCTTTAACTTTCCCGCTATTTCCTCATAGGAGAGCTGCAGTGTATCCCTGGTATCATAATGATGCTCCTGAACATAAATGATGGTCTTTGCCATCTGCTGTAGATTTGATACTTTTATTTTTTGTGCACAGGCCCGGCTCTGCTGTGCCTTTACGCAATTCTGCAAATCTGTAACTAATCGTAAATCGGATGGAAGAAACAGGATAGCGACCGGATCTTGTACATAATCCCTGGCTGTTATCTGTGGGCGGCTGCTTGTTGGAGCAGTCAGCTTCTCTTTTGACAGTGCAGAGTGTTGGAGATTTTCTTCAAACTGCTTCATCAGATGCTCACGCTCATAGCGTGTTCCCAATGCCCTGCCGGTAATGTTCTTATCCCGTTTGGGATGCAGATAGCTGAACCTTCCACGCTGGTCTGTGAGCGTGATCTGATATGTTTCCCAAAGCATTTTTTGAAATTCTTCCAGGCTGCACAAATGAGCAGCAGCTGTGTCTAATGCATCACGAAGAAATTGTTTCTGGGTCTGGAAATGCGTCTTACGAGGTTTTAGTCTGTCAGCGACAATCTGCTCATTCCGTTTGTCCAGTCTCTGCTGGCCACGTCTGGCTGCCCAGTATTCCTTTTCCGTTATTTTCTTTTCGGCAGGAGAGAGCAGGTCTACCTGATACAGATTTTCTCTCTGGCACATATCCATTATGGATTGCTGCAGGTGCTTCAGATAATCCTTTGTCAGATGGTGCTTGTATCCGGCACGGCTGTCACAGGAACGCTCAATAAATGCCTGCGGCTCTACATCCAGTTTTCTCAGGCTGTTAATCACGATATGAACGTGGATGTTCCCACTGCCATTATGTCCGTCCGTATGGGTACAGACAAGAGCCTGATGGCCTGGGAAATTCTTTGCGGCATATTCCATTCCGAGAGCCTGTGCCTTTTCGCCAGTCAGTCCATGATCCTCTTTATCCTTTGGATCAAAGCTGATGATGTAATGATGGGATTTGATTTCATCATAGTTCTGGTTCTTGTGCCAATGGGCATTAAGTTTTTCACATTCCTTATCGAACATCATCGGTTCACAGTTTTGCCCATCCAGATAATATTCATCCCGTAGCATCCTTCGTCCCTGTTCATCCAGAATGGGCTTCCTGGTGCTTTCATCGTGCTGGAACAGGAGATAGTTTAATGCTTCTCCGTAATCTGCGCTCTTATTTGCGATGTGTTTCAATACTGCCATGATAATCACCTGCCATCTGTATGACTTCTTTTCGGAGTGCAAATAGTTGAGAGATACATTCGTGAATTTCATCCTGCATTGCTTTGGAACGAATGCCGCCGGTGTGGAAATAGCGGGCAATCTGATTTAAGTTGTTTCCGATTTTTCCAAACTCTGCTGTCAGCTTCTGCAATTCGGGAATGTCAGCAACCAGCTCATACTTGATACTGACCTGTCCCTCTAATAACAATTTACGAATATAGGCAGAGGAACTTAGTCCTGCTTCCCTGGCAGTCTGTGTCACAAGTTCAAATTCAATATCCGTCAGGCGCAG
>JAQUUB010000086.1 GCA_028694115.1 Lachnospiraceae bacterium
CTACCACATAATTTCGATTATGTGGTAATTACGCAGAGGGGAGGCAGTATGGGAATTCGATTATTTGATCACAATCTGGAAGCTTACCGGAACGTGGAACAGATGTTTCAAACGTCCCGCAGAGCTGCTGTTATCCATCCGACCGGAACGGGCAAGAGCTATATTGCCTTTGCTGTGTGCGAGGCGCACCCGGATCGGCCGATTCTCTGGATCTCCCCAAGCGATTACATCTATAAAAACCAGCGTGCGAATCTACAAGTGTCGAATCCGGAACTTTCGCTGGAACATGTACGTTTCTACACCTATACCCGACTGACAATGTTGACCGAAGTGGAATTAAATAAAATTGCTGAGAAAAATCCGGCCTATATCATTCTGGATGAATTTCACCGTGCAGGTGCCCAGATATGGGGGCAGAGTGTGGAACGGCTTCTGGCCGTATGTCCGGAAACAAAGATTCTGGGTCTGTCCGCGACAAATATCCGTTATCTGGACAATCGACGCGATATGGCGGATGAACTGTTTGATGGACAGATTGCCAGCCGGATGAGTCTGAGTGAAGCCATTGCTGATAAGATTCTCCCTTCACCGGTCTATATTGCATCGTTCTATCAATTTGGCGAAGAATTGGAACGCATGCAGAATAAAGTGCGCTATACCGGAAACGAGTACCTGCGTCTGATCCTGTCGGCAAAGATCAAGAAGGCAAAACGGATGCTGGCAGAGCGAGAATGCGGACTGCCTGATATTTTTCGAAAACATATCACGGAGCCGGAGGGACATTATATTGTGTTCTGCAGCGGTGAAGAACGGCTGGATGCTGCGATGGAGGAATGTGATGCGTGGTTTTCCGATGCATCGAACCATTTGGCGCTGCACAAATATAAGGTCTTATCAAGGTATATAGGTTCCCGAAATGAATTCGAGGCTTTTTCACAAGATCAGACTTCGGGAGCTATGAAGCTTCTGTTCTGTGTGGACATGCTGAATGAGGGCATCCATATGGAAGGGATCGAGGGCGTAATTATGCTGCGATCGACCGAATCTGCAAATGTCTATTATCAGCAGCTTGGACGTGCATTGGCATGCGGCCGGTCGAAGACTCATCGTCCGCTGATCTTTGATCTGGTGAATAACTTCGAAAGTGGTGCTGCCGGTTCTCTGGACGAGGGGTGGATCTACCAGCTTCGCAACGAGGTATTGGCCGGAAGCGGCGATATTGAATTCGAGATCTATGATTACATTCTGGATCTGGCAAAAACCCTGGAGGATATTCGCGATACCTTTGAACAGAGTTGGGATTACAATTTTGAGACTTTACAGAGATTTGTGCGGGAGCAGAAGCGTTTCCCGATTCGTCGCGAAATCGCCGAGAGTGTTCATCTGGGGGATTGGTGCTCTGTACAGAGGGCACAGTACAAGAAAGGTGTCCTGCAGGCGGAGCGGATCGAACGACTTCAGGAGATCGGATTTCTCTGGGATGTGCATGAGGATGCGTGGAATGCCAATTACACGGCACTCAGCGACTACGTCCGTGAAAATGGCGCGCTGCCAAGAAGCTGCGATGACCGGACGCTCTATATCTGGCTGAATGCGCAGAAGAGCAGTCAGAAGGCCGGGCTGCTTCAAGAGGAGCATGAAAAACAACTTGTGAATCTGGGGGTCAGCTTTGATTCCAGTTATTCTGAGGAACGGTGGAATCAAAACTATGCGGCGCTGCAACATTTTCTGCTGGAACATGGGCGTGAGCCACAGCACGCCGAGATGCAGGATGGGCTTCGGGTCGGTATCTGGCTTCCGGAGCAGCGTCGGAGGCAGAGCATGGGTGAATTGTCGGAAGAACATTTTGAACGATTGTCCCAGTTAGGCATTCATGTTGCTGATCGCCGGGATCGGGTGTTTACAGAAAATTACAGGTTGCTTTGTGCTTTTCTTAAGGAGAATGGACGCTTTCCAATGAGCATGGAAACATATGAAGGTTTTGGTATTGGTGCGTGGTGCTTGCGTCTGCGCGAGCAGTGTCATGGAGGCGAACTCAGCGAGGAGCAGATGGAGCAGTTGACCGCCATTCATTTTGATTTCCGGAGCGCCAGAGAGGCGAAGAATGCGAGACAGTGGGAGGAGCGTTATTGGGAGTTGAAGGAGTATATGGCGAAGTTTGGTGTGCCTCCAAAGAGTCGTGAACAGCCGAGGCTGTATCGGTGGGTTAAGAAGCAGAGAGAAGCATATGCGAGGGGATGCTTGGCGAATGAAGTGGTGAGTGAGTTGGAGGGGATGGGGGTGTTGTGAGAGTGAAGGGGAAGATTACGAGGACTTAGATAGTGGGGACATAATGAGCATGCGTTCTAATATGGGTGTGACCTAATAAGCATTTGGCATAATATGCATGGAACCTAATAAGACTGTGTCATAATAGGAACAACAGATATAGAGGGCTTAAGTTTTTCATCTGTAGTTCATAATTTCTTACCCGAGAAAGTGAGCAAAAACCTTGTAAATATAAGGAATTCAGCCGATGAAGGAGGGTAGATATGACGCAGCGGATGGCATAAAAACTAGCCGCTGTTTGTTGTATCTGGAGATGAAAAAAGGTTCAAAATAGAAAAATGAGTTCAAAAGAATTAAAGATTAAATTAGGTGAATAGTACTTCGGGGAGAGGCACAGCGGATGCTTCTAAGATGTGAGATTCATCACCCCGAAGGTTTTATATAATAGCATGAAAGGAAGAAATAATTATGAAGGTTTGTTTGGTTGGTTCGAGTGGTGGGCATCTTACTCATTTATATATGTTAAAACCATTTTGGCAGGATAAGGATAGATTTTGGGTTACATTTGATAAGGAAGATGCTCGCAGTTTGCTTGAAGGCGAAAAGATGTATCCGTGTTATTTCCCAACAAATAGAAATATTAAGAATTTGATTAGAAATACATTTGTGGCATGGAAGGTTTTAAAAAAAGAAAAGCCAGACTTGATAATTTCGTCAGGAGCTGCTGTATCTGTTCCATTTTTCTATTTGGGTAAGCTGTTAGGTGCTAAGTTGATTTATATCGAAGTTTTTGACCGAATTGATAAACCAACGATGTCTGGGAAAATGGTTTATCCTATAGTGGATAAATTTATTGTTCAATGGGAAGAACAAAAAAAAGTATATCCTAAAGCGATTAATTTGGAAAGTATTTTCTAACTAGGGAGGAATGAAACATGATTTTTGTAACGGTTGGAACGCACGAACAGCCTTTTAACAGATTACTGGAATACGTTGATAATATGAAAAGAGACGGAGTGATAACCGAAGAAGTAATCATGCAGACAGGATTTAGTACATATGAGCCAAAGTATTGTAAGTGGAGTAAATTACTTCCTTACAAAGAAATGGTTCAAATCGTAAAAGAGGCTCGAATTGTTATTACACATGGTGGACCGGCAAGTTTTATTATGCCGCTTCAGATTGGCAAAACACCCATAGTTGTGCCACGTCAAAAGCAGTATGGTGAACATGTCAATAACCATCAAGTTGATTTTGCTAGAGCTGTTTCGCAAAGGATGGGGACAATTATACCTATTGTCGATATTCATCAATTGCAAGACACAATTTTGAAATATAATGAAATTGTAGCTTCTATGCCAACAAACCTAAATAGCAACAATGCACAGTTTAACAGAAAATTATGTGAGATTATAGATAAACTAATTAATAGAAATTAATTTGGAGAGTATTCATTGTATGTATATAAATAAACAAGAAAGTTTAATTTGGCTATTATTGCTATTACAGTTGACACCTCTACTTCGATTTAATGGTTTGATTATTGCAGTAGCAGTACTACTGTTCTATTCGTTCTTGCATGTTAAAACAATTATAAAAAATTCATATCCTAGTAAATCTATTGTGCTAAGTGTCATTGCTTTAGGTTTAATTAATACTATTTATTGCCTATATACATATAGACAAGGTTTAGCAGATGGAATCTTCGGAATATATTATCTAGGTCTGTTTATTTCATATTTTTTGTTTGTTCGATACTTTAAACGGGATATAAGTCGGATAGATAAACTGAATGAACTTGTAATGATTATAGCAGCTGTGGTTTCAATGATGACAATATTACAGTCACTGTTTTATCCATATATAAATGTGTTTTCCTTTTCAGTAAGAAATGGGCGAATGAGAATTCTGGGAACAGCAATGAGTTTTTTTGCTGAAATCCTTGGAATTGCGTACTGGATGACAGGTCGAGCAACGAAGAGAATGAAGATAAGCTTAACAATTCTGATATTTGCTCTATTTTTTGTATCTCAGTCGCGAAGTGGAATCATTCTTTTATTTGTGGCATGTGCTTTTGCAGAAATGAAGAGATTATTGGAGAAAAAAAGTAAAAGATCTATTTTTATGTTGCTTGGATTTGCTATTGGTTTATTTGTAGTTGTTGTGTTAATATCAAAGACTACACTATGGAATCAGGTGTTTTCATTCATGGATGAAATAGAAGAAGGCAGTGGAAGCGGCGCTACTCGAATGAGAGAAATGAGCTATTATTGGAATCAATTAAAAGGAAAAGAAATTTTTGGATTAGGACTTTTACGAGGTGGATCAGTTCTGGCGGATAGTGTGTTTAGAACTGACCTTTATTTCTTTATTGAAGATTTAGGCCTTTTGGGTTTTGTATTTCAAACAGGTTATTTGGGACTTGCTTGGGTGGTTTATGCCATTATTAGCATCCTAAAAAATATGTCTAGACTTGCTAAAGTGCATAGTCAAATTTCAGTCACAATCAGATTGTCGTTTACAATGCTCTTAATCATTACGTTAATTGGATTTACAAATGCAAATTATATTGTTGGAAGATCTTCTATATTTTTCTTTTGTATGCTGTTGGCGGAAGTAGATGTATTGTTGGCAGAAGCAGATTATGATTCATAGTAGAGTAAGGGATGGAGAACAATGGATATAAGTTTTGTTATTTTACATTATAATGCAATAGAAGATACGGTGAAATGCATTAAGTCAATCCAAAAATTAAAACATGAGCCTCAAGAGAGGATTTCTATTGTTATTGTGGATAATTCTTCGCCTAATGAAACAGGGATGATTTTAAAAGGCATATATGAAGGGTCAGAAGATATTGATGTTTTACTTTTAGAACAAAATGTTGGATTTGCATGTGGGAATAATGCTGGATATATTTATGCGAAGGAGAAATACAACCCAGATTTTATTATATTATCTAATAATGATATCATCATTGAGCAAGATGATTTTATAGCTAAAATTAATGAATTATATCAGGCAAACCATTTTTCGGTGCTGGGACCAAGCATTTATGCCCCATACAAAGGGGTATATCAAAATCCTTTACGGGAAAAGGAGTACACAATTCAGGAACTAAAATCATTGATTGAAAACTATCAGAAGAAAATTAGAATATTTAAGATACTAGAGAAAACACATTCTTACTTTTTTTTACATTTGATAAAACAAATTTTAAGAAGAAATACGATGAAAAGATCGGATAACCTCGACGAAAGGTTTCAAGTTGTATTACATGGCGCATTTCTGATTATGAGTCGAGATTATATTAACATTTTTCCGCACGGCTTGTGTGACAAGACTTTTATGTACATGGAAGAGGATATTCTTTTCTATCTATGCCAAGAACGGGGGTTAAAAATGATGTATTCACCGCGAATCAGGGTAATTCATAATGAGGGAGCATCTACTAGAAATGCCTTAAAGAGTAGAGCAAGAAAGAGTATTTTTGAATTTGAAAATACAATTCAATCCGCATATGTATTGTTGGATATTTTGAATTCTGATAATAAATGATTAGGAGAGAGACGATGAAACGAGTTGGAATATTAACGGTACATAAATCTTTGAATTATGGTGCGGTTTTGCAGGCATATGCATTGAATAATGTCCTAATAAAAAATGGATATGATGCTCAAATTGTCAATTATATCAGTGAGGCAGTGGAAGAAAGAGAACATAAAAGTAGTTTTACCGTGAAAGGTATTTTAAAATATATTATTCGGGCGAATAAATATTGTGCTTGCAAACATAAAGAAAGAAAATTTCGGGATTTTATGAAAAACTATTATGTATTATCTGAAAAAACTTACCGAAAAAGCGATATTCAAGATTCAGGTTCTGTCTATGATTATTTTGTTACCGGAAGTGATCAAATTTGGAACTTTGATATAACAAATTACGATACAGTTTTTATGCTTGACTTTGTTACGCAGAGAGAAAAGAAAAAATCTTATGCGGCAAGTTTTGGTTATGAAGCGATTCCAGAGGCTTATAAAGAGCGGACAAAAGAAATGCTCTCTGAATACAGTTCTCTATTGGTTCGGGAATATAGTGGTGTTCAAATTTTACATCAGTTAGGGCTTTCTGGAAAGGTGGTTTTAGATCCAACATTATTAATGGATTCTGAACAATGGTTTGATATGGTGCGCCCGTATCATGGGGAAAAATACGTTCTTGTATATACTGTAGCGGCGCCAACGCATTTATATGATGCAGCTAGAGAAATGGGAAAAAAGTTAGGTGTTAAAGTAAAGATTATAAAGCTTGAACCTACAAAAAATCAACCTGGTATGGAACAGATTTATGATGCAGATCCGAGAAATTTTGTTACATTAATAAAAAATGCTGAATGCGTTTTCACAACATCTTTCCATGGGTTGGCTTTTTCATTGAATTTAGGAACAGAGGTATTTTTTGAAGCGGATTCTTCAAAAAATAAAAACACTACGCGCTTAACGCATCTCGCAGAGATGTTGGGTGTGATGAATCGACGAATTGAATCAAGTATTGTAACGGATTTCAGCGATAATCCGATAGATTGGACAAAAGTTCAAGAAAAGTTGCAGTCAGAGCGTAAAAAATCAACAAAATATTTATTAGAATCATTACAGTATGACAGATGATACAATAATGGAGGAGGAAACCTGAATATGGCAAAAATGTTTAGCATTATTGTTCCTATTTACAAGATAAGAGAAGAATATTTGTGCCAGTGTATCGAGAGTTTAATTAATCAGACATTCAAAAATATAGAAATTCATCTTATGGATGATGGTAGTCCGGATCATTGTGGTCAAATTTGTGATGAGTATGCATGGAAGGATAATCGAATTATCGTTCATCACTTGAAAAATGGTGGACTGTCATATGCCAGAAACTGTGGATTGGAAGCAGCGACAGGTGAGTACATTATTTTTGTTGATGGCGATGATTGGGTTAATATTGATTTTTGTGATAATATGAATACAATTTTGGCAAGTGATTCAAGCATAGATATCATTTGTACATGCTATTGTTATGCTTATAAAAACGGAAATATTGAGGTGAATAACAATAGTGAGATATTTAATAAAAAGATTATGCTTGATAGAGAAAAAAAAGAAAAATTGTTAATGGCTGCACTTTACTTACCACAGTATTTAAACGCAGATATTTCAAATCAAGCTGAATATTCCATAACGATGTGGGGAAAGGTTTTTAAACAAGATTTTTTGATGAAAAATCAGTTAAAGTGCGTTCAGGGAATTTCACCCTTTGAAGATAATATTTTTTATGCACAAATGTTAAAAGCTAAGCCTTTAGTATATTTTGACAATCATATATCAGTTTATTATAGAATTAATGAACAAAGTGTAACGCAGCGTCGTCTGAATCACAAATATGAAATTAGAAACTTAAGTAAGACTATTAATGCATTAAAGAAAGTTGTTGATGAACAGTATTTGATGACGTTATTTTCTATCATGCGTATCAGACAGATTAGTGAAAATATATTCTTGAATAGAGAGATAAGTTTCAAAGAAAAGAAAAAAAATATTTATTGCATAAAAAATGATACTGAAATTAAGGAACAACTTCAAATCATTAAAATGAAACGATACTATAAACATTTTTATAAGAGCCATCGATTGTTTTATGAGCTTTTTTCACATAAACAATGGTATCTTCTTTACATTCTGTTTAGTTTGAAGAAACATTGTATGATGCAGAGAAAGATGAATCACGATGGTCTTGTACGATTTAAGTAGATTTAGGAGTAAGAGAAAAGTGAAAATTTTATCGGTTATAAAAAAAAATGAGCTTATAAAAAATACAGGAATTATTGCTATCGGAAAAATTTCTACTCAAATTGTTAGCTTTTTTCTGTTGCCGGTATACACAGCATATTTAACAGCAGCAGATTATGGAGTGGTTGATTTACTTAACACATTGATTCAGCTACTACTACCGATTGTTTCGCTTCAGCTTGAACAAGCAATTTTTAGATTCCTAATTGAATATAGGAATAACGAAGAAAAACAGAAAGAATACATTTCTTCAACTATCGTATTTCTTGCTATTACTGGTATAAGCTATACAGTTTTTATGGTAATTGTAGGAGGGTTTATTCAGAATAAGTATAAGTACTTTTTGTTGTTTAATTTATTGACTGTAATGTTTTCTTATGTTTTGTCTCAAATTGCAAGAGGATTGGGACATAATGGTATTTATTCTGTTGCTAATTTCCTGATGTCGCTGGTAAATATTGTACTCAATATTGTATTTATTGTTACGATGGGAATGGGAGCTCTGGGGATGCTGCTATCCGGACTCATTTCAAATGTTGTGAGTTGTATTTATGTAATTGTCGCAATTAGATTGGATCGTTATATATCTGTAAAAGCATTTAAGTTGGAACTTTGTAAGAAAATGACAAAATACTCGTTCCCATTGATTCCTAACCAGATTTCGTGGTGGGTGTTTAATGCCTCTGACCGTTTAATAATTTCTGCTATATTGTCGGTTTCCTTGAATGGTATTTATGCAGTTGCAAATAAGTTTTCTACATTATTTGTTACAGTGTTCAATTATTTTGCATTGTCTTGGACCGAGCAAGCTGCAATTCATATTAATGACGAAAATGCAAGTGCATATTTTTCAAAAGTGTCAGAAACATCTATTCGTTTTTTCTCAACATTGATTTTAGGAATGATTGCTGTAATGCCTTTTGTTTTTCCATATATTGTAAATGCTCAATATGAAAATGCATATTATCAGATTCCTATTTTGTTGCTTGGTGCATACTTTAATATAATTGTAGGTATATATAGTGCTGTATATATTGCGAAAAAAGACACAAAAAGTATCGCAAAAACATCATTTCTCGCTGCGCTGATTAATGTGATTATAAATATTATGTTTATTTCTAAATGGCGGCTATTTGCAGCTTCGATTTCTACTGTTATTGCATATGCATTTTTGGCAATTTATCGTATTATTGACGCAAGAAAATATATAAAAATTCAAATAAACAAAATATGTTATATATCCTTTTTTATGATGTATATTTTGATTTTTGTTACCTATATGATTAATAATGTGAAATTGAATATTATTGCACTTCTAATCGCCTGTGTGTATGCGTTGATAATCAATAGAAAAACAATTGTCCTGGCTTTGGAGAGAAAATTAAGGGAGTGAATTTGAAGTGAGTAAAATCAGAAAGATAATTGCATTTTCTAAAGGCGACTCAAGACAATGTAGTACGTGGTCAAATGTTCCGTATTATTTTTTGAAAAATATTGAGAAAAAAGGTATAAAAGTAGTACGTGTTAATCTCCAGTGGGAAGATGATAGTGCGTTTGCTAAAAAAGTGATAAAGTTTGGTAATGCGTTGATTCGTCATTCTTATCGGTTGCTACAAAAAGGAAGTACGGCAATGAATACGATAGACAGATTAGCAATTTATGAAAAAGTAGAAAATCGAAGAATTAAAGAAGCTATCAATCAAAATCCAGATGCGGATATTGCTTTATTTTTCGACTATAGTCACTCACTAAAAACGAATAACTCAATAAAAGTGGCGCTGTTCTGTGATTGGACAATTGCATATGAAATTAAAAATCATCAGAATAGAGTTCCAAACCACTTTGAAAAGAAGGCTATTCACAGACAATATCAGCATATGGAACAATCCGATTGTATTATAACATTGTTTCCAAATGTATACGCGGAACTTGTTAAACATTTTGGAAGGGAAAAAGTGTATTACCTTGGAAATGTTATTAACGCAGAAATGAACACGAAGCTCGATCAGTCTATTATGCTTGCAGCACATTACAATTCTAATCGGGTATTGATGATAGGAAGAAAAGCGTATAAAGAGGGACTTATTCAATTGGCTGAGTCTGTGAAGATTTATAATGAAGGAAAGCCTGAATCACATCAATTACTTATTGATGTGATAGGTATGACTGAAAAAGAAACCGGATTGAACGATGACCATATTATATATTATGGTTATTTGAATAAGAATAATACGGAACAAAAAAATACATATTATAATTTAATACAGGGCGCTAAAGTAATCTGTAACACGACAGAAAATTGGGTTGGTATTTCGTCTATTATTGAGGCAATGTATTGGAAATTGCCAGTGATTATTAATCCGACAGAAGACATTTATAAAACTTTTGGTCAACAAATATCCTTTGGTAGATACGTGGAAAAAAATGATTCTGCTGAGATTGGCAATGCCTTGAAGTGGATTTTGGAGTTGGATAGAGATTCGTATAGCGAGGTGTGTGAGGCATCGTATAAAGCTGTAAAAGATTTTACATGGGAAGGCTATGTTGAGCGCATAGTAGAGACATTTGAGACGTTGTAGATAACATCACAATAAGAGAGCGGTGGAGAAAAATGATTAGAAGCGCGGTTGATAAGATAGTAGTAAAACCTATAAAATTTGTATTATTTAAGAAAAATTGGAGAAAGAAAAATACCCATAATTTCACCAATGCAGAAAGCTTCTTTTATTTAGATAATGTCACTGTAGGAAAAGGCACATACGGTCCAATTAATGTTCAGCATTATTACAGACCAGCAAAGTTAACAATTGGAAATTATTGTTCGATTGCAAATAAGGTTGAATTTTTGTTGGGGGGGAACCATAGTACAAAATGTATTTCCACCTATCCTTTTGGCCCTCGAGTGTACAACAATTTTCATCGGAGGGGGGTGCCAAGGAAGACCGATATTGTAGTAGAGGATGATGTATGGATTGGCTATGGGGCATTGATTCTGTCAGGTGTGACAATTGGACAGGGGAGTATTATTGGTGCAAGCTCGGTAGTGACGAAGGACGTACCCCCCTATTCTGTTTACGCAGGAAATAGAGTGATACACAAAAGATTTCCTGAGGAAATTGTTGAAAAATTATTGGAAATAGATTTTTCACATATTAATCATGTTAAGGGAGATGGTTTTGAGGAAGTTTGGGATCAAGAAATAACCATAGAAAACTATGAGAATGTGCTTGGAAAATTTGTGGGAATTAAAGACAATAATGGGTGATTTGCGATTTCAATCAATGTGAATTCAATTGTGCACCCTTTATTATGAGGGAAATTGATATGAAGGAATTATGTGATAAAAATAATTGCACGGCTTGTAGTGCGTGTGAAAATATCTGTAACAAAAATGCCATTGTTCAAATTAAAAGATGGGATGGATCTTGGTATATGACGATTGATGAAGATAGATGCATTGATTGCAATCTTTGTCGAAAAGTGTGTCCAAGTCTTAATACTAAGGTGTCAAACAAGCCAATGAAGGCTTTTGCTGCTTGGAGTAAAGATTCTGATATACATAGAAAATCTGCATCAGGAGGAATTGCATCAGAGTTATATTTGTTCGCAATTCGAAATGGTTGGTCTTTTGTAGGGGTACAGCTTGATGAACGATTTGATGCGTATTATTGCATGGGAGAGACGGAATGCGATATAGAAAAATTCAGAAATTCTAAATATTCTTTCAGCAATATGGGTGATGTTTACAAAAAAATTGAACAAGTCATAAAAAAGAATAAAAGGGTATTATTCATAGGATTGCCGTGTCATGTATCAGCGGTAAAAAGCTATTTTACCCTTAAAAAGTTAAACATGGATTATCTAGTGACGGTCGATCTTGTGTGTCATGGAACTCCATCACCAGACTTTCTTAAGCAACATATAAAAACGGTAGAAGAAAAAAAGGGAAAAAAAACATCAATCTGTTATTTTAGAGATCCGAATTACAATACAGATAGATATTTCTTTACACTGTATGATGTCAATGGGAATAGATTATATAAGAAAAAAATTAAAAGTGATGATACATATCAAATTGGATATCATTCTGCATTAATCTATCGAGACTCATGTTATAGTTGCATGTATGCAAAAAGGGAACGAGAAGGTGACATTACAATCTCGGATTATCATGGTTTGGGTAGCAAGGTTGAATATAGAAAAAGTAGATATGCGGTTTCATGTATACTAGTAAATACGGTTAAGGGAAAAATTATAGTTGAACAGTTAAATGATGAGAAAAGGTTACAATTATTTGAACGTCCTCTTTTGGAACCGTTGGAAGGCGAACCACAATTTAATCACCCATCCGTAGCGCCAGTGGAAAGGGAGACATTCATAAAAGAGTATATAAAATATCAAAGTTATGATATGGCTGCAGAAAGAGCCTTTAAAGAAATTAAGAGGCAAAGTATAAGGGATGGATATATTGATTTTAATTTGATTAGAATTAGGCTGTCATCACATATTTCTCCAAACCAGAAAAGTCGTATTAAAAAGATCCTAAAGTTGTTTTTACATAAGTTATAATTTGTAAAGTATATTTCTGAGAATGAAATATTTATAGACAAATCATCGTTGTATACGATGCTATCAATAGACGAGGTGATGATGGAATGAACAAAGATAGTATAAAACAGATTTGCAGGAACAATCTGGTAATGAATAAGATTATTGCATTTGGATATCGAATTGCAGGAAGGTCGCTTTTTATTTCAAGTAAAAATAATACGTTGGAGGCTCCTTTAGCTTATTTGTGGAAAGTGAAATTGAATGTCCAAGGAAGAAATAATAAAATAATTTTGGGGCGAGGTGTGAGAATCAAAAATACCGTGGTTAATATTTATGGAGATAATAATACCTTGATTTTAGAAGATTATGCCCGGGTACATAATTCTACATTTGTTTTACATCAAAATAATTGTAGAATACAGATGGGTAAATCTAGTAGCGCAGAAAAAGCCCTATTTGCCGCAGTGGAACATGAGTCCAGGATAATTATAGGGGAGGATTGTATGATCTCCACTGACGTAGAAATTCGTACTAGTGATTCTCATAAAATTTATTCTTCTGATGGTACCCGGATTAATCCGAAGAGAGATGTTTTTATAGGTAATCATGTTTGGATTGGTGCCCATGCGAATGTCTTAAAAGGTGTAACAATCCACGACGGTGGCATTGTGGGATTTGGCAGTATTTTGACAAAAGATATTCCTGCGGGGTATGTGGTTGCTGGTAATCCTGCTGTTATTGTAAAAAAGGATGTTCATTGGGAAAGATAAGGAGATTGGAAAGTTATGCAGCAAAGTTTAGCGTCTGACAGTAGAAAACGTCTGATTGGGCTCGATATCTTGAAAGGAGTATGTGCATTATTTGTTGTGTTTATACATTTCCCGTTTTTAGGTATTAGTGGTAAAATAATTACGGTAATAGCGCGGGGGGCAGTTCCGGTATTCTTCATGTGTTCGGGATATTTTTTAAAAAAATCGGATGAGTGTAATTTTCTTGTGTTTACTAGAAAGGTAAAACACATTGGCAAGATAACTATTGCGTCTGTAATGTTGTATATTATTTATACTGCATATTGTAGTGGTATCGGGTACGTGATTTCGGAGATTAATATTGTTAATCTAGCAAAAGTGCTTATTTTTAATGCGCCTCAGATTTCTTCATGGCATTTGTGGTTCTTGTTTGCACTACTATATGCGTATACCTTGTATTATATGATGTGTAAATTAAATCTTCAAAGGTATAAGCTCGGTATTGCTGTAGTAGGTTTGGCAGTGAATCTGATTATACGAGAATTCTTATATGCAATAGGAATAGATATTTTGGCACAGTTTGTTCGCAATGCATACTGTTTTGGACTACCTTTTTTTATTATAGGGACATGGATTAGAGATTCAAAGCATAGGGTACAAGAAATTCAAACTAGTAAATGTTGGAGAATGGTCATCGTTGGTTTGTGTATAGCTATATTGGAAAATCAACTTTGGGGTGATTATACTTTAGAACTGAGTTTTGGTATTATTTTGTATGCCGTGTTTTTATTTGTTTTGGCAGTTAAGTATAAAGGGAGAGATTTCTTTATATTAGAGTATATAGGGAGAAATTGTTCTTTGTATATTTATGTTATTCACGTTATTGTAGGAACAATGGTTTTTAGGTTGGGAGAGGTACAGGAATCCTATTGGTGGATTGCTACCTTGCTGACTATTATTATTTCTGTTGGAATATCAATTATGTTCTCCGTGGGCTTAAATAAGGTGACATCTAGGAAGAAAGGATTAAGGTAGGAGATATGATATCGATTATAACGCCAACTTATCAACGGGGAGATAAATTGTGTCGACTCTATGAGTCACTTTTACGGCAGACATGTAAAGAATTTGAGTGGATTGTTATTGATGATGGTTCTACAGATGGTACTGACAAAGTATGCAAAAAATTATTGGAAGATAAAAAAATTAAAATGGTTTATCAACATACAGAAAACAATGGGAAATGTATAGCAGTCAATTTTGCAGTAAAATTTGCAAGTGCTGACTATATTTTGATTGTGGATAGTGACGATTGGTTGAAAGATGATGCTGTAGAAATAATTGAGGCACGTTTATCATATTTTGATGAAGATATTTGTGCATTGTCATTTTTTAGAGAATACTCAGATGGGAGAATTAATGGAAATTTCTTTGAAAAAGATGCTTTCAAAGCCAATTATATTGACGTTCGTGTAAATTCAAATGACGGCTGGAATGATAAATCTGAAGTATATCGCAAAGATATCTTACTGAAATTTCCATTTCCACAATATGGAAAGGAACGATTTTTGGCAGAAAACATTGTTTGGATACCAATGTCTTATGAATATGACATGTATTTTTTCAATCAATCAATCTATGTGGGTGAGTATTTAGATGGTGGATTGACAAAAAATGTTTTTAGAAATAAGCGGAATAATCCAGTGGGTGCATATAAGGTGGCAGAGTTGTATATGGGATCACATATGAATCAAATTAATAAGATTAAAGGAAGTATTCTTTATACATATTATTCTAAAATAGCATTGAAATCCTATTTCAAGTCATTTGTGGAAACAAAACATAAATTTCTATATATAACAACATTTATTCCGGCTTTGATTTATGGTGGAATTTTAAAGAAAAAAGAAAAACTAATCGTTGATGTCGGAAAGTAAGGTGATAGAAATGATACCTAAGGTTATACATTATTTTTGGATTGGCGAGAAGCCATTGGGCGAAAAGGAAGTTAAATGTATTGAGTCTTGGAAAAAGTTTTGTCCAGATTATGAATTTAAGCTTTGGAATGAAAGAAATTATGATTTTTCGGTTAATAAATATATGAGTGAGGCATTGGAAGCAAAGAAATACGGCTTTGTTCCTGATTATGCACGCCTTGATGTTATTTATAATTATGGTGGTATTTATTTGGACACAGATGTGGAACTAGTTAAGCCGTTGGACAATCTTTTGAAGCTGAAGGGATTTTGTGGCTTTGAAAATAATCAAAAAGTCAATTTGGGTCAAATTTTTGCTGCTGAAGCAGGACATGAAATTATTAAGCTAATGCGTGATGAGTATGAAGGTCTGAGCTTTTTGAATGAAAATGGGTCTCTAAACACGACCGCATCCCCTGTAATCCAAACAAACAGCCTTCGACGTGTGGGTTTAAAATTGGATGGTAAGAAGCAACTTTTAACAAATGGATTTATTGTGTTTCCACAAGAATTTTTTTCACCATATGATTTTGAAACAGAAACTGTTAATTGTACCAACAATACCTATTCGATTCATCACTATGCGGCTACTTGGTATTCTGAGATTGATAAGATTCGTCATAAAAGAATTGTATATTTAAATACACATCTAGGTATGGTTGGTAAGATTTGTGCGACAATTTACCGGACAGGATATAACATTAAAAGTAATGGAGTAAAGAAAACGTTTGATAAAATATTAAAGAAATCTTGAATGTGTTTGAGAATACACGGGGCAAGTGATAGCATTCATTAATCTATTCTGAATAGTATAAATTGAGCATTAATAGACAAGTAAAGGGAAAATATATGAATAACGAAATAGTAATTAGGAATACTGGGGAGACTGTCCGAAAGATTAATGATGACAGGGAAACCAAAAATTCTACAAATTTTCTAAAAAAAGAATAAACTCAATTGTGATAAAAGGTATAGTTTCATTTGGTCGTTTTGCCAATATATAAGTCAGATATTTATAGGCGTTCAGATCATTCACTTTCGCCATCTCGACCATGGTATATACCATAGAACAGGCATTTGCACCATCCTGGCTGTTCAGTGACAGTCAGGATGGTGCAAATGCGAGCATGATCGTTTATACCATGGTAGAGATGGCGAAAGCCCACGGGCTCCACCCGTACAACTATCTGCAATACTTGCTCGACAGCCGCCCTAGTCCAAACACTACCGATGCGGAATTCGAAAATCTCGCCCCGTGGAGCGAAAAGGACAGGATAGAATGTAACAAGAAATCAGAGTAAAACACTTGGCGGTTACATTAGAATAAAGAAAATTTTTAGAAATCGGAGGAATAATTATGATCAGGATATTTACAATGTACATCAATAGAGTCATTGTCAGTATGAAGAGCATCAGATATGCAGGAATGGTCAAGAAAATGACGATACTGGGTATGCTGGTAATAGGTTCGGCGACATTTCTGGTGATTCCCGCCTATGCAATGGATGGCTGGCAGAAAAACGCAGAAGGGAAATGGACATATTATGAGGAAGAGAAGCAGGTAAAGAACCAGTGGGTTCAGGATGCGCAGGGCCATTGGCTATATGTGAATGGAAGCGGGATCATGGTAAGTAACACGTCTGTCAATGTGAAAGGAATATACTATTTCTTCGATAAGAATGGACTTATGTGTACGAACGGCTGGTGTGCTGCGGAGAATGTGAATGCGTCGAACGGTAAGGTCAGCTATACCTGGTTCTATGCGGACGAGGAAGGAAAGCTTTACTGCGATGGCTGGTATTCTATCGATGGTGTGCAGTTCTATTTCGAAAAGAATGGGCGGGCTGTCCGCGGAGGCGTGGTAACGGTCGGAGAACAGAAGTATTATGTTGACAAGGACAAGGGATGCCAGGGGGTAGGAGGCGGCTGGTTTTCGGTAGAAGCAGAACGCACCCTTCCAACGGATCCGGTCCGGACAACCTGGTATTACGCCAACGCGGATGGCTCTCTGTATTATGACGGCTGGAAGGACGTGGATGGCGGCAGCTACTATTTTACCAAAGGGGGAGCTGTGACGCGCAGCGGGATTGTGACAGTCGATGACAGACGGTATTATGTGGATCAGGAGAAGGGCTGCCTCGGCATAGGGGGCGGCTGGTTCTCTGTGGATACGGTGAATGCGAATGGGACGACGACCACGCGGGAATATTATGCCAATGCGGATGGTTCACTTCTCTACAAGGGGTGGTATGTGGTGGACGGTGTGCGGCAGTATTTTGACGGAGGCTGCGTGAACTACAAGAACCGGTGGTTTACGTTGGATGACCAGAAGATCTATGTGGACGAGACCGGAGCACAGCAGATGCCGGGCTGGTTCAGCATATCAGGGGTCAATGCGAACGGAGGAGAGTATACAAACTGGTATTACTTAAGTGCGGATTATACCTTCCTTCCGGAAGGCTTTCATGAGATGGAAGGACATACCTACTATCTGGATAAGAATGGACTCAATTACCGCAAACGATGGTATGTGGATGCAGAGAAAAACCGTTATTATCTGGATGAGCATGGCTATCTGCAGAAGGATGGCTGGTTTAAGATTGATTCGACCAATGCCACGACCGGTGTGGTGACGACAACCTGGTATTATGCAGAGTCGGATGGACGTTGCCTTTTAAACGGATTTCATACTCTGGATGGGAAGGAGTATTACTTCAGTGATTCGGGTGCGATGTTCCAGAAACGCTGGCTGGAGGATAAGAATAAGCGCAGACGTTATTTCAATGATCAGGGATATATGGAGAAAAGCAGCTGGTTCGCGACGACTTCAACCAGCACGATTACCGGGCCGGTGACGACAGATATGACGGAGGATGAGATCACCACGACGAAACTGATCTGGTACTATGCGGATGAGAACGGATATATCGTGACAGAGGGAAATGTACGAATCGGGGATCAGGAATATAAGATGAACAGGAATGGGACGATGTTTACCGGATGGAGCAATATCAAGGGGTCCCAGGATTATAATTATTATAAGGAAGATGGCAGCAAGGCTCTGGGATGGCAGCTGATCACGAATCCGAATCAGGATGAGACGATGTATCATCTCTATACAAAGCAATATGGAACACTGGCCTGGTTCTATTTTGACAGGGAAGAAAACGGACGGATCGTACACAGCGGAGACAATTATGGAGAGCGCACGATTGAGGGGAAGATCTATAATGTGAATCGCCGTGGTATGATCCAGTATGGATGGGCAAGATATAAGGACGGGGACAATATCACATCGTTCCA
>JAQUUB010000087.1 GCA_028694115.1 Lachnospiraceae bacterium
CAGGTAAAATAAAAATGCAATGAAAATGCAATTTGGAGACACACATTCTCGCAAGCCCCGTAAATAAAGGCTTTGCGGGGCAGCGGAAACTATTCAAACTCCCTAACTATTCGCTTTAAAGCGAATGTGTTTGATATATTTCCTGTCATTTAATTGCTTTTAGTCCGGGAATTCTATGTATTATTTTGAGTATAATAAGTTTTAGGTATCATAGTGGTATCAAGCATATTTCCTAAATATATATCTTTTACATAGATATTTCTTATACTCTAATTGCCACAGGTGTAGATATATGTGACTGAATCTGTGTTTCAATTGGAGTATAGAAATCAACCTCATGTTCAGGTGTAGTTATTGAAATAATTAATGAATATCTAATATTTTCATTATACTTTCCAAGATTATGTCTTTCACGCCACCAACCAATTACAGGATAGACTGCAATATAGTCACTTTCTGCCAAGTCTACCGCCATGCCCGTCCATGTATCAGAATGAATTGAACCAACATCTCTATTAGCTTTTCCCAAAAACCATCTATCTGCCCCAGCTGTACCTTCACCTTTATCTTTTTTATCTTCGTCTTCGCGAACCGCTGCATTAATTCTTTTAAGGAAATCTTCTTTGGTTTGATTTTTATTAATGACTTCAAATCTAAGTGCACTAGATGCGTATCTATACTTGTTATTCCATCCTTTTTGTTCGGGAGCCGGTTCAACATAATATGATAATGTCACTTTCATTCTTACTGGCGTATCGCCCAACTCTTGAAGAACCTCTTTAGGCCAAGGAATTTTGTGAAGATGCATGTCTTTCGTTTTATATCTGCCATCTACTTTATGATATGGTTGAAGTTCGGACTGAATAACCATATTAACAGAATTATTCATACTTTCAGCTGCTCTTGAAAAATCAGCAATTCCATATCCACATGCATGAAGTAACTCTCTTCTTCCAGTAGTTTTTTTATTATCCCTGCAAAACTGCTTCATCATCTTCTCTGTCCACTCTGCAGAATGAACCATTAAACCTCTAATGCTTTCTTCCCAAAGTTCTGGATATATTGCCATTAGTCTAGCTGCTACATTTGCTGCCTGTGCTGTTGCAGCACTGGTAGCATTTATTGTATCAAATGCCCTGACCATAGGTGATTTATTTGTTGTAAGTAAAGAAACTTCATCACAAATATCAACATTTCGATTATCAGTTATTACATTTCCACCTTCAAATAATATTTCCGGTTTAATTGGCCATTTCGAATCCCAACTCATTGATGTAGAACTAAACGGACTTAACTCGCCTGCATCTGCTATTGGATTCCAGCCTATTAACGATGGTTCTGATATTCTTACTTTATTTGTAAACGCACCAATAGTTAGTGCATTCCAAGATTGACCCGGATCTTCAACCGAATGATTAATATTGGCATCTGTATAAGATAATTGCTCAAGTTCATATAATTCAACATTTCCAGCCGATACAACAAATAGTTTTTTTATTCCGTCTTCAACACCTGCGATGATTTTATCCAGTTCTGCCGACCAAGATGATGGACTTCCATCCCTCACTGCATACTTATTTGCTGTTACCGCCATACAAAATACTCTTTTTACATTTGGGTTCACAATTTCTGCACCACTGACTGCATCTGATGTAATAGCCCCGTACAATTCAGGATCATTTTCATCACCTTGATCTGGAAGAATTTTAACTGACTCCAACTGATGATACAAATCAATCAATTCTCGTCCGGCTAAAAGAGGTTCCAATTCAAAATACTCACATACTCCAGCCATCTGTGTTCCGTGACCTTGTGAATCATATTTATTCCATGTTGAATCTACTGCTTGTAAATGATTTTTGTCCATTACATCTGCAAGTAACGGATGACCATTATTAACACCCGTATCTAGTATACATATGTAGCTCAATGGGCTTTGTATCGTTAAACGACTTTTCAAATCATCAATCCATTCCTTGGAATCAATATTGTTCAACCCAATAAAGAAATCCGCAGTCTCTGGAGCTCTTCTTATTTCCGCAACTCGTCCAAAAGTGTTTAACAAAGTCTGTATTTTTTCTTTGTTTACTCTGACAAGTACAATTACCTTTTCAGGGAAAGTAATTATTCTTTCTTTATAACTTATCTGATTGTGATTGCATATATCAAAAAAACTATTTGCGGTTTGAATCTCATTATCAGTCTCTGCTCTTATCCAAAACTCACACCAGCATTCATCTTGCTCTGGTATATTGTTTTTATCACCAGTCCAAAATGAAGACATTACCGCCAACTGAATTGTTTCTATGCTTTCCACCAATTCTTTGTTTTTGGGTTTGCCACTTTTAACTTCTTCTGTTAAATACTGTTGTACTTTTTTATTAAAATAGCTTTCTTTTCCCTCTGGAATAAAAACAGTAGCAGACTGTAAACTTGCGTTACCATCTTCACTTTTTTCATCTCTTAGATTCAGAAATTCTATTCCCTCGGTCGCATTATCTAAACTCTTGAATAATAAATCACAGTTTTCAGCACCTTTTACTTCAATATATGTCCCATGTCGATCCTTAATAGTTGCAAACATTGCTTTTCTTTGTTCATTTGTTTTCCATACAGAATCTAGTTGATGTAACAAATATTGTCCATGCACATTTCTGTCTCGCTCTTTATAAGTTTTAGATATAATCGCATTGTCAGATGTATACGTATGTTGCTCAACTAATGTATTGTTTAAAAATATATTCTTCTTATGAAATGACAATTATACCTATGCCTCCTTTGATGTATATGCTTCCGTACGTTCTTTAATGCAGTTAACCAATAACTCTGAATTCATATTCTTATTTTCTAGAATAATTAATTTTATGCAATCATTGCAAGCCTTTGTAATGTCTGCATGGCTCAATCCTATCGTTGCTTCCATTACCCTCTTAGTAATCGACCTCGCAGAATAAAACTCTCCTAATTTCAACTCAAACAAACGCTTAATCTGCTTTTCATCTGGATTATTATAATGTAAAACATCATCAAATCGTCTAAATAATGCTTGATCTAACATTCTAGAATTATTTGTTGCTGCAATAATTATACTTTCCGAATCGTCATGCTCCAAAAACTGTAAGAATGAATTTAAGACTCTTCTCATTTCTCCTACTTCGTTATCAAGACTCCGATCTGCTCCTATTGCATCGAACTCGTCAAATAAATATACAGCACGAATCTCCGAAATTGTATCAAATATTTGTCTAAGTTTTGCGCTTGTTTCTCCCATGAATTTAGTGATAAGTTTATCCATTTGAACTACATACAATGGAATATTTAACTCACTTGCAATAATTGAAGCTGTAAGAGTTTTCCCTGTACCAGGAGTTCCCTCTAAAAGAATTTTACTTCTACTTTTCATACCAAAACTTCTTAATCGCTCTCTTTGTCTGTACTCTGTCAATATACGTTCAATACGAATTCGTATTTCTTCCGAGACCACTAATTCTTGTTCTCTATTATCCGTAATAAAACATTCTACCAACTGATTATCGCTTTTTATTTTAATAATCTTCTTTTGACTATCGTTCTTATCAACGATATCTTTTATTTCCCTTGCTAAGGCTGCATGACCAGATCTTGCCTCACTAGCTGCTATTTGCAACGCAACCGTTTTAAAGCGACTGTCATCTTGGTTATAATGTGCATTCAATAAGGCCTTTATTTGATCTCCGTTTGCCATGCCACTCACCTACTTTCATATATCAATTATAATTATATTTCTTCTTTCTTGTATTGTACCATGAAACCTGCCACTATAGTGAAAATTTTCTTAGATTCCATGCCCTTTCATAATCTCACTTCCAGCAAGAATCTCATATTTCATGGCACTCTCAACTGCCACTTCTTCTGCCGCCGCTTTCTTTGCCTTTACAATTGGATCATCAAGCATATTATCACCTTTTACTTCAAGAATCATATAGGTTCCATCATCCATTTCCACAAGGAAATCCGGATAATATTTTCTCAATCTATTTGATTCAGGATCAACATACGGCACATAGAAATCCGTCTGTTCGCTAGTGAACATCCCAGTAAAATAAGTTTCTTTTACCCGTTTGTCTGATAGTAATTGCAGGAACAATTGAAGTTCTGGTTTTGAATCAAATACATAAGTATCCGCATGGAAGCTCTTACCTTTATTATTTACGACAACCGAATCCTTAGAGTCTTTTGAAACAATCAATTCCTCATTTCCACTAAACTCATAATACCCACCCTGCTTTGGTTTTTTTAGTAATTGAACATCGACATTTTCTTTAATAATATCTTTTTTGACCTCGTATAGAGAGTCAAAGATACCAGGTACCAATTTATCATGTATTATTTCATTATGTTCATTCACCATAACAAGAATTGTTGGCATTCCTTCTTTGGAGTTCCGAAGCATACGTGCAATATCAGTACAGCGGATATTGGGAAAATATCTGGCGATTTCAGCAACAAGTGTAATTTCAGAATATTCCTTCTTGTCAACCATGTAATTCACCGTGCTTTCACGCACTACGGATGCAGTCGAGATTCCTTCCTTTACATACATTGTGGCATCATATGTTTCTGTTTCTAAGTCAAGTAATCCAAATTCGAGTTGATCAGATACATTTTTATCAGCGATTGAATACTCATAATGAAGTCTGTGCATTTTAATTGTCTTTGGTGGCTCTACGACTCTAACCGGAACTTTCTTTCTGTTTGTATTGCTCTTATTTTTAAGTTCTTCAATACTTGTACGGAAATTCTTTCTTAATTCATCATCAAGAATATCCATATTTTCTTTAGATAAATACACGGTTGCTGTCTGTTGTTTTTCTGTAATCTTTCTCAAACATCTCATTGTAGCCTGAAGAACAAACACCTTAGATTTAGGGCTCCTAAATAATGCAACACTAAATAATGAACGACAATTCCATCCCTCACGACCTTTATTGACAAGTAATATAAACTGTTTCTTGCTACCTTGTGTTCCAACAATATCAAGGTTATTGAAATTTCTGATATCTTCTGATTTTGTTAGCTTATCATCCCCAACATTAACAAGCATCCTATCTAATGAAATTCCTAATTCAGATAGCACTTCCTCTACAACTGGACAGATTTCTTTTTCGACCTCAGCAATCTCGGCTCCAAAAATAGCCATCTTTGGAACTAAACCTTCATATTCCTTGTCTCCATATTTTTCCCAGAAGTCCTTAATAATTGCCTTCAAAAATTCTTTGCTCTTAACATTACTATATCCGATAACGCTGGTCTCTTTTAGATAATGATTTTGAATTGCAGCTTGAAGACCATATGCATAAACTACTTCTGGAAGAATTTTATTATCAACATATGGTGTTCCTGTAAAATTATAACACGCTACAACTCTACTTCCTTGACTTTCCAGTTCCGTGGCTAATTCATTGATTGTTGTTCTTAAACTAGTGGCTGTACCACCCTTATGAAGCGCTTTCTCTAAGTCTGCACCAAACATATGATGTGCTTCATCTACAAAAATACCCATCTGTTTTAATCTTATCAACTTCTCAAATCTCTGATTTGACATAAGGCTAGCATCGTCACTAATTTCCTGTAACATTCCTAAAACATCATCTAGTACTGATTGTCCCGGAATATCATCACTAAAAAGTTTATCCACTGCTGTTTTTTCTTTACGCTGTCTTTTTAAAATAATTTTCTGTGTATTTGATACAATAATATTATACTTTGATCCATCCAGCGTATTCAAAGTGGTTCCAGTATCTTCCATGAAATGAACTTTAATATTTGCATCTAAAACCCCAATATATTCTGGTGGAACTACTTTACTCTTGTCAAATGTCACTATCTCTTTCAATGACTGTAATACTGTTTTATCTGGCGCAAATACAAGAGCGTTATGACAATACCTATCATCTGTTGGAAATTTCGATGACAATAAAAACTCATAAAAAATGCATGTCGCCATTAAAATTGTTTTTCCCAATCCCATCGTTAAAGCATAAATATAATTCGGATAATTTTCGGCATATTTTTTTATCTGTAAAAAATAATCATGATATTGTTTTGGTGAATAAACATCAAATAAAGTCTGCTGTCCTTGGTCATCATAATAATATCTATTCGCAAAGATTCCATTTCGTTTAGACCAATCATCAAAAATCTGATACATTTGAGCATTGTCCATAAATTCTTTTATAAAAACATACATTTCAAGTGCTTCAAACTGTGGTTTTCTTAAAAATGCATCTGGATTCTTTTCTTTATCATTATAATCTAAATATTTTTTTGTCACCGCCTTATAATTATTGCGAATCCTGCCTTTGCTTTCCTTGTAAAAAGAATGAAGGAACTCAAAAAAAGCAAATTCCATTCCTGCTTCTTTTGCCATCTTTATACCTCCATTTCAAGTGATTCCGAAAGCAAATCCGTAATTTTTATTTTTATTCGGCCTGCACTATCTGGTATTTCATATACTCCAGCCACTAAATCATCTTTTCCCGGAATATCACACACTTCTGGTCTCATTGTCTCTCCATCATAATTCCAATCAATAAAAATTGATTCAACTAGCTGCCTCCAGTCTTCTACAGATTCTTTTTGCATGCTTAATTTCTGCAAAAGATTCATAGGATAGAATTCTTTTACTGTCAAAATACCATTTTCTTTTACAACATTAGCATCTGCGTCCTTTTTAAACTGCAAATCTGATTTATCTCTTAGAATATCTACTATCTCAATATCAAGTTTGTATGCTGATAACTCCTGTTCCAGTGAGGCTTTTAAATCAGCTTCATGACCCATACACACAATTTTTATTCTCTCAACTACAGCCCCTGGATTTTCTTCTTTCCTTTTTTCAAATGTCTTGTATGGTAAATTCGCCTTTAATTCTTCAAGGTCGGCCTTAGTAGCAATTCGATTTGTTGGCATGATTTTAACCATATAGCCATCTAGTTCTCCATCGTATACCTTTGAAGAATCATATTTTTGGATTCCAAGTGCATCAATAATTAATTCCTTTGCTTCTACTGGATTACGGAAGAAATCATAATTATTTACATTGTAAATTTCAAAACCTCTATATTCAGTATCTACCTCTTTTGCCACTGTAAGTAGGCGTTTTGTTGTAGTCTGAATAGAACCAAGATTTATATCCGCCCCTATAAATCTTCGTCCCAATTTCATAGCAACTGCTTGTGTTGTCCCTGAACCCATAAAACAGTCAAAAACCAAGTCCCCTTTATTAGAGGCTGCTTTTATAACATCTTGAAGAAGTTTTTCTGGTTTTTGTGTTGGATAGTCAACTCTTTCCTTCGCAAATGGATTGATGATAGAAATATTCCATACATCTTCAGGAAATTTCCCTTCTTCATTAGGTTTATAATTCAAAACCCGTTCATCACTCCCATTATTTTTATACTGATTTCTTTTCAATGTAGATTCAGCATATTCTTGCCTTACATCATCGTAATTGAACGTTTGAAGTCCATAAGTTTTTGCATACCAAAAAATTGTATCATGTTTTCTTCCAAAAAAATTATGTCCTATTCTCCCACCTGAGTAATTCCAAATAATTTCATTTAGAAAGTTGTCTTTACCAAATACTTCATCTAAAATAAGTCTGGCATAACCACTAACTCTCCAGTCACAATGAAAAAACATTGTTCCGTTTTCGCTTAATAGTTCTTTAATCAACGTAATCCGTTCAAATATAAACTGTAGATATTCGTCGTTATTCCACATATCTGTATATTGCTTTTCTTCAAACAAAGAAGAATCTCCAGAAACTGTTTTTTTTCTCAATTTCACTTTTTTTACATAATCGGCACTACTTGCAAAGGGTGGATCTATATATACTAAATCCACCATTCCCCTATATTCCTTTAACATATGGCTCATAACCTGTAAATTATCGCCCCAGAAAATTTTATTCATCCAACCATCTTTAGGCTCTCCATAAGATTCCTTGAGTTGTGCTGGATAATATTGTGTTGATGTATATGGTCTTTTTCCTGTCCAGTGTAATTCCGGGTACCCCTTTATTGGTTTTCTTTGTTCAAATTCAAATGATATCTGGTCGTTCATTATTTTGCTTCCTTTCGTTTACAGTAGTGTCTCATATCACAGTTGGCACATAGATTTTTATCTTTTGCCCTACCTGAAAAATCTTTTTTCTGGATTTTCTCTACAACTTTATCAAACTCTTTAATTGTAGCACCTATTGAAGTGTTTGATTTATCAAAACTTATTGTCGGTACACCATTTTCTTCACCCGTATAATAGAGATGCATTTTACTTACTGACTTACCTGTTTTTTCTTCGATTAAGTGTGCATAAGCCTCTAGTTGTCTTCGATATCGTTTCATTTCCTCAGTTTCAATTAATATATTTGGTTTCTTCTCAGATTTAAAATCAACAATTTCTACAGTATCGCCTTCTCCACGTATCAAATCAACTTTTCCCATTAATATATAATCCGATTTCACAAGGCTTACTTCAACTTCTGCATCTTGAATTATGCTCCAATCCTTCTTAGTGCGTTCTACATATCTCATTACCTGCTTGTAGGCGGCTTCAATCTGTGCTTGCCCTAAATAGGAATGCTCACTCTTAGAAAGAGTTGTGTAATTTGTGTCAAACCAATCCCTAATATTTTCAGGAATAATTGTATTCTCTTGTTTTCGCATAGCAGCTCTATGAACATCTTCAATAGTCTCATGTACCAATGTTCCAAATAAAGTTGCTCCAACTCTCACTTGCGTAAAGCCTAATTCTTTGAAAAACTTATATTGCAGAGCACAATTTTCGAATAGTGCTATATGAGAAGTAAAAGAAAATGTATCTTTGATATTAACAGGTTTTACTTTTTCTAAAACTATGTCTTCCAAATTCACATCTTCATAATCTGGTAGCTTATTATAAAATTCTTCAAAATATTTACTTGGTGTTGCTCCTCTGCCGTTCTTTTCACAGCAAGATAACACCAACAGATTCTGTGCCCTTGAGAATGCCGTATAATATAGTCTCCAAAAATCAAAGTACTTAATATCATCTCGACTTTCAAATACGTTTCGATGAAAATATTTATTCTCTATATCTTCAATAACTGCAGTTGAGTTAATTCTAGGTGTTGCATTCAACGAATCAACCATTACTATCGGAAATTCCATTCCTTTCGATTGGTGAATCGTCATAAACGAAATACATCCACTCGGTGCATACTCCGTATCATCTTCATATTCTGTGATTCCACCATCAATTAAAAATCTCAGATACATGTTAAAAAATCGTTCTACTGCTTGCTCAATGTTAGATTCTGTAAATACATCAATTCGATGTAAATATTCATACTTTCCAAGAATAGATGTTAGAATCGACAAGTTTCTGGCAGGTCTCTCATCCACTACACCAGTTTTCATTTCTATACCAAGATACTCACTGAATGGTTCAAATTGAAATAATTGATATAGTAAACCTGTAAAAGCATAGTCTGCATTATCCCTACTTAGATTACTATGCTTTTTCATTTTTTCAGTAATCCATTTTCCTATTGTATCCTTATTGTTTTGAATCAGTTCCTTCGCAGCTTTTATGCATTCATTCCCGTAATAATCGTATAGTTCTCTAAAGTCAAATTTAAAGTCTCGATCCCTAAGTTTAGATATGTATTCTGGAAAACATAACAATAAGCAACCCAATGCCTCTTTAATTTCTTTTCGTTTAAAGAACATTTCAGAACGCGGAGAATATACTTTAATATCATGATCTTCCAAATACTCTATCAAATCGATAACTTTATCATTTTTTACTGAACGACACAAAAAAGCTATCTGATTATAATCTGTAAGAATGCCTTTCTTTTTTAAATTCAAAATAAAGTTTAATACCTGTTCATACCAATCTTCTGGGATTTCTTTTCCAGAACATTTCAAAACAGCTGTCTTTTCACTGTAATTCTTTTTTCCTGGAACAATTTTCTTATCGAATCGAAAATTTTTCCATAAGAAATCATAAGCCCTGCCATCTGTCGTTTTCATCCATTCATTATAAAAATCAATAATTTGCTTCTCAGAACGATAATTTGTAACAAGTTTAACCTGTTTACATATTCCTTCTTCAAAATGTCTTGGAAATTCCAGAATGTTTCGAATGGTCGCTCCTCTGAAACGATATAGGCCTTGATCATCGTCACCAACTACGCAGATATTTTCATTTTCTCCAGCTATTAAGAATACTAGTAATTCCTGTATATAGTTGGTATCCTGATATTCATCAACCATTACATACTTAATTTTTTCTCTAATTTCCCCAAGTATTTCGGGATGGCTTAACAACAGTCTATGTGTTTCAGTCTGAATGCTTGCAAAATCGATTAGGTTATCTTGCTCCAGAATGAAATAGTATGTATCCATTATATTTGCTATTGCTACAATACTTTCATCAGAATCCATCTGCATTGCTTCAATATCTACTAACTCTTCCGATAAATTATTCACATATTTTACAATCGTTCCTGCTTGTCTCCATGCTCCCGTAGCATTGGGAAATAAAGTATCGAAATATTCTACTTTACGAAATTCATTTATCTTCTGAAAAACCATATATTGCTGGTCAAAATTATCCAGCATTCGATAGTTCTTTTTAATTCGCGTATATTCCAAATGCTCCTTAAGTATTCTTAAACAAATAGAATGAAACGTGCCTATATACATTTCATTTATATTTATAGATATTCCGATATTCAATAATTCATTGGTGATACGGGTAATTAGTTCTTTTGCAGCCTTTTCAGTAAATGTAGCTATCATAATTTCTTCTGGATTTACACTACATTCTGTAATCAAGTAAACAACTCGTTTTACCAGCGTATATGTTTTTCCTGTTCCTGGTCCTGCAATAATTAAAAGTGGACCATCTGTAGTTTCTATTGCAAATCTTTGCTCTCTATTTGCCTCCCCATAATCCAAACTCATAGTCATCTCCCTATATAAATGTATATTTTATATGTAACTTCATTATTTTTTTTCTTAAGTCTACCACATTTACCTGTCCCTTTTTCAGGACTCACGCTACTTAAGCGACAACTTTTTCAACACTTCATATGCTTTACTCGTAACAATATACCGCCCCTTTGTATGAAGCATTTCAACATATCCATCGTCAATCAATTCTTTCAGTATCTGGTTCACCTTTAGTTTCCCACAGGGCACCAGGTTAGCTATTTCTTGCTGATTCAATGGGCAGATGCTCTTCCCATCGATTTGTAACTGATTTTCCTTTAGAATTACTAATACCTTTGTTTTTTCATTTACAAAGCCAAGTATTTCATTCATATTCTAATCCTCATTCTCTAAAAATCATTTCTTAATGGTTTAATTTTAAAACCATTTTACCATAACAACTTTTCCAAAACAAACGATTTTTGAAGTTTTATGCAAATAACTATTTTAAAGAAAAAACGTGCTGTTACAGTTAATATATAACCAATAACAACACGTCCCTAAACTACCTACTTCTATCCCATTTCTTTTCCTGTATTCCATCTGTCCGATTCATCATCTTAGCCTCATAAATCTCCTGATATCCTTCAAACAATTCTGAACTGGACATCTTTTGATTCATCTTCCTCATAACCTCTTTATACAAATTCAAATTATAATTATTATCTGCCATATCAAATTCAAAATACTTTGCCTTAGAAACCACAGATAAAGGAGAATATGATTCAGGAGTAATTCCATCCACCAGCATCTCAACAGCTATCAACTCAGATTTCTTATCTAGCAAACTGGATTTATAAGCATTTTCCAATTCCTGAGCCTCATCATACACTTCTCCAAAATAAATTGGATGACCAATACGCTTAAAATAAGCTTCTACCATAGCATAAACATCTTCCTTATCCGTCATCTTATAACGCTTCACTTTTTCTTCTACAGATAAAAGAGAATACTCCAAAAACCTAGCAGGAAGTGGCTCTGTATAAGCAACTAATTCCGGTTTTGCTTCTACTTGATCTAGCGCAATGCTTTGTAAATCTCGCTCACTTGCCAGTTCCTCCGCTTGCAACAGAACATCTTGAACCTGCACCAGCTCCTTATCCTGTAGTATCTCCTGATGTTCATTGTAATCCATGTTAGGCAAAAGTTGTTCCTCATAAAATACCACCGGCTTCTCCATTGGTTTCTGAACCTCAAATACTTTCTCATCTTCCAAATACAAATTTCCCCTTATAATTTCAGTTTTCAGTTCCACCACTCTCTCCTCAACAAACTCAGGAATTTCAATCTTATTCGTAGAATTAATTACTTCAAACTCTGATACCACATCTATTGCAGTATCTAACTTTTCAGTCAAACATCGTTCTGCCATTGCAACCATATTCTTGGCTTCTTTTTTCTCGACCTTCAGCTGATCCAGCTTACTGTACTCGTCAATTCGCCATTTCTGATACGCCCTCCAATCCCCATCAGAATTACAAGCACGCTTCTTACTGGAATTTTGCTTGTAAATAGAGTCCTGAATTTTTGTAATTTCATCAATACGCTCCAGCTTACTTTCTCTAGTATCAAGTAGATCCTCTATGGAACGTATATTATTATTTGCAAGAAACAGATACTCTTCCTGCAACTTATGAAATAACATCAAATCCTTTGCATACTTGGCTGATTTCACATAAAAACGCTTCTGCTCAATCATACGCAATCGATACATCTTTCCATAAAACTTCTTTTGATAAGGTGACATATTACTTCGCTTTATCCAAGTTGGATTTGAAACTTGAAAATGTGGTATATGAGTACTCGTATATTCAAAACAATATTTGAATTTGTCCATGGCAAAATATTCATCCATCTTATCCAAACGATGATACAACTTCCGTCCAGGCATCTTAACAGTAAGATATTCTTTCGGCTTAAATTCATAGCCTAATCGCTGCATTAAAAACAAAAAATGTTCCATGCTCCCAGCATAGGAAGCACAAAACATTGCGTCTCGATGAATCATTTCTTTAAATGTCTGTTCATATTGCCATTCTTTTCTGGAAAGATTCTGCGAATTCTTTACATACTCAGCCTCGATAATGGATAATCCATATTCCTTGCATAGCTTGTTAGTAATGGGTTGAATTATATGCTTCCAGTCACCCTTCTTATAATCATATTTTCTACCATCAAGAAGACTTACACTATTCCAAACGATGTGACTGTGAATATGATCCTTATCAATATGAACGGCATAAACAGCTTCATATCTGTCACCAAGAAATTCCTCCGTAAATCTTCGTGCCATATCAAAAGCAATTTCTGGTGTTCCCTCTCCTGGCTTCAAAGACAGTACGATATGATATCCCTGCCTCTTATTCGTCTTCTGAAATAGTTTCTTTGTATCCATCATCTGGCCAAAGGCTGTTTCTGGCAGACAGTTTACACTGCCCACCAAAAATAATTTTTCCGTCTTGTCTGGATTCTGAATATACTCCAATGCATTTTGAAGATGTTGTGCCGGATTACGGTTTTTATCTGAATTCATGTGCATGATTTTCGTAATTGCCATACGTCTAGTACCTCCTTCAAAATATCCTGAAGCTTTACCACTTCCTGACGAGCCTCTTCTATTGCCGAAAAATATATCTGCCCTTGCGCATTTGCCAAATGTGCCATCTGGTTTACATTGTTCGATACTCCAGAAACTTTTCTAATCAACTGTGCCCTATCTGCCATAAATGTTGGATCAATCCCTTTTGCATTCTGAATCAAAGCTCGCAAATATTTGCTTCGATCCATTCCCGCTGATTTCGCATCTGATTCCAGTTTCATAAAATCTTCCTCTGATAATTTCAAAGAAACGTGACAATCCTTCTTACAGGATAGGTATTTTCGTTTTCCATTTGTCATATAAAAATCCTCCAATCTTCCTTAGTGTTTTGGTACAAATCTCTCTTATCTGTGCCATTGTCTTTATCTCCTTTCTTCCCTGGCTAATGCCAAAGTAATATTCTTAGTACGGTTCACAGGGTTTGCAAGATACGGAAAAGGTAGCACTTTTCCCATCCGCAACAGCGGACGTCTTGGCAGGAGCACCTGCACCCGATATTTAGCCCACCGCAGTGGGCGATATAATATACAATAAAATTACACTTATGATATTCACCAAAAGCATAAAAATATCAGAAATGAAATCTATCAACCTCTTCTGATTGCAAAAAGCAAGACATCTGACGTCAGTCATTTCATCAGCAATTTTTGATGTCAGAATGGCTTTTTCATGATGTCATCTTTTCACAAGTGATTTCATTTCTGATTTCTTTTAGAAAATATTGTCCAAATCCAAGTACTCATTATCAGCAACTTCCGCTTCGCTGATATCAGCTTTGATTTCAGCTTGTTTTACCTCGGCATTGGGTGAAATACAAACAGCCTTCTCATCAATAGCACCACTTGTATACTTCTCTGCAAGTGCCCTCCCAATGGATGACACACCATCTGTTTCTCCAGCCAGCAGACCAATCAAAAATCCACCAACTACCTTGGGAAGATCTGCTGTTAATTGCTCCATCACGCCATGTGTAATGCGCTTGATAAATTCTTCTTCACGCTCTCGTGTCTCCAGATATGGATCATCTTTCAACTCTGCCATCTTGTGATAATAGCTGTTAATTGCATCGACTATAAAATCCTGCTGTGATGAACAAATCTCCTTATCCAGTTGGTGAAGATACTCCCATGCCTCCTTATGCTTAGGATTATTGGCATAGAAGCGAACGGTCTTTTGCTCTGTGTCCTTCATTTGCACCAACTCCCTTCTTAAGCACGTCTACGTTTGCGCATTGCAAGATAGCAGAAATACTCGAAGCCTTTGGCATTGGCACAAATGTCATGATTAAAGAATACTCTTGTCGCTTCATATTCTCCAAAAAGCTCTACCAGTTTTGCTCCACCACCCATGAAATGAAGTTTCATCAGTTTGGAATTATAGCCAAGCTCCTTTAATTTCAAGAAAATACTTTGCACATAGGTCTTCGCTGTTTCTTCCATGAACATCAGATATTCCACATCCACATCAGCTCTTCCCTTCATAAGATAGGAATTTAAGAGACTTTCATCTAGTTCGACCTGAAACTTATTGAGCACTGCATCGTGAATCAGCAAGGCGCATTGTTTTACGCCAAGAATTTCCGTCCACATCTTTTTCTCAATGGTTCTACCATCCTGAAGATACATAACATTCATGGTTCCATTTCCAATGTCAGCCAACATATTAAGTCCATGATAAGAACCTAACTTTTCTGCCACAGCAGCATAACATTGTGGCATTACACTGCATCCAGTGATGTCTACAAAATATTTGCTTCCACAATAGGTAAATTCCACATGCTTATTTCGAAGTAAATATCTCTTGAATTCCTCCTGCTGTACGTCCCTCCATTTCAGTGGTAACCCTACTGCAAGGTGAACTTGCTCCCGTGTAATTCCTCTTAGTCGAAGTTCCTTTGCAATTGCTGCAATGGTAAGAATATAAAAATCATCATCGTTAATTTTCTCAGATGCATATGGCTTATGCCCCTGATTCAGCACATAATACTTTCCCTCAAAGAATAAATAATCTCTGCTCATAATCGGCTCTGTGTCATATACCGCCATTCCATTGCTAAATACAATATTTGCTGTTTTCATATTTCCGAAACCGTGATCTACAGCAATAATCAGGCTCCCATCTACTCTATATTGATTCATAAAAAATCCTCTCTTCCTTCTGTTTGTTTATTTAGTGAAACTGTCTGACTACATCATGAAGCACAACTTCCTCTGCCATCATTCGCGCCTGGTTGCGAAGGTGTAACTGCTCGATAAAGGAATTAGAATTCTTTGGTCTATGCTTATTCAGCCATCTACCTTCAATGTCTTCTAACAACTCATATGCTGTTTCATTAACCATTTCCGCTCGCTCCTTTAATTCTCCAAAGCGCAATAGACTGCGATATCGCTGTGGGTAAATTATCTTAATATGCTCAATCCACATACGACCATATTTTCCAACATTAAGGCACTGACTATCCTCTGATGGAACAGATAAAATGGGATAAAAAATCCCTTCAATCTCCTGATACTCTATACCCAACTTCTCAAATATTGTTTCTTCCTTCATGACACATACGTCCTTTCTTTTTTAATCTGCAAGACCGCAACACCGCAAAGCCTATGGTGTTTGCAACCTTGCAATCATGTGTAACACCGCAAATTTAAGACCGTAAAATCTGATACTTTGCAATGTTGCGGTCTTACTATCAAATCTCATTCGTATCATCTAGCTTCAAATCCCAGTACCAGATATTATTGACCCGCTTTGCTTTGATTCCCAATTCCTTCTTGGCACTTTCCAGAGTCCTCTTGGAAATTCCTTCTCCCGAGGCAATCTCCATAATCTCACTACTTGGCAGCATGGTTTTGTCTGCGCTCAAATCTTTCAATAACAGCTTTGCCTGTTCCAATTTATTTGCTTTTGGAACAATCCCACCAAGTACTTCATCTGCAGTAATATCATAATCACCTATCCAGCAAAATCCATCTTCCTCTAGAGCAAATGCTTTGGCATGTCCAAAGGCAGCTAAGTTATTCTTAATCTGAATCACTGCCCTCATTTGTTCCTGCCCTTCGATACGCCCAACTAGAATTACACTTCTTGCAACTGCAAAAAAATCAATAGAACCCATACCACGATATGCCGCTTTTGCTCCACCACCTTTATTCATATGACCGATAAGAACAATGGCACATCCAGTTTTCTCGGCTAATGCTCCTAGCTTTTTTGTCATATCACGAGCTTCATTGGCACGATTCATATCCGTACCACCACCGAGATATGCCTGAATCGGATCTAGAATAAGAAGTTTTGCTTGTTGCTTCATTATCGCTTCCTCTAATCGCTCATCTACCATAGACACTGATTTTTCACTTTCATCTATAATAGAAATGCGACTACAATCGGCTCCTGCAAGTTCCAGTCTAGGCTTCACTGTGTCAGCCAAACCATCCTCTGCCGTTTGGTAAATTACATTGATTGGCTCCGCAGGTTTCATTTCATCATCAAGTCCTTCTCCCTTTGATAACCTTGCGGCTATATTCAATACCAAAGTACTTTTACCATCTCCAGGATCACCCTGAATGATGGTAAGCTTCCCATATGGTATAAACGGATACCAAAGCCAATCGATGGAACTCGCTTGAACATCTGCCATATTAATCATCTTTAGTTCAACTTTTGCTTCCTCCACAATTATCACTCTCCTTCCCTGTTGTACTTTTTCCTTCCCACAAATATCTTGCACCTTCCAGCATCCATAAAATTGCTTTTAACATATATTCGTAGTCTAGCTGTAATTCCTGTATTTCTTCGCTGGTTATCTGAATATCTTCTGATAAAATCTTCTCATGCAGCTGATGAAGATTTCTTTGCATTTTCTGCAATTCCTCCACCAGTACATACACCGTCTCTTTCTTTCCAACAACGCAGACATGATTATAAATGCAAGAACGAACAAAATAATCTTTCTTCCTCATTCCGCTTGCCTTAATCTTTGCTTCAATTTCTCTTCTCTCATAATCAGAGATACGAAAACTGATTGTTGGATTCTTATGAACTCCTGGCATTATTCATCACCTTCCTTATCTGTAAACACAAATGCATCATTTAACATGGTTGCCATCTGCTTCTGCTCACTAGGAAACATATGTGCATATCGAAAAGTTATATCCGAACTTTCATGACCAACTCTTGAACCAATGGCTACTGCTGTAAATCCCATATTGATTAGAAGAGATACGTGGCTATGGCGAAGGTCGTGAATTCTGATTCTCTGTACTCCTGCTTTCTTAGCCCCACGATCCATTTCATGGTGCAAATATGTTTTTGTAATATGAAACAACCTGTCTTTCTTGGTAATTCCATATAACCGACTCATATAATCCTGCAATTCATCTCGCAAAAAATCAGGAATCACTACATCACGTTTACTCTTTGGAGTCTTTGGATCTGTAATAACATCTTTACCCCTGATTCGCTGATAAGATTTTGTAATATGAATCATGCTCTTCGGGATATCGATATCTGCGGGTGTTAGTGCTAATAGTTCCCCCATTCGAAGACCGCACCAATATAAAATCTGAAACGCATAATAGGAAACCGGCTTATCCTTTACCTGCTCGATAAATTTCAAATATTCTTCCTTTGTCCAAAAAAGCATTTCGTCTGCTTTCCCTTTCCCCAATGGCCCCGCCTTCACTACTGGATTCTCTTTCAATTCATAAAACCGTACTGCATGATTAAATAATGCGCTCAACTCCGATTGAATGGTTTTCAGATAAGTAGGCTTAAATAATGCTCCTTGTGGATTTTTAAGCTTAATCATCTGATTCTGCCATTGAATAATATCTGTCGGTTTGATATCCTTCATTTTCTTGTCCTTAAAATAAGGGAGTATCTTGCTGTTAATAACCGCTTCTTTCGTATTCCAAGTATTTTCCTTTAATTTGGGTTTCATATCTCTTGTATAGGCTTCTACAAAGTCATCAAAAGTCATTTCCAAAT
>JAQUUB010000240.1 GCA_028694115.1 Lachnospiraceae bacterium
CTCCTTTCAGGGTCGTGTTTGATTGTTTCTCGACAATTCAATTATAACATACCTGTGAGGAGTTATTCTATTTTAAACAGTGAAAAAGCCTGTATAATCAAGGCTTGTGGCGTTTTGCAAACGCCTACCTCTTTTTAAATCAATGGAGGATTGGGGTAATAGTTATAAAAAATATATCGTAGAAGCAGAATCTATCAAAAGTAATTAATACTTCCGATTATAAGCCTTTGCTTAATTTTAACATATAGGGCGCTTTCTATTTCAACTATGTAATCATTTCGAATATATATGTCATTTTCTCTCTCTTGTACATTTTTCTCATCGTATTTTCTGGAGGCAAAAAAGCGGCGTTACAAAAAAAGACACACACCGCTTTTTTGTATTTTGATTCTGTCAATAACCTCTTAAATAAGGAAATGCGGAGAACATGTTTTTTTCTCCTCCGTTTCTCTGATTTTGATTACCCACGCAATTGCTCCAGATAATGTTAAAAATAAATCTGGCACAACCTTAACTTATAGCCCCTCTAGTGTTGACTCCAGTGGTAGGCTTATGATACAGAAGAAGTTACTATGTCAGTACATTCACGGAATGCCTGGCAAGGGAATTAGAGGAATCCGAGGCAAAGATGCGATCCAAGGTTCTGGCGCCTGCAGCCACAAAAACAGAATTTGGCAAGGTCGCAAACAATGTCCGTGAATTTGATTATGACAAATTCTTTGGAACTTACCATACCACCAATCTTACTGGAATTGTACGATAGCGGTAAAGAAAGTGGTTGTACTGAATATTCCGGACTCCACTTCACCGTCTATCCAGACAACGGAAACCGTACAATCAGCGATTCTGTTCTGCTTACATTAGCGTGTCAGATTGATATCCCATAATCAAGCCAGCTTCGCACCGCTGTAGCGGCAAGAACTCGACAATGTGCCATGAAGCTGAAGATAGGTGGTCAACCAGAAATAAGTCGGTTTCTGTACTCTGGATTACCGGTTCCCATTTTTCCGGATTGTCGATTTCACAAGACAAGAATAAAACTTTTACCTTTAAGCTAAATAATCCGTTGTTTACCTACGCAGACAATTCAAAACTTAATCAAAATTCAAGTAAGATACTATACTACTACCACACGATAAAAAATAAAAAGCTGATGTACTTCAGCCACTTCTTTCCTACACCTTATATACGGCGACTTTGCAAAATCGAAGCCGCCGTTTTCATGTCTTTGCTATTCAATTCAGATAGTTTATATTGAATTTTATGTAATGCAATTATCTCTTTTGATAAAGTTAATTCATATTATCCGTTCTGTATAAGAGCAATCATTATATATACTCAATATTGCCTTTATAATCCATTTTCTTTACTCTCTTATGTTTTTTTATCCTATCTAAATTTCTAATCTTATCTATATTGTCTTTCATAGTTTCCACGCTATTCATCAAAAACTCAGCTTCTGCTTCCGAGCATTCCTTTAATAGATAAATAAAACGTAATAATAATTCTGCTTGTTTCTCCACTCGTCCTGTTTCCAAAACTAAAATAGGAACAGCGTCTAATGCATCCAATATTTTAACGTATGTTTTCATTCCAATTGTCCTGGAACCGCTCTCGACTTTACTTAGATGGCTCAAAGAAATATCTGCCAGTTCTGCTAACTCATCCTGTGTCATATCTCTTTCTTCACGCACTCTTCTAATGTTCTCTGAAATAGAGCAAATGTAGTCTATCATATGTCTTCCTTTTACCAATCTATGAGTGCTTCTGCTTTTCTATTATCTGAATTTCTTATAATACCATATCAACCTGTAACTGTTATCAATTATCGTTCTGCATTCATCTTTGGTAATTGGCAATCTGATTATATCCGTTACTCCCATTCCCCATATACTGATTTCTTCCGCTGCACTTATATTTCCAGTAATTATCAATATAGGTTTTGTTAAATGACAGTTTAACTTTATAATATTGTGAAACCGTTCTACGTCTACTGGTGTATCCTCCAAAATCACAATATCAAATTCTTCCGTAGTAAATCCGGCAGAATCCATGTCATGAAACTTGTACCAGCATAATGTCTCTTCTTTGTACAAGATATCCTTAATATCTCTAACTGCATTTTCATTATCGCCTAAAAACAATATCTTCATAGATTTCATAATAGCCACAAATCTTAACGCATATTTGTCTTTTTTTCACCCCTATCCTTTTAAAAAATACTCTTTCCTCACAGCTGCGCATACGTATAGATAATAACATAAAAATATGGCAGCACATATATTATGTAATTCTTTCGATTATTCATGTAACTTTTTCACTATTATCGTATAAAACTACTTTCAGTATAAATTTTTTATCCTTATCATAGGTTTTCATGAATCCATGATACTTGTCCACTGATTTTTTAATGGAACCAAGACCAATGCCATGATTTATACTATCCTCTTTTACTGTTATTATATTTCCATCACAATCACGCTTTATATGTCCATCAAAAGAATTCTCGATGACAATTATAAGGTTTTTTACATCCATCCGCATAATTAATTTTATATATGGTTTTTCTATATTAGCCCTATTATTCGCTTCTAGAGCATTATCCAATGCATTTCCCAAAATTATACAGACATCTGAACTATTATACGGAAGCCGTACCGGAACTTCCAATTTAACATCAAATTTTATTCCATATTTTTTCGCTATTGAATATTTATAATTGACTAAAGCGTCCACCACAGAATTTTCAGTCTTTGATATTGTCAAATTACCAAAAGGCTCTGTTTCAATCAATTCCTTCAGAAATTCATCCAATTCTGTATATTCTTTATTCTCAGATAACTCCATTAAATACACTAATTGGTTTTTTAAATCATGTCTGGCTTTTCTTATTTCTGCCATAGAATTTTCTTTTTCTTCAATATGCTTATCGTATAGATCCATCTCTTGTTCATAGAGTATATTCTTCTGTCTCAGTTCAAGGTCCTCCGACAGCTTTAAATATATCCTGAAAATCAGAATGTTTATAATTAACATGATTAACAACGAGGCAAAGGAACTGAACATATGCCAGATATTATAGCCATGCGTGCTCATCATAAATGAACTATATACTACAAACATACTTCCCGCTGGAATAACCATTAAAGCCATGTTATAAGAATGAGGCAGTTCCCTTATGTTTTCGTTACAGAAAAACCTTTTTAATGAAATAACAACCAGTAATAAAATAATCTTAGAAAGTATTATCCCAACCCATTCATATGAAGTCATGTTAATTCGCAACGCATAAAAAATATTTATAACCCATATTTCCAGAAGCAGCCATATTGAATTATACAAGATGGTAAATACTGCTTTATGCAATATTTTTCCTTCATAATTAAATGTCAGCAAAAATACAACCAACACATTTATAATGAGGATTACGTAACTCGATAACTTAATTATATCTGAAACAGCAGCTATTTGCCAAATAAAGAAAATACACCATCTGCACCAATTTACTTTATGCTTTTTATAAGCACCTAAAAATATTTGGAAATAATTCCATACAATCCCTACGGATATGACTGCTATAAATAGTAACATCAGCAAATTACTCATTCCATCAACTTTATTCAATGATTTTATCTCCCACACTATCGCAATATTTTTCGCTGATCATCTTTCTCCTCTCTTCACTTATAAAAAGCTGCTTTTTATCAGACAGTTCAACCTGGTCATAAGACATTCTGATAATATATCGGCTATTAACTAAGTAGGACTGATGGATTCGCCAAAAATCAACCTTTTCACTTTTGAGCTGCTCCTCTATTTCATTCAATTTATCATAAAATTTATGTACAGTTCCATCTGCCATATGAATGTAGATCACACGCTTTTTACTTTCAAAATACATT
>JAQUUB010000241.1 GCA_028694115.1 Lachnospiraceae bacterium
TTAACGGCTACAGCTCGCTTAAGTTCAGCAATCTGCTCCTTTGAATACTTCCAATGCAGCATACGATTTGTGATAGTATCTTCTCCGTCCAAAGCTTTTCTTTCCTGATGTTGCAATGGTGCCTTTGCTTCCGCCCCTGCTTTTATTGTAATCGACTCTTCGGAATATTCCAATTCGTTATTCTGTGATGATTGCAGCTTCTCTTTTTGAGCCTTCTCATCCATACTAATAAATCGTTTACCAAGTTCTGTATCTCCAAGAAGCATAAATTCATCATAGGTAAGGTCATCAATATAGATATTCTCACCCTTTTTCTTCAAGGCTTCATAATACTCTACAGAGCGTTTTGTTAATATTTCAAAGGTTGCTCCTATTACTGTAGATTCAGCTTCTATAACATGCACATACGGCGCACCTTTCCCATCAGCTGTCAAATCAAAAGCTGGATGTCCAAAAGGAATATATTTATTGTCCATAATAGGATCAAATCCACGTATAAAGACAAGACATTTCCTGTTATCCAGCTTTCTTACTTCATCCGGTGTAAATAATTCTCTTCCAAGTACATCATAATTCCTGCTTGAACTTCCCTGCCTTCCTTTTGTTTCTCCACTAGACTTCTTATCTATAGTGCCTTTGCCAAGTAGCTCTGACACATATTTATGTGTACTTTGCTCGTTTCCTCCTAAGTAGATAAACGTATCGCAGTTACCGGGGATTGTCTCCCACGTATCCTTAAAAAGTGCCTTGAGTTGCGCAAAGTTCTGGATAATAATAATGCTACTGATTTCACGACTACGCATTGTTGACAGCAAGGAACAATAATCATCTGGCAACGCAACGTTAGCAAACTCATCCAACATAAATGTGACATGTATTGGTAATCTGCCTCCACAATTAAAATCTGCCTGATAGTATAACTCCTGAAAAATTTGCGTATAGAGCATCCCAATAATAAAGTTATAGGATTTATCTGAATCAGGGATGACACAAAACAATGCTGTTTTTGTCTCACCATCCCCATTTACCCCAATGCCTAATTCTGCAAGGTTTAGTTCATCTTTCGACAGCATTCGTAATACCTGTTTATTTTCAAGGAATGCCAATCTTGAATTGGCACTGATAATAATGGATCGAACCGTATCGCCTGCACCACGCATACATTTGTTATATTGCTTTACTGCCGGATGATTCACTCCAAGTGTAGAACTTTCTTCTAAAAACTTCATACGCACATCAAGTTTTGACGGCTTTCCCTGCTCTGCTACTTCAGCTTCTCCCATGAGTTTAAGAACTGTTTCAAAGTTTCGCTTTGAAGGTCTTTCTTCTAACCATACATAGTAGAAAATTGCCTGCAAAAACAAGCCTTCTGCCTATAATGATAGGTAAGGTTTTGAAGTTATCTCCACCTTTTCCCCCATTCCACACCGGACATGCGATTTTCACCGCATCCGGCGTTCCATCGTTGGTTTTCATTCGCATTTAATCAATCTCCAATTGAAAATATTAACCTATAGCAGTCAAATCATTTAATTCTCTTAACTTATTGATTTTGACTAACTGTTTCTTTTCTGGTTTGATAACTTTCAGATAATCCTGTATCACATGCATATCATTGAATTGTAAAATTGGTAAATACTTCTTCATTACAAGAACCATGTTTTTGTATTGCTCTTTTCCACCATTAAAGGCAGAAACTTTCAAACAACAACCGATTTCTTCCACATTGGTAAACTCAATACCACTAATCCCACACATTCCTTTTTGTGCAGCAAGCAAAGATTGTCTGCTATCCAAATACTCAAGACTATGCTCATTCATTGACTGTTGATATAAGTTAGTCAGTATAGATTTATTGATATTTAAGTCCTCATGTAGTTTCTTTCTTCCCTCTGTCGTATAACAACTAACTGAGGCACTGATTCCTATAGCCATTTTATATTTGACATATGCAATGGGGTAGATTGGTCTTTCAATACCAGATACATAACGTATCATTTTTGAATTTCCAAACCGTTCCTTTTCGCTTTCTGTCATTGTTCCACCCGACCGTTTCAAACTACAACCTTTCTCAGTGTTTAATCGGTTTGTTAATACGGTCATAACTGCTCTATGAATATCTCTGCAATCAAGGCTTACACATGTAGCTATTTTGTAATAATTCTGTATGCCAAGAACCATTTCTCCAAATAGCGTTATTTCTGCTAACTGCTTATATCCTTGGCGTGGTCTTGCAATTCGTTTTGCTTGTTCTACAAGTTTTTCTCTTACTGCCATCTGCTTTTTGTCACATATATGGGAATTTACTACATACTTTTTCCCTTTTGTCCTTACCTTTATTTTGAATCCAAGAAATTCTGAATACCGTTTACGGACATTTACGATTCTTGTCTTTTCTGGAGATACTTCAAGTTTTAACCTTGTTGTAATCCAATTCGTAACAGCAACCATTGTCTTTTCAGCGTCTTCCCTATTTCTACAGAATATTCGAAAATCATCAGCATACCTCACTATATACATTTCTTTTAGATCAGTTCTTCTCATCACAGCGTAACCATGACTTCTATCGAAGACTAATGAATTCCTAATCATACGTTCTTTACCATTTTCCATAACAATAGGACTATTTTGCCATTGGCTTTCAACCCAATGGTCTAATTCATTTAGCACCACATTTGCTAATAATGGAGAAATAATACCTCCCTGTGGTGTTCCCCTGTCTGGAATAATCGTACTGCCATCTGGCATTCGGATTGGTGCTTTAAGTATTCGCTTTATTACATAAATAAGTTGCTTATCCTTGATACCCAGTGCCCATAACTGCTTTATCAATTTACTATGATTTACATTATCGAAAAATCCTTTGATGTCAAATTCGAGTACATAATGTAAATGCGACCTTTGTAATAATGAATAGGTTCTTGATATTGCATGTTCTACTGACCTGTTAGGTCTGAATCCGTAGCTGTTAGTACTAAATTTTGCTTCACAAATTGGCTCTAGTATCTGCTTGATACATTGCTGTATCAATCTATCCCATATGCATGGAATTCCCAATGGTCTAAAACTTCCATTCGGCTTTGGTATCTCTTTTCTTCTTACAGGTTTTGGACGGTAGCCATGTTGACTACCTGTGACATAATATCTGACTCTTTCCACTACTGTATCAGGTGGTAAGCACCCAATATCGTTAATCGTCAGATTGTCTGTTCCAGCTGTGTAACTGCCTGTGTTTGACTTGATATTCCTGTATGCTAACAGAATGTTATCTTTGCCCAGAATAAGTTGCATGAGGTCTATAAAATCATCGCCCTCTTTGCTCCTTTGGTATAGGTTGTCAAACTTAGATTGCATGCCATAGTATTCTGCATGGCGCAAGCTGTCTACACTTAGGTTTTTCTTTCCTTTTGGCATAAGGCATCACCTCCTTTTCTTTTGAAAGTGACCCTTTTGGTCTTATTCGAATCCTTATAGCGATTGAATAATGCTCATTTAGACCAACGACTTGTGTCCATTCCTCTGCTTTCATTACAAAAGCTTCATTGGTTCGAACACTACTTTTCAGTACTGGTTCATCTGCTTATTATTCTTCGTCAGATTATTCCATATAGAACCCAGTACCTTTCCTTGTTCCAATAATTCTATCTGTACATATATACCCTTAGGTTCTTGCTATGAGCCTGTTAGCTTGTTTGTGCCTGTAACACAAAATGGTCGTTCGTAGGGAAAATTTCTACTAAACCACACTAACTACGCATTAACGTACCTGTACATTTCTATACAGTCTTCTTATAGACCCGTACATTCGCAAGTTCGTCAGAGTATCTGCCAGGATACTCATTCTAACCATAGATATTTTATAGACACTCGACCTATAGGCAACACAATCCACCTCTGGA
>JAQUUB010000088.1 GCA_028694115.1 Lachnospiraceae bacterium
CTGTCCTTTACATTCATCCCTAGTAACCCTTCATCCACTGTGATGATCGTGCCACCTGCCGCCTTAATCTTTCCAACTTTATAATACGCATCGGGAATATCTAAGGAGATTGCCATCATATTAGCAACAATGACTCCTTCTACTCTCTTCTGTCGAATTAGTTGGGCTATCTTTTCAAACTGCTGATTACAGTCACCCTGACCAAGACCATTTCTTCTCATAATACCGACAATCTCTACATTGTGTGCTCTGGCGTATTCTCTAATGTAGCGTTCCTGATTCTTCTCACGCTTTTCTGTTTCCCATAATGGTCCAGTAGTTGATAAGTATGCGATAACCTCAATAACAGGTTCTTTCTTTTTTCTTCTGCTCATAATATAACCTCCACTACGATACAAGCTCTGCTGCCTGCTCAATCATAAATTCAAATATGTGTCTCAAGTAATTCTGTTGTTCAATAGGTAGCTCCGATAATCTGCTGTCTATTGAACCCTCATTTTTATCCGTCTTTGTATCCGTTTCTTCTATATTAAGAAGTCTATTTGCATCACACTGATAAGCATCCATTAGAAGGTATAATCCATTCATGCTTAGACCTCTTCCACCCTGCTCAATCTGGTTAATGCTTGAATTACTTAATCCTGTTAATTCACTCACCTGGTACACGGATAAATTTTTATCCTTTCTAAGCTGGCGAAGATTCGGTCCAACTGCATATCCATCATATTTATTCAACATATCCAATTAGACCTCCATTCCTCGCGCTTTCTTCAATCAAAGCTTTTACCTCTTCATATGCCGCCGATTCCGTTTCATATTTACCAAGGAAATCACCACACTGGCTATACACAACAGCTCCCCACTCGGTGTTTATGAAATTACATCGGCTGAGTGCCAGGGGATACCCCCACCAGCTGACAACCTTTTCTTTCATTATTTTTTATCGCCCTCAGGTAAGTATGGTGCGATGATTGTATGTTCTGTAAAATCAACAAACATCATTCCGAGGTGCATAGCATTTTCAATGAACTTGTCCAGATCATCTTCATTATTTGAAATGTCAGTAATAGACTTCACAAAAACAATGCCTACTCCAGTGTTTTCAATCCAATTACTAAGTCTGTCCACTGACTCACGATCAATATCTCGACCTGCTAATTCATCCACGATAATATCAAGTACCTCAACATCTGTGGCTTCTGCCACCTCCAGCATCTCAGCAACTAATGCATGAATCTTGTCATCTGACATACGTGTTTTTATAAAGATAACACCCTGTCCCTTAGGTACTCTTGTTTCTTTTGCTTCTGGCTGCTGTTCTTTGTTCATTTTTAAAATCTTATGTTCCATTGTAATAATCTCCTATTCTAAATTTGATTAGGAGAGCTTTTGCGCGCTACACTCTCGTGGTTTAGGTCTTGCATGACCATATATAAATTATATTCGATAACCAAGCCTTTTTTTAGGTAGTTACTGTAGGATTTACTACCCAACTTTGTGGGAGTAATACTACTCCAGCATTGTCACAATATTTGAAACAATGTTATACAATTTTTCCAGTTTGTCGGGAGAAATACTTTCAAACAATGTATTCCATTCAGATTTTGTGGCATGATTTCCAGTGACCAGATAATCAAGTGTCACATGATAGTAATCAGCTATTATACACAACGTATCTATTTTTACGCCTCTGATTCCTTGTTCTACTGCCTGGTAGGTTTTGATGTTAATTCCCATATCACTTGCTACTGCTTCTTGACCTTTCTTCTCTTTTGTTCTTAGGTCTTTAATAATTGTTGCGGTTCTTTCCATATCATAGTTCATAGCTTGTCCTCTCTCTTTGACTTCTGCCAAATAGCGAGGACTCCGCTAAACTTACACAACAAATAAGCGTGAATAATAGAAACCATTCTAAAGACCACCTAGTCCACAAAACAATTCTATAATCCTCGCCATTTGTCGCGCGCCAAAGGCTAAAATATTTTTGAGCTTGTAGATGCTCATATATCCAGCCAACCTACTCGGCTAGATATATCAAAATCCACAAAAAAAGAGCCGGAACAAATAATTTTCATTACTTGTTCTAGCTCCTCTTAGCTGTTATCGAATGCCACTTCATCCGACCTTTTCCTTTTTTTTCTTTACTTCATATATAGTCCATGTACCATCTACATTTTGCTTCACCTCAGCATTGTATCCTCTTGCTGAGATATCTTTTAGTCTATGAATAAGCTGTTGCTCTTTCTCACTGACTAAATTATTACAATTATCTGAACTTACCATTGATACCATCGCCTTTCTCGTATTTATTTGATACGCATATTAAACCACAGATTTATGTCTTTGAAAATATAGTTCCCTCGACACTTATTTTTGCTAACCTGTCCTTTTATTTTTTCTTATCTTCGCCAACCTCTTTTCTCTTTTTTACAGTATCCTTAATATCCATGATTTCCTTGAGTGTTTTCTCATCTAATGTGCCATCTCCTGATAAATCCAACTTACACAGTAGTTCAATCTTTTTATCTTTTATTGCATCCTCCTGCATTCTAATCATCAATTCATACTGTTCAGGAGTTAACTCTGCTTCATTTGAAACCAACTGTGTTCTCATAATTTTATCCATAGAATCAATAATTTTACCTTCGAGCAAATCATCCTCGTTCATAAATAAATGAATTTTCTTGCTTAAAACCCTGTATCTATAATCATTGGATATGTTTGCATCTAAAGTATTTAACCACTTAGTAAAGTAATTTCCTGGCATACCAGTTATATCATACATACGATATGCTGCATAAAAAGTTGCCATTGATATTTCATCCTTTTCATTCAAATACTCATATGGCTCATTTTTTATTATTGCTTCTATCCTATCAATCAATAAATCTTGTAGCTCTCTTTGCCTAAATAATCCTGTACCATTCTCTGCATCTTTTTTACTTTCAGCAGAATTTGCAAATTCCTGTTTAATCAGTTTAATTCTGGCATTCCATTCATTCATCCATCTTCGAAGTGCCACCAACCTGTCCACCATTTCAAGCATTAACTGATAACGAATGACCTCATCAGAATCTAATATTGTCGCCATAATACCTTTAAATTCATTGTTGATTTTTTCAGTCAAATGATCCTCAAGTCGTGCATTCAGATATTGTGAACTACTTGTAATTTCTGTTTCTACTGGATCACTAATATATATCCCTATATTAACTGCTAATTGTGCTCTTAATCGTTGTTCCTCATCTACACCACCCTTGGGCTTACCAGGTGCTCCAAAATAATCTGTATCAAATAAAGCAATCAAAAACTCATGATATTCTGGTTTTAGAATCCATTTACCATTTGTTTTAAAATCTGCATCTCTCAATTTACCATTGCTAATAGAACATAATTTTTTAACGTATCTAATTATGGTTTTATCACTTAAAGCATCAAGTTTCGAATTTTTACATCCGCCTAAATATATGCCAAATTCTTCTGGTGTCATATCTTCTTTGCAATACTTTTTTGATATATGTTCAAAGTCCCTACTTTCTTCTTCACTTTCAATTATTATCGCATCACGTTCTGCCTGGTTATAATAATCACTCTTTCGTCCCATTGCTATCCTCCTATTCAAAGTTATGCATTTTCAGCATTTGTGCCAATGATATGTCGAATCCCTTATCTGCTAATGCGGCTTTCTTTTTATAATAAATATCAACCATCATTTGCTCTCGTTCGCTATTTTTTGCATAAAAGAACTTAGAGTAGCACATTGGACATAAGCATACTATGTTTTCTGCACAATCTAAATCTTCACTAAATTCTTCCTGATAATTAAGTGGAATTACATATATACATTCCACATAATCATGACCTGTATTATCCTCAAAACTGTAATGTGCTTGATCCACAAAGCACTTATAACCGCAAGCCTCTTTTGCTTCATACTCTACATTAACATCTCCCATCACCATTGATTCTGGTAGATTTTCTCCTGCATTCGCTTCCCAAAAGAATTGTTCCATTCGTTCAGAAGCCTCAAGTATCAAGTTTTTATATACCTTAAACATATTTAGTAAATCATTTTCTAGCTGCTTTTCAGATACGTTGTTGGAAAAGTCATAGATAATTGAACAAATTTCAGCATGATTAAGTTTGGTATCAAATACAAATCTACGACCATCTGGATTATCATAACCTTTCGTATCCAATCCTTCTACCAATCCCTTATAAAACTCTCGTCTCATATTTGCTTTTCCTGGTTCTCTTTTACTCAAATCTGGGACAAAAGTTATTGCCAATGCGGCGGCCTCATTTTTTGAAAACCAGTATCCCAGTTCAAGATAATCATTCCATTTTGATAGCATTCCTTGCGGTCTTATTGTCACTACTGGTGAATACCTTATTCCATAATCATTCTCAATATTCACTAGCTTTGGAACATTCCAACTATTTGTCTCTGTTCGAAATGAATACATGTTCATATTCAGGTTTAGTACCTTCCTAATAGCATACGGAATTTCTGTCGCAATCATTTCTTCTATTACATCCTCAGCAGGATAAGACTCTTTATACATTTCAAAACAAGCAGTTAATGGCATTGGATCATTCTCTTTTTCATATCGTACTAAATCAAAATCTTCCTGCATAAATGCTTCTAATGGGAATCCAATAGCGGCAGTAATATCAAGCAAATCCTTATATGTTGGTTTCTGTGTTTTGGATAATATTTTACTCAATTTAGATAATTGCCATCCCATTGTACCGGATAAATCTGTTTTTCTCACTTTTTTGCTTTTAATATATTCGTTGATTCTATCTACAATGATTAAGTCATTATCAACTTGAATATTTTCGCACATACTAATACCTCCAGTTCATCTATTAATCTAAAAGTATCATATCACTAATTTTCTTAATTCGCAAGCTCTATTTTCTTATTTAGCAATTTTAGCTTTCTATTTTAGAAAATATTACTGATACATCTTTAACCATTCCAAAAATTCTTCACTAGTTACAGCACCTTGTGAAAGTCGTTTTCTCCACTCTTTCCCATCTCTCACAAGACTTTCTAATTGCATTCTAACCTGATTATCTTTCTTATTCCGATTAGACTTCATCTTCAATCTCATATAAGTTTTTCTATATTCAGATGTTGTTATGTCATTTTTTTCTTTGTTTGCCCTTGTAACCTGTGCACCAATATCTTTGCAAGTTTTTCCTTCTGCATCTGGTGCTGGATAAGAACAATACACTGCATCAACTCTTCCTGTTAACACAAAATACTCACCACAATTTTTACACTTGTTAAATTGCACATTCTTTTCAAAACAATGGGCAAACTCAAATGCCAACAACGATAAACAAGTTTTTATTGTATATACCGATGCAAAGCCACCCTCAAGACACATTATTCTAAAATCAATGTGTTGTACTCCAACCATATTTCCAAACAGTGACAATACTTTTACCTCAACATCATCACCAGCTTCATGTCCCAGACATGATTCCATCATGTCTACAAATAAATGCTTAAATACAACAAATGACATCGCTTGCTGTGTATAGACTGATAAGAGGACATGACCTACATTTTCTTTTCCCAAGTCTGAAAAACCTGTTTCTGCAAAAATATATTCATTGATTTTGGACGATGAATTATCCGTCTTTAGACTCTCCATATATTCTTCATTATCAAAATTCTCCCACATATCTTTAGTAAGTTCCATAAATTCAGACGTTAATATTTTTCCAGCTACCGGGCCATAACTGTTTATAAAATCCTCTTCCAACCATACAAATGCTTCACCTAAGTTTTCAAAATTTGTATCATGTTTAAAATAAGGGCAACGAACTATATTATCTTTTATTTTCATTGGTTTTACCCTAGCCAATTCGCACATCATTCCACCAATCGGGTATATAACCCCTTCCTTATAAAACAGATTGTTGTTTTCTCCTTCATACTGAACCACCATTCCATATTCAATCGGAAGTTCTAAATTCAATTCGTCATTCATTGTTATCAATTCCTTTCCCATATAACTGACACGCATCTGTTAACATTCTCTCTTTTATTTATCTCTTGTTAACATCATATAATGATTTTTAGTAACACTCAACAATCAATATTTCTTTTTATCTATTGTTAACATTTTTCCATCCAAGTGTATCAATCATATTAGCAGCAATAGAAAATAATTGTCTGTTCTGTTCCTCAGACAATCCATTTGTCATTCTACTCCATTCATTCGTTGCTCTATTTCCAGAAATAATATAATCCAGTGATACATTAAAATAGGATGCTACAACACAAAGTGTATCGATACTAATTCCTCTTGCCCCTTGCTCAATTGCCTGGTAGGTCTTTATGTTAATTCCAATCTCTTCCGCAATTTTTTCTTGTGTCAAACCATCTACTGCTTTTCTCAATGTCTTTACAATTTCAGCTGTTCTTTTTACGTCATAATTCATATTTATTTCCATCCTTTCGTTTTTACCGCTGTAAACGCTTAAGGACGGGAAATCACTCCTACTACTATGAAATTGTTGCAATAAAAAAAGGACGCAATGAGAAAGTCCAGTCCTTAACTGGTTTCTTTCCCATGCGTCCACGGTGAGTCCGACTTCACAGGTATCAGTCCTGCTTATTCCAATCGTCTCCCATATCATGAGGCCATCATTTAATTGTCTTTGTTATATGGCATCTGCCATATCTGATTTTAACTTTGTAATTATTTAAATAAAGACTTTTCCTTCTTTATCTGTCTGGGCAATCAACATTCCCTCTGCATATTTTTTTAGTATCATAACTCTAGTACATTTATTCGTATGACATCGTATTATCATTCCCGGTAGAACTGGTGCTTCATCATCTCCAGAAATTGAATATGCCATTTTCATGCTCTTACCACATTTCTTACAATAAAAATCAATTTGTTTAATATCTTTCATCTATCAGTCTGCTCCTTTACAATACAAAATTATCAGTTTTGTACTTGAAAGGAAAAGGGAATCACCTTTGCAAGCTTTCCTGGTGGGAGTTCCGTTGCACACCTGTCTTATGTGCCCCAACCAAATGCTGATCATTGAAGCCAACTGATTATATGTCACCACATATAATCAGGCTCCAGCTTTTCCTTCTACAAACCAAAGATTATTATCTTCATAAAAAAGATAACTTTCTCTTCCATCTATTACACATGTATAGCGCATTCCAACACCGCCTGCCTTGAGACTGGCAGCCCTGCGCATATCTTTTATTCTTTGGATTTCATACATCTTGCCGTCTTTCCAAATAAAACTTTTTGGGGTTAATATCCCTTCTTTAGAAAATTCAGCGGTAACATCAACATATATCTTTACGCATTCCAAATTACAACCTCCTATACAATTTCTATTGCTCTTGGGCTACCTTCTCTTCTACGAATATAGCCTTTTTCCTCTAGTTGTTTTAAATAGTGATGTGCACTGGATGAAGATGATAATCCTGCCATCTCAGCTATCTCTCTTACTGTTGGTGGAAAACCATGATCCTTCAAATAGTCACATATATAGTCATAAATCGAATTCTGTCTATCATTTAAGTCATATCTCATATACGTCAATTACTACGCCTCCTTTATCCGAAATATCCTACTGGATGAGTGGTATGCTCTTCCTTTGCATTTACTGCCGATAGAATCGTATCCTGGTACATCAAACCTCTTTGCACACTATAAAAACCAAATCTTCGTCTAATGACATCAACTGCTTCATCCATTTTCATCTGTCTTTCTCTTTGCTCCACACTGGAAAATAAGTCTATCTGCTCCCAGTAATTATCATTTACAAGATCCGCTCCACGAACTCCTACACTTCTTATTGGCTTTCTCCAGTCATAATTCTCTTTAAATATTCGATAGGCTTCTACTGCAATCTCTCCTGTGATATTTGTAGCATGATCAATCTTATGCTGTCTGGTAAAAGACATTAGTTCATTATCTCTTACACTAATCTCAATCACCCTGCATTTAAAACCATTTTCACGAAGTCTTGCAGCAACACTCTCTGCCAGAATAAAGAGCACAATTTTTACATCTTCCTCGTTCTCTAAATCTCTTGGTGTCGTGGTACTGTTGCCGATAGACTTGATTGGTGCATGTGTGTTTTCCACTTTAACAGGAGAATCATCATAACCGTTTGCAAATCCCCAAAGAATTACTCCCATCTTCCCAAGCTGTAACTCCAAAAGTGTAACCTCTGTTCTAGCTAAATCACCGATAGTTCGTATACCAAATCTTGCAAGTTTTTGATTTGTACTTCTTCCTACATATAATAAATTTGATACAGGAAGTGCCCATGCCTTAGTATGAAATTCATTTTTATACATTGTTGTGATTGCGTCTGGCTTCTTATAATCAGAACCAAGTTTGGCGAATATCTTATTGAATGAAACTCCAATGCTTACCGTTATGCCAAGTTCTGATTTCATTCGATTACTGATTTCTTCTGCAATCTTATAACCATCACCTTTTAATGTACTGCTGGCTGTTACATCCAACCATGATTCATCTACTCCATAAGGCTCTTGAAGATCTGTGTATTCTCCATATATTTCATGTGCCATTCTGGAGAACCTCAAGTACAAATCCATTCGAGGAGAAATAAAATTAAGTTCCGGACAAACTTGTTTTGCTTGCCAGAGAGCCATGCCTGTTTTCACACCATGTTTTTTAGCTATATAGTCTGCGGTTAAGACAATTCCATGTCTTGCCTCTGGGTCTCCGCCTACTGCTAATGGCTTTCCGTTAAGCTCTGGGTGATATAAATGCTCAATAGATGCGTAGCAACAATTCATATCAGAATGCAATATCGTCCGATTCACTTCTTTTCACTCCTCTTCCTTAACCAATACAAGTCCGTCTACACAATTTGTATTTCGTCCTTGTATGGTGAGTATATATCCATTTATCTCAGATTTCAATAGTCGCTTTGGTTGATTATATCTCATATTTTCAGATTTATGTTGATTTTAATGGTTATCTGTGATACTCTATATCCAGGAATATGAGACACTGTTCTCAGAAATCATTCCGAAACATTTTGTCGAAAAGACTTAGAAGGGGGTACACAATATGTACTCAGTAGGACAAATCATTTCAAATTATAGAAAAAAACTAGGATACTCACAGCCTGCACTTGCTACAGAGCTTGAAAAGGAAGGAATTTCAATCAGCTATAAAACAATCTCCAGTTGGGAAAAAAATGTGAGTGAACCAAGCGTGACTACGTTTCTCACTCTTTGCAAAATTCTGAACATTTCTGATGTTTACGAAGATTACTTTGGAGTTAATCCTGGCAATCCAATATCTATATTAAATGAAGAAGGCAAAGAGAAAGTTTTGGATTACATGAATCTAGTGATTCAATCCAAAAAATACATGAAAGAAACTCCCACTATCATACCATTTGTTTCCCGAAGTCTTAGACTATACACCACTATGGTATCTGCCGGAACTGGTAATTTCTTAGATGGAACAGATTTCGAACTCATTGATGTTGGAGATGAAGTACCAGAATCCGCAGATTTTGGTGTAAAAATCACTGGTGACAGTATGGAACCCAAATACATTAATCAGCAAATTGTATGGGTTCATCAACAAGATTACTTATTACATGGAGAGATTGGAATTTTCTGTTTGAATGGTGATGCTTTTTGTAAGAAGTTACAAGACGATACCGATGGTCTGTTTTTGATTTCTTTAAATAAGAAATACCCACCAAGACCAGTTGGAGAGAATGATTCTTTGAAAATTTTTGGAAAAGTTGTTGGTTAGGGTTCTGATAACAGGACTGTATCTTTTGTATAATCTGATATATAGAACTGGCGGCCTCTTTCTTTTTCAAGCTTACGTCAGCGAGAATATTTTATGAAAGAAGGAATTCTAATGGCAGTAAAATGTAAATTAAAAGAGATTCGTCAGAAACATGGTTTGCAGCAAGATGAATTAGCTGCTGCAGTATTAACTGACAAACGCACAATCAGTCGTTACGAAACTGGAGTAAGAAATCCAACGCTTGAAATGGCGCTTCGTCTTTCAGCCTATTTTAATCTAACAGTAAATGAACTATTTGAACTGGATGATTTCAATAACCATATGTAGTTTTACAAGAAAAGGAGTAACTATGAACACAGTGGAACAACTTCAATACATTGAGCATAAGTGGTTGCCTTGGTTCTATTACAGTGCATCAAAAAAAGTTATGGAACTTCTAAAAAAAGAAGGGGGTTCTATGTTTATTGATTTACTTAATACTATGAATCAGGATGATCCGCAATACTGCTGTCCATTTGACGCAGTTGACTTTCGGGTAGAGACTCATATCCATTCAAATGTAACCTTCTGCCAGATCAATATGCCGCCAATACAAGAGCCCCTATTATGCAGACATGTGTACTTGGTACATAATGAAGACTTTTCCAGCAGATTCATTTACACCATTGAACTTACCGCGAGCAATGAGTACTGGATATGTGGCTGGTCTGAAAATAATTCTCATCTTATTTTTGATGGCAAGTTAACTGATGACTGCGACGATGAATTTCAACAGGTCAAAAACCTTTTTCTATTAAAATCACATATTCTACAAGAAAATTGACTATATTTTATAACTGTAGCTATAAAATATAGTCTTTCAATATAGTAATCGGTATAACAACATGAATTATTACAAATAATGCTACAACTTATTTTGCTAATTTAGCTGCGGTAATGCAGCATATTTTACATTTCACTTGCTTTATCGCAGCATCTGTATTATTATATATTGAGTTAGGAGTGATAAAATGCAAAAGTTAGGTGAATATATTAAAGAGCTACGAATCAGCCATGGATACAGTCAAAATAAAATATATGAAGGAACAGGAATTACTGATTCCGTTCAAAGTAGAATTGAACGCGGTCTTAATCAGGAAATATCTCCTTTTCAGCTGAAAAAATTAGCATCCTTTTATGAAATAAGTGTAATTGATTTATTTAAACTAGCTGGATTTTTAACAGAATCAGATATTTCAATATATAAGCGTGTTTTTAAGTATTCAGAGTTATTGACGGAAAAGCAAAAACATAATATACAAGAAGAAATTAACTTCTATATAAACGGAAATGGAGGCAATGAAAATGCCATATAGATTAGGAGAATTATTCTGTGGTCCCGGAGGAATTGCCTGGGGGGCTACGCATGCAGATATTGGTGATCCACATTTTACCATAACGCACCAATGGGCTAATGACTACGATGAAAACACATGTAATACCTATAGGCATAACATATGCCCTGAAAACCCTAATAGCGTTTTTCATGCAGATATCAGAAACTTCGATTTGACTCATTTAGAACCAATAGACGCTCTCGCTTTCGGATTTCCATGCAATGACTATTCCGTTGTAGGGGAACAACGTGGAATGGAGGGAGTTTACGGACCATTATATTCATATGGGGTACAAGTTCTTAATCTCTATAATCCTCAATGGTTCTTAGCTGAAAATGTTGGTGGATTAAGGAATGCAAATGACGGCACTGCATTTACGCAGATACTTGAAGATTTAAGAAATGCAGGTGAACACGGATATACTGTGACACCACATCTTTATAAGTTTGAAGACTATGGAATTCCACAAGCAAGACATCGTATTATAATTATCGGAATCCGAAATGATATCAATGTTCAATATCATGTTCCATCTCCAGCTCCGTATGCTGGTATAGACAATACTTGTCGTACTGCTATTGAAGTACCACCAATTCCTGCAAATGCACCAAACAACGAATTAACCAATCAATCTCCAACCGTAATTCGAAGATTACAGCATATTTTACCTGGTCAAAATGCTTTTACTGCAGATTTACCAGAGGATTTACGTCTTAATGTTCGTGGTGCGCAAATTAGTCAGATATATAAACGACTTGATCCAGAAAGACCAGCATACACAGTAACTGGAAGTGGCGGTGGTGGAACTCATATATATCACTGGCAAGAGCCTCGTGCACTAACTAATCGAGAAAGAGCTAGGCTGCAAACCTTTCCCGATACTTATCAGTTTATAGGTACCAAGGAAAGCGTAAGAAAGCAAATTGGCATGGCTGTCCCTTGTCGTGGTGCTCAAATAATTTTTGAAGCTGTGCTACGAAGTTTCGCTGGCATTCCGTATGACTATATTGAACCAAATATTAATGAATAAATGATTTGTGGGGAGACGAAAAATCGTCTCCCCACTGTTTATACTGAAAAATCCATATAATATTGTTCCTCATCAAGCTTATAAAACGTTACATCCGTTCTACCATACTTGACAAGATCCTCTTTATGTACATACGCTCCATTTGAAAGACCAAGCCTATTTCGAAAGTATTCTCCAAGTAGCGCATTACTTAACGGTGTTGTAATTGCTTTATCTTTTTGTTGTTCGACTCTCAATATAAGTTGGTGTTTATCATCTGTAACCACAGAAAAATGTTGCTTGTCTAGTGGAAAGAAACCACTTCTTGCTATTACTGCTGGCAAGGGAATATAAGACTCATTCTTATTTCGTTCTCCATACTTAACTTCTCCACTCTTTAATACATATCTATTCTTTCTATGTCCCCAATTCAATCCTGATTTCGGATGTGTTTCGCCTGTTTTTGAATTAAGTAAACTCAATACTACCTTTTCAACACCTCCACCACTCAAATCTTCAACAGGATTATTTTCAACATCCAGGATAGGATGTGTAGGGTAAATAATAATATGATCTTCTATCTCCGAATGATTACAGTAAATAGAATCATTTTGTATTGCTTTATAGTACTCATAAGCTTCTGTTGCATCACAATTAATTAGATTTTCTCGTCGATTAAGACTAAACGCAATCTGAGTAAAATTTGCAGAACCTGTATAGGCTACCTTAGGAGTATTATCCTTCAACCATATATACATCTTTGTATGAACCGGATCATTATTATATACATAACTGCATGTGAATTTGGTAATATGAGGTGGCATTGTCGAGGTTTGCAATTCCTTAAAGCCTTCGTGCACTGCAACGCTTAGTCCATCAAAAGGTACCATACCCACTATCAGTTCAATTTCTATTGGTTTCGTCAATTTTTCTGATATATTTTTTATTAACCATGAAGCCATATTAGGAGTAGCATATCCAGCTAGTATACATAATTTATTAACATCCTGTTTTACAGGTTCGAAAAAAGCAACTTTATCTAAATCATCAAAATACATATGATTACTCTCCTTCTTTTAAGTCATAATATACCATTCCGTCTGGGAACTTAATATTAGGAACCCAAAGTCTCTTACCACTCCATCCTTTATCTCCCGTCATTTGATACATTGTTAATACCACCTTGTCTGAAATTGATGCACCAAGTTTCCAATCGTTAGGTGATAACAATGCTCCTGTTCCCTTTGCAACATTTCTATCTCTTCTAACCAGCAACACTCCTTGACTTGTAGGCTTATCCGCTAATATGGTATCAATAGCTGAAATAATAGTTCTAGTCTTAAAGTCATCATCTGATGTTATATGTCCTAAAATTTCTTTCATCAGTCTCAAGCTAATTTGATAACTAGGTTCCTTCTCTGAAAATGTCTCTAATAACAAGCTAACTGCTTCTATAGAATCATTATCTGGATTGAATGGATAATAGTTTGTTCCACCAGATAAAGTTACAAGATAATCAGAATCAATTACATTTTTTCTGGTTGGATTCAGCCCTTCTGGATAATATATTTTTATGTCATCTATACCTCTTTCAACCTGCGCAATAATTGAATTATTTGTAGCATTAATATCTGCAAATAATTTATAAAGATGTTCATCAATATAAACTTGCATCATGCCCGGGTCTCGATCATATCCAAACATTCTACTGTGTTGCCACATTGTATCCGCCTGTGGCTTTTTTGCCGTTCTTGTATAAAAAATGGTCTGAAGTCCAGAGAATGTTACTCCTCTTCCAAGAGTATTTCCACCAATAATAATATTGGAACCATACGCATATTCATCCGATGAAATATGTTGATCTCCATTCATAACCAAAATCTTAATTTCTTTTTTTCCTAGAATGTCTTTTATTTTCTGCATCACATCATCAAAACCATAACAAATATTCTTACATGGCTTAACTTTATCATATACTTTTTGAAAACACCGAACAGTTTCATCTTGATTAAAATTCTCTTCTATTTCCTTTAACACTGAACGTACTTCTGTTTCAAATTTAGCATGTGACGATTTTCTAACGCTTGGATGAATAAGGAAGTTACATACTTTACCATTATTCAGAAAAATTTGTGCTGACGAAATCAAATGATGTATTAGAGCTTCCTTTAAGGGACTATTTATATTATCAATAAACGATATACAGTTTGGTACTTCCTTAGAAAAAAAGTAGTCTCCCCCTAAATACATTTTACCTGGTCTAAAATAAAATGTGAAATATGGGTGCCATCCAGATTTCATAGTCTGTAATAAAAGTGCTTGAGGAGTACCTGTCACTTGTAAATAAATACTACTTGCTGACATGTTTTTTATATCATCCAAATAACGATTTATAGATGACTGTTTCCCTTTGTTAACCATAGTATTTAATGATGCCGCATCTGCTTCGTCATCAATAATAAATAATGGATTCCCCTTTACAAACCCTGTTGATGCAAAGATATTTGTCCATTGTTTCAATGTTCGAAAATTCTTTTTTAATACTATAATTACAGGCTTTTCCAGATTATTCTCGACAAAAATTTCCGAATCATATTCATCACATATACAAAATGCTTCAATATCATCCTGTACTCGCTCTATAGTCTGTTGTTGTAATGCAATGTTATCAGTTGTAAGAATAACAAAAATGGGAAATCCATAATCTGCAGCTGCAGTTATTAATCCAAACATCTGTCCTGTCTTTCCTGATTGCACATTTCCAAAAAGCAATCCTACCTCGTGTGTACAGAAAGAAAACTTTTCAAGATATTTTGGAGCTATCCCGTTAACAGTATTTTGAATTGATTCAGCTAGTTGTGGATTTCCACGGTTTATTATCTTATTAAGATATGTTTCTAAATATCTCATTCATTAGCATCCTTTCTATCCATACTTTCTGGTAAAAATGATAACAACCATACTTGAACTTCAGTACCATCTTCAGATATTGTAGTAATATCTGTCTTTGTGATAGAAATTGTGTCTCTACCATACTGTTTAAGCATTTCTCCTGTAATTACTCCTTCTCCTTCAACATCATTTTCTACGTTATTTATTGGTGAAACTAATCCCGCCGCCACAAGTCGCCCTTTGATCCAGCGTCCCATAATTTTTAAATCATCTTTAGAGTAAAGATTTTTATTATTGTCTCCACACGTCCAAGCCATAAATTTCCATCCATCATCCGTTACTGCCATAAATGGTTTCTGATACTCTGGATATCCCTGAAGATCCCTTATTTGTTTTGAAACTACTATTTCTGTTTCCCACCATACGCGTTTTCTTCCTTTTGCATAGCAAACGTTTATATTAGAACCTCTCATATTCATATCTGCTTTATTTTCTGGTACTTTCAAAGGAATCTCGAATGATGTATCTGTCACTCTATTGATATACGCTTCGACTTCGTCACCAGTAATTTTCTTGACAAATTCTTGACCTACAAGAGCATTATTGGTTTCTCTTATTAATGTCATATTATCCGCATCATCTATATCGCAAGAACAGTTTTCCTGACCAAGTTGCAGAATAAATCTTTCAATTTCTTCAATTTCTTCTTTATCTGTTGTAACAGCTGAAATTTCATACTGCCTAATATTTGTTGCTTCTAATTTTATTGCTCCCAAATTATGAGAACCTATAAATGCTTCAAAAGGCTTTCCATCTTTATAGAATACATAAAGCTTACCATGATATTTCAGAGTCTTTACTAACTTAATTACACCTATATTTTTACTTTTCCATTTTGAATTCAATTTTTTGGTTACATTATATGTACCTTCCGGCATTCCTTCCAAATAATACATGCCTATAATTAATTGAATATTATGAATATCGTTTTCATCAACCAATTTTTCTAGTTCCACAATGGAACCTTTGGAAACATAACCCACTGCAATATCAACTTTATCCGCCTTTTTCATAGCATTGTTAAATCTATCTACAAATACCTGTTGTCCAGGCATGGTTTTCATTGGTAAAATATTTGAATATAAGATTTCCATATAAGACCTCCATCTCTATAATAACTGCCTACTATAGTTATATCACATACAGCATCTTTCTTCTATAATGAGTATTTATTGCTGATAATAACAGGATTAAATCTATCTCGTTTCATTTTCAACAATGCTATACCCTTTTGTCCTTAACACCTCTAGCGCCTTCGCCATATCTTTCGCTTTCACAAGAATATAATCCGTATTAAATGTTGAAATCACAAACACTCCAATGGCATGATTAGCAAGCACTGCTGTTATACCTACTATAATTCCGATATAAGAAAAATCAAGTATTCCCATTATCCGCATTGCCTGCCAGCCATCTTCTTTGTCTAATATATTGTCTGGAAGTTTTGAGGTTGGATACACCAATGAGTTTTCTTCTTCTGTTTTCGCCGTAAAACAGAGTTCCGTATTCAAATCTACCTGTGAATAATCACTTACTTTACACACAGATAATGCTACTGGCAATGCTTCAATCTGCACCTGTGATACAGCAAGCATTCGTTCTTCCTTTTGTATCTGTCCATAAATCTTATTGATTCGATTCATCCTGCTTCCCATATACCTGTTATAGATTTCTTCGTATGGTATCCAGATATCTGCTTCCTCTATTCGTTTATATACCAGATCTAATACTTCACTAAATTCATTTTCCCTAGCTGGCATTTTATGATATTCCTTATAAAAAGAATGTATTTCCTCTGTCACCCACAGATTGATTCTTTCCTTCTGCTTCATTTTAAGGTTGGCATACTTCTTATCTGTCTGGAGTAGCTTTCCATCAATAATTTTATGATTTTTTCTCGACATTACTCTCTTCCTTTTTCAAATCTGCATACTAAAATAGGAGCGATAAATGATTTAATTACAACTCACTCATCTGCTCCTACTTCTCTTTGCGATATACCACAACATCCTCTACCCTGCAATCAAGAATGGTACATAACCAATTCACCGTCTCCAGCGTAACATTTCTGTTGTGCTTTAACTTGTCCAGCATTCCTCTGCTAAGATTATATTCCTTAATTAGCCGATATGTTGTTATATCTTTCTTCTTTAAAGTTTCCCACAAAGGGTCAAATGACATCATATAATAAAATCCTTTTTTTTTTATTATATTGTCATTATTGTGGGAATACTATTGCCACGATAATGGGTATGTTGTATAATGGTTTTTAATAAATCATACGAACCGAGAGATTGCTCTATGGACTTGAATTATTTTAAAGATTTACTATTTGATGTTATCAATGAATCTGATCTACCCATCCAGGATATTGAAACCGATGATGCAAATAATCTGTTTTTGATTACTGTAATTGACGGAACTAAATATAGCCTTCACATTGAAAAGACTGCTGAAATACAAATTTCCTTATAGTACTATGCAATTTACTAGTATATATCTATCGCATATTTACTTCTTAGAATCTGTGGTTATAATCTGCTGTACTCTTCCTACAATCCCACCTTCAAGCATCACTTTAATGCCCCTTGGATGATTACTGGAATTGGTCAAAATTCTTATAACAACACCTTCTGTTAATTTTCCTGTTCGCTGATCCTGTTTCTGTACAACCTGTACTTTGGTTCCGATTTTTATATTGCTTCTTACTTTACCATCCATATTCTAATCCAATCCTCTATTTCTTTATTTTCTTTGCCTTTGGCTTTGTTAATTCATAACTTTCTGCAATCATTCGTTCAATATCCGTTCCAGGAATTGTTCCATCAAGGACAATTGAATTCCAGTGTTCCTTGTTCATATGATACGCTGGAACAATAGATTTAAATGCACTACGCCAGAAATCTCTCCACTCATGATCACACTTCACATTAATCCAGATGTTGTTCTGATGCTCATAAATACAGGCAAATGTCTTTTTATTTCCACTATGCCGCATCAACGTCCAGTTATTATCATGGAACGGATAATCCTCTATTACATTCTCAAATGATTTACAATAAAATATTACTTCTTCTCGTGTCGTCATAATGTGTACCCCATGCAAAAAACTTCCCTATCATTGTACCATAAAAAAGCACATATCATAGAGAAGTTTCTTTTAGATTAGTTTATTATTCTGTTTTTTACTCACAATATCCACTTTAAGGAAAGTCACTCATATAATATAAGACGTTTCTCTTCTTGTATATAAATAATTAATTTTTCTATCGCTAAAGCAATAATTCAAAAATTATTTGTAACATAATCTACAATACATCGT
>JAQUUB010000089.1 GCA_028694115.1 Lachnospiraceae bacterium
AAGCATTGTTTTGGTGTGCTGTCAAGGGTGGCGTAAGCTGCCAAAATCTTTCGTATCTACAGTTTTCAAGGTTCTATTGTAGCCTATTTTTTAAATTTGATTTTTCATAACTTATTTGACACTATCCGTAGACATTTAATTCGGGAATCTTTTAAAGATAAGGCAGACCGGGATGAAGAATTGCATACCAATGATACGGTTCAGGAAAAACTATCTTTGGTATCTAGATTTGGAGTTACAATCTATTTTGGATCACCTGATAAAAAGGAATTCCAGACAATTGTAAAAGCTTTAGCAGAGCGTCATGAAATTGCAATGTCGGAGGAACAATTACTATTAGAGGCAAATAAGTGGGAACTGAGTCATGGTGGTTTATCAGGAAGAACAGCACAGCAATTCATTGATTATCTTTTGGGTTTTGAAGAAAAACAATGATTAGGAAAGGAAAGGGCTTGTGAATGGGAATTAAAACTTTTGCAGCAATTGATGTGGGATCCTATGAAATTGGAATGAAGATTTTTGAAATTTCACAAAAAAATGGATTAAAGGAAATTGATTATATCAGACATCGTATTGAACTCGGGACAGATACTTATAATACAGGGAAAATCAGCTATGCAAGAATGGATGAATTATGTGAAGTATTAAAGCAGTTTACCCAAATCATGAAAACCTACCAGGTAAAGGACTATAAAGCATATGGAACAAGCGCTATTCGTGAAACGGAAAATACGAGGATTGTTTTAGATCAAATCAGATTACGAACAGGGCTGGAAGTTGAAGTTCTAAGTAATTCCGAGCAACGATTTCTTGATTATAAGTCAGTAGCTACAAAAGGCGAAAAGTTTAATCGGATGATAGAAAAAGGGACGGCTTTTTTAGATATCGGAGGGGGCAGTATTCAGGTCTCTCTATTTGATGACTCCAGACTACTTACAACGCAGAACTTACGGCTAGGAATCCTTAGAATTCGTGAGAAACTCGTAGATTTGCAGCCTAAGACAACGCATTATGAAAGTTTGATTGAAGAATTAATCGATAATGAACTTCATACATTTCGTAAAATTTATTTAAATGATTTAGAGATTAAGAACATTGTTATTATAGATGATTATATCTCTTATATTATGAAAAAAATAGGGAATGGATTAAGTGTTGATATGGTAACGGGGGAACAATACGTTCATTTTGTTGATGTATTAAAGAAAAAAGCACCAGAACAAATAGCGAAGGAGCTTGGTATCCCATCGGAAAATGCTTCTCTGTTGCTTCCTTCTGCGGTATTAATCAAGCACTTTGTTGAGAGCACAAGAGCAGAAGTTATTTGGATGCCAGGAGTGTCACTTAGTGATGGAATGGCATATGACTATGCAGAAAAAGAGAAACTGATTAAATCCCAGCATGATTTTGAACAGGATATCTTATCGTGTGCACATAATATCAGTCAGAGATATCTTGGAAGTAGAAGTCATGGAAATACGGTTGAAAAAATTTCACTTTCTATTTTTGATACGCTTAAAAAGTTTCACGGATTATCAAAAAGAGAAAGAGTTTTGCTCCAACTAGCATCAAGATTGCAGGATTGCGGAAGATATATTAGTGCAATGGCAGTTGGCGAGTGTTCATATAGCATTATTATGAATACTGAAATTATAGGAATCTCCCATATGGAGAGACAAATTGTAGCCCAATCCGTAAAAAACAGCTATTTGAGATTTATTTATTATGATGAGCTTGTTTCGGTAAAAGGCTTTGACAGACAGTCTTATCTTGTAGTAGCCAAGCTAACTGCGATTCTAAGAGTTGCTGCAGGACTTGCGAGAAGTCAGAAAAAAGCATATATCAGTGTAAAATCTCAAGTTAAGGAAAAAGAACTGATTATTACAGTTGATACAGAATCAGATATCTTATTAGAAATGGGATTATTTCATGATAAAACAGGTTTCTTTGAGGAAGTATTTGGACTTAAGCCTATTATAAAAAGGAAGTTGCAAGCGCCTTCTTCTCACTAACTCATGTTTAAAAAGTTGAACAAAAAGCATGCTAAAGTATGCAGATGGGAGTAAAAATAATGGATCCGATTGATTTTAAAAATCCTGATTATTATACAAATCGTGAAATGAGCTGGATTAAATTTAATGAAAGAGTCTTAAGTGAAGCAAGAGATAAATCAATCCCTCTGTTTGAGCGACTTAAATTTTTGAGTATCACTGCATCAAACCTTGACGAATTCTTTATGATTCGAGTTGCATCTCTAAAGGATATGGTAAATGCAAAATATAGGAAGCCGGATATTGCGGGTATGACTCCACAGGAACAATTAGACGAGTTAAATCCTGTGACACATAATCTTGTAACAACACAATATAGCACATATAATCGTTCACTGGTCCCATTATTAAAACAGCATTTAAATATTATTACGTCTCATGAGCATTTAACAGAGGAACAGGGAAAATTTGTAGATGACTATTTTACAGAGAATGTTTATCCAGTTCTAACACCTATGGCAGTAGATTCTTCAAGACCATTTCCTTTGATACGGAATAAGACTCTGAATATTGGAGCACTTCTTTGCAAAAGAGATAATGATCAGGAGATTGATTTTGCAATGGTACAGGTTCCAGCAGTATTGCCAAGAATTGTTGTATTACCTGATACACAGAAGGCAGTCATTCTTTTAGAGGAAGTGATTGAAAGAAACATCCAAAAGTTATTTTTAAATTATCATGTAATCTGTGCACATCCATTTCGTATCATGCGAAATGCGGATCTTACGATTGATGAGGATGAGGCAGCAGATTTACTAAAGGAAATTGAGCGCCAATTAAAAAAGCGCCAGTGGGGAGAAGCAATCCGTCTTGAAGTAGAAGATAAGATGGACAAGAGACTTTTAAAGATTATTCGTAAAGAATTAGATATTAAAGTGGAAGATATCTATTATATTAACGGACCTCTGGATCTTACTTTTTTGATGAAGATGTATGGGATGGAAGGATTTGATGATTTAAAGTATAAGCCTTATATTCCAAAACCACCCAAATTTTTATCAATGGAACGAGATATATTTGAACAAATCAGAGAAGGAGATATTTTACTTCATCATCCATATGAAACCTTTCAACCAGTCGTAGATTTTGTTCAAAGTGCAGCAAAGGATAAAGATGTATTAGCAATTAAGCAGACACTTTATCGTGTGAGCGGTAATTCACCAATCATCGCTGCTCTTGCACAAGCAGCAGAAAATGGAAAACAGGTTTCTGTACTAGTGGAGTTAAAAGCCAGATTTGATGAAGAAAATAACATTGTCTGGGCAAGAATGTTAGAAAAAGCAGGTTGTCATGTAATCTATGGTCTGGTAGGATTAAAGACTCATAGTAAAATCACTTTGGTTGTTCGAAAAGAAGAAGATGGTATTAGAAGATATGTTCATCTTGGAACAGGCAATTATAATGATGCAACTGCCAAATTATATACCGATATGGGATTGCTTACTTGTTCTGAGCATATTGGAGAGGATGCGACGGCAGTATTTAATATGCTCTCAGGTTATTCAGAACCATTATCCTGGAATAAATTATCACTTGCACCTTTATGGCTGAAGGATAGAATATTAGAGCTTATTGATAGAGAAAAGGAACATGCACTTCGTGGAAAAACAGCCCATATTATTGCAAAAATGAATTCGATATGTGATAGAGATATCATTGAGGCACTTTACAAGGCTTCCACAGCAGGAGTAAAAATAGAATTGATTGTAAGAGGAATCTGTTGTTTAAAAGTGGGAATCCAAGGGGTCAGTGAAAACATTTCGGTACGTTCCATTGTTGGTGATTTTTTAGAGCATAGTCGTATTTTATATTTTTATAATGGCGGAAAAGAAGAATGTTATATGGGATCTGCTGACTGGATGCCTAGAAATTTAGAACGTCGTGTGGAAATTATGTTTCCAGTGGAAAAGGAAGAACTAAAAGCGGAAATTATTACCATTTTAAAAATGCAACTGCAGGATAACACCAAAGCACATATCCTTTTGATGGATGGAAATTATGTAAAACCTAATCGGAGGGGAAAAGAAAGTATAAACTCACAGGAAGGATTTTGTATCCGTGCAACTGAGTCTGCAACGGGAAAAAAAGATGCATTGAATGACCGGGTATTTATACCAGAGGAAAAAGTGGAAGGAAATCTATGAATTACAAATTAATATTAGCATCAGGTTCTCCTAGAAGAAAAGAGATACTATCCGCTCAGGGAATTGAATTTATAATTTGCAAAGCTTTAAAAGAGGAATTGACAGATGAGACAATACCATCTAGAATAGTACAAGATTTATCTGAGTCGAAAGCAAAAGAGGTTTACGAAAAACAATTAGTTGATGAGAATTTCATAGTATTAGCAGCGGACACTATGGTTACAAAGGATGAGAAAATTATGGGTAAACCAAAAGATTCAGAGGATGCAATTTCGATGCTTATGGAGCTTCAGGGAGCAGTGCATCAGGTTTATACAGGGGTTACGATGCTTGTAAAGAATGAAGAGCAGTTGAGAAAAATCCAATTTGTGGAATGTACAGATGTGACCATGTATCCAATGAGTGAAGAAGAAATTAAGAATTATGTAAAAACAGGAGAACCAATGGACAAGGCAGGTGCCTATGCAATTCAGGGAAAATGTGGAGTTCATATTAAAGAAATAAAGGGTGACTATAATAATGTGGTAGGACTTCCGATTGCAAGGATTTATCAGGAATGGAAACGCCATGACATTATGTTTGAAAGGTTATAAATACAAATGAGTAAAAAAGCAGTTATTTTTGATTTGGATGGAACGTTGTCGGATTCTTTACTATCACTTGCCTATAGTTGTAATCTGACTTTAGAGGCATTTGGGTTTCAAACCTTTGAGACAGAGAGGTTTAAATATTTTGTTGGAGACGGAGCAGAGGAACTCATTAAACGGTGCTTGCGAAATGCCGGAGATGTGAATTGTCTGCACTTTGAAGAAGTATTTAAAAAATATAAGGAAATTTTTGAAAAATATTGTATGTACGAAGTAAAACCCTACGAAGGAGTTGTAGAAACATTACTCAAATTGAAAGAAATGGGTATAAAAATAGCCGTTTTATCAAATAAACCACATGAACGTTGTCTTGACGTAGTTACGACGTTGTTTGGAGAAAATTTTTTTGATCAGGTTCAAGGGCAGGTAAAAGATATAGAAAGAAAACCAAGTCCAGAAGGAGCACTTTTTTTGGCACAAAAACTAAATGTTTCTCCAAAGGAATGTGTTTATATTGGAGACACTGATACGGATATGAAAACAGGAAAGGGTGCAGGGATGTTTACCCTGGGTGTCCTATGGGGATTTAGAACGAGAGAAGAGCTTATCAATAATCAGGCAGACGAAGTGATTGAAAATCCATGCGAAATACTAGAATATTTATAGACAGGAGCACGTATGATTAAACTAATAGCAACCGATGTAGATGGTACACTAGTCAAAGATTCTAGTTCAGATGTATATCCGGAGATTATGGATACGATGCAATCTTTGAAGGAAAAGGGAGTGATCATTGCAATAGCCAGTGGAAGGCAATATACGAGTATTGCAAGGATGTTTGAACCAATTGCAAATGATTTGATATTTATTGCTGAAAATGGAGCACATATAAAGTGCAGGGGTACCGATATGAATGTGGTATCTATGAATCAGGAAATGGCTAGAGAGCTAATAAAAGATTTAAGAGAAATTCCAGAAAGTGATATTGTTGTGTCTACTCCGCAAGGCTGTTATCTGGAATCAAAAAATGATGATTTTATCAATCTGATTACGTATGGCTATAGAAATCAAGTGAAGGTAGTGGAGGATATCTTAACACAAGATATTACCATTATTAAAGTATCGGTTTATAGAAAAGGAAGCATCCGAGAAATCGGTGAAAATATACTAATACCAAAATGGAAAGATAAATGCAAAACCTGTATGGCAGGTGAAGAGTGGGTAGATTTTATGGATTGTAGTGTAGATAAGGGTAATGCACTCAAACTATTACAGGATTTTTTCCACATTACAGCTAAGGAAACCATGGTATTTGGTGATAATGCAAACGATATCGGACTTCTAAAAGCGGCAGAGGCAAGCTACGCAGTGAGTACTGCACGGGAGGAAGTAAAAAAATACGCAAATCATATTTGCGGATCCTATACGGATAAAGGGGTTTACACAATACTTAAGCGACTAGACGACAGCATGAAGTCACAGAAAGGAGAATGAATATGCATGAGTATGAAGATGAGGTTTTAATCGCGTTTTTAAAAGGTCAGGGACAACTTTTTGATGAAAAAGTTGCTGAAACATTAGAGGAGGCAGAGCAATTTCTTGAAGACTGCATGGCAGTAGTAGTTGATTCCATAGAAGAAGTCAGAGACTATTTTGAAGAAAATGGAACCGACGTAAGCGGTATGGAAGTGACAGACCTTGAAGATGCCAGTGAAGTATTCAAGACAGCAAGTGGTAAGTACTTAATTGTGGAGGCCTAATTATTAATCTAAAATAAATCGTTCAATCACTTCTTTAATCCCATGGTGGTTATTATCGTTCTCGGTAATATAATCACTATGGGATTTTATATGTTCGGTTGCATTATTCATTGCAACACCAATCCCAGCTGTTTGAATCATGGTAAGGTCATTCTCTTCATCGCCACAGGCAATGGAGTTTACTACAGGAATATCAAAGTAATGACATAAATTAACAATCGCATTGCCTTTTGTAGCAGCCTTCGGTCCGTATTCTAATAACATGGGATTAGAAAAAACGCTATTCAAAGTATGAGAAACCTTTGAATCTAATTTTTTACGAAAAGCATCTAATATCAAATGGTTTTCCAAATCTGCAACAAGTACTTTGTAGGGTTCATGCAACAATTCATCCATCACATCAGGGACTATTTTGTAGGGGATTTTAATTACTTTAGAATAATGAATTAGCATAGGAGTTTCCCTTTCTGCTAAAACGTAATGATCAGAGTAAGTATGCACATGAATTCCCATGGCCTTTGCCTCAGCAAAAATGAGATTCATAAGGGGAAAAGGAACGGTAGCAGTAAAAACATTTTCATCGCGATAGCAATCATAAATTAATCCGCCATTAAAGCTGACAATAAAAAAACCAGGTGCTATAAACCCATATTTTTTTGCGATTTCTAAGGCACTAAAAAGAGGACGTCCAGTCGAAATAACAAATTTATGACCAGCCTCTGTCATTTTACGGATGGCAGCAAGATTTGGTTCTGATATTTCCTTGTCGGAATTTAATAAGGTGCCATCCAAGTCAGTAAATAGAATTTTAGTCGTTGTATTCATTACGATACTCCTTTATCTTAAGTAGTAAATCTTCAGGAACAAACAGATTTCCATGTCCAACGCCAAGATCAGTATGAACCTTTGTGGTTCCGTGAAAATCAGATCCGCCAGTAATTAGTAAATCATATTTTTTTGCCAGAGCTTTAATTTCTCTTTCTTCGCTATTAGAATAAGTTGTATAAACTGCTTCGATTCCTACGAGTCCCTCTTTCTTTAATTGAGATACCAGAAGCTCTAAGCGTTCCCGCCCCATTTTATAAAGAGTTGGGTGGGCAAGGATAGGTATACCACCTGCAGACAGAATCAGATGAATAGCTTTCGCAGGAGTCACTTTCTCGCGAGGAATAAAATAGGGGGAATGATCTCCGATATAACGCTCAAAAGCTTCCGCATAACTTTTGATGTAGCCTTTGTCTTGCATATATTTTGCATAGTGTCCCCTTGTGATTACAGAATCGGGGAAAAAATTTTGTAATTTTTCGTATGAGATATCCATACCGGTACCCTTGGCTAATGCATCACACATCTTTTCGTTCCTAAGAATTCTGGAGTTTTTAAATTCTTCAAGCTTTGCAAGAAAATCAGGACTTTCGGTGTTGATATAAAGTCCTAAAATATGAATATCGCGCCCCTCATACTCTGTTGAGAGCTCAATACCAGGGATTACTTCTATTGGTTTGTAGGCAGCGGCTTTTATCACATCTTTTACACCGTCAACCGTATCATGATCCGTTAACGCAAAAGCAGACAGCCCTTTTTCAAGGGCGTAGTCTACGAGTTCGCTTGGTGAAAAAGAGCCGTCTGATTTATTTGAGTGTACATGTAAATCAATTGGTTTCATATAGGTTACTTCCTAATTCTCATCGTCTTCTGCGGTAGCAGTATAAACGTAACGTTTTCTGGCCATTTCATCACTTTCGAGATATTCGTCATAAGTAGTGATTTTATCAATCAAAGCTCCGTTTGGCATAATTTCCATAATGTGATTTGCGGTTGTCTGTACAAACTGGTGATCATGAGAAGAGAACAATATAACACCAGAGAATTTAATCAAACCATTATTTAAGGCAGTGATCGATTCCATATCTAAATGGTTCGTAGGTTCGTCAAGAATCAAGATATTTGCTCCGGAAATCATCATCTTAGATAACAGGCAACGTACTTTTTCACCACCGGATAAAATCTTTACTTTTTTGACCCCATCTTCACCAGGGAAGAGCATTCTGCCAAGAAATCCACGAACATAGGTAACATCCTTAACAGGAGAATAACCTGTCAGCCAGTCGGTGATGGTATAGTCATTGTCAAATTCTGCCGTGCTATCTTTAGGAAAGTAAGCTTGAGAAGTTGTAATACCCCATTTATAGCTGCCTTCATCAGGCTCCATTTCTCCAGTAATTATTTTAAAAAGAGTAGTTTTTGCAAGCTCATTTCCACCAACAAAAGCAACTTTATCTTCATGACCAATAATAAAAGAAATATTATCAAGAATTTTCACACCATCAATGGTTTTAGAAATCCCTTCTACAGAGAGTACTTCATTTCCAATTTCACGGTCTGGTCTGAAATCAATATAGGGATACTTTCTGCTAGATGGTTTCATATCATCTAACTCAATTTTTTCCAGAGCTTTTTTTCTAGAGGTTGCTTGTTTTGATTTTGAAGCATTTGCACTGAAACGACTAATAAAGTCTTGAAGTTCTTTAATCTTTTCTTCTTTCTTTTTATTAGCTTCCTTCATTTGCTTAACAAGTAACTGGCTACTTTCATACCAGAAATCATAGTTACCAGCATAGAGCTGAATTTTACCATAATCAATATCCGCAGTATGTGTACAAACTTTGTTTAAGAAATAACGGTCATGGGACACGACAATAACTGTATTTTCAAAGTTAATTAAGAATTCCTCTAACCATGCAATGGCATCTAAATCTAAATGGTTGGTAGGTTCGTCAAGAAGTAGAATATCAGGATTTCCGAAAAGTGCTTTTGCTAAAAGTACTTTTACCTTTTCACTACCATTTAAATCTTTCATAATTGAATAATGGATTCCTGTATCAATTCCAAGACCATTTAAAAGCATTGCGGCATTTGACTCTGATTCCCATCCATCCATTTCAGCAAATTCGCCTTCTAATTCACTCGCACGAATACCATCAGCATCTGTAAAGTCTTCTTTTGCGTAGATGGCATCCTTTTCTTTCATTATTTCATACAGTCTTTTATTACCCATAATAACGGTATCCATAACTGCAAATTCATCATATTTAAAGTGATCCTGCTCTAAGAAGGAAAGGCGTTGTCCAGGTGTAATCACAATATCACCATTCGTGGTATCTAACTGTCCAGATAAAATTTTTAGAAAGGTAGATTTACCAGCACCATTTGCTCCAATTAATCCATAGCAGTTACCTTCAGTAAATTTAATATTAACGTCTTCAAATAACGCTTTTTTTCCAAGACGTAATGTAACATTATTTGCACTAATCATTTTTACTCCCATCTACATGCTTTAGCATGCACTCAAATCAATATTTGAATTCCTTAATACTTTGTTTATCAGTGTTTACTATATTTATGCATCACTTCGTATTGTACATGGGTGATAGTGAAAAATCAAGTAGAAAACCACATTAGAAACAAATAGCCATTTGGAAATAAATTAAATGTTGTGACATAGACTTAAAATGGATATAATATTTAGAGAAAATACTTGTCATTATTTTTCGTGGGAAGGAGAACGGTATGAATAAAAAAAATCTTGAATTAGAACCAGTTTATAAAGAAACACTTAGTAAAAATTGCACCCTTGTGATTTTTAAAGATGATTGGCAGCTAGAATACAAGGCAGATACATTTGAGGAAGATAAAGATTTAAAGTATAAAGTATCTTCCGAAAAGGTGGATAGTTTTCTTTTTGATTTGAAAAGAAATCTTCGTTTATTTTTCGATGTGATGGAGAGTGAAGCCAAGACACCACCAGATATTGAATGCTTAAGAGATATGATTTTAAGGTTTAAAACAGATCAACCAGGGGTTTATCTGACAGAGACTTTTTGTATCATGACATGCCAGGAAGATTATGATGAGATTGAAGCTTATATAGAGAGAGCAAAGCTTATATGGAACAGCCGGCAGAATCTTTAAAAATGCAGAGGAAAAAATGACTTCGGAGGAAAAACAATGAGAGTAATCGTAGTAGGAGGCGGCTGGGCTGGTTGTGGAGCTGCTTATGAAGCAAGAAAAAAGGGAGCAGAGGTAATTTTATTAGAGCGTACAGATATGCTTCTTGGAACAGGTCTGGTTGGCGGTATTATGAGGAATAATGGTCGATATACGGCAACAGAAGAAATGATAGCAATGGGGGGAGGAGATATCTTCCAATTGATTGATAAGAACTGTCGTCACAAAAATATTGATTTTCCAGGTCATAAGCATGCAAGTCTTTATGATATTGGAAAAACGCCAGGTGCTGTTAAACGCTTCTTATTAGATATGGGAATACAGATCGTTTTTCAAACAAGAATTTCAGAAGTCAAGATGGATAAAAATGTAATCATTTCCATAAAATCTGACAAAGGTGTCATATATGAAGGAGATGCATATATTGATACTACAGGAACTGCTGGGCCAATGAGCAATTGCGGAAAGTACGGAAATGGGTGTGCAATGTGTATCCTAAGATGCCCTAGTTTTGGAGGGCGTGTTAGCTTAACGGGTCTTTGTGGGATACAGGAAATACAGGGGAAAAAGAGTGATGGTTCCATAGGTGCAATGAGTGGATCTTGTAAATTATATAAAGAATCCTTATCCCAGGATATTGTTAATGAATTGAATGAAAAGGGTGTTGCAATAATCCCACTTCCAGAGGAATTGATTGAGGATCATTTATCAATGAAGGCATGTCAACAGTATGCACTAAAGGAATTTGCGGAGAATGTTATTTTACTTGATACTGGTCATGCAAAATTAATGACCCCGTTCTATTCACTAGAGAAACTACAGAGAATACCAGGATTTGAAAATGCAAGATATGAAGATCCTTATGCTGGTGGAGAAGGAAATTCTATGAGATATTTTGCAATGGCTCCTAGAAATAATGCGCTGCATGTAGATGGAATAGAAAATCTATTTTGTGCAGGAGAAAAAGCTGGACTTTTGGTTGGTCATACAGAGGCTATTATTACGGGTGTACTAGCTGGAGCAAATAGTATTGCAAAATGCAAGGGAGAAAAGGAGTTTGAACTTCCTCGAACAACCATAATAGGCGAAGCAATTGCTTATGTAAAAGACAGTATGGCGACAGAAGAAGGCCTTTGTAAAAAGTATACTTTTTCTGGTTCTGTCCTATTTAACCATTTAAAAGAACTGGATTTGTATGAAACAGATATCAATACAATTACATCGAAAATTGAAAAATTAGGGCTCAGGGATATTTTTTAAAAAAAGTCTGTGGAGGGAACATGTATGGTAACATTGTCAGCCATTCATTATGTGTATATCATAATGACTATTTTGATACTTGCAGCATTACTTTGTAAAAAAGAGATTGTAATACCCTGCATTATAGGAGTGCTGTTAATTGGTTTTACTTATTCGGGAAGTATATTAAAATCTATTCAGATATTGAATAATGCACTCGTTGCTTCGTGCATTGAATTACTAGGGATCATTATTGTAATTGCATTAGTTGTTGCAATGTCAAAATCCATGATGGCGGTTGGCGCAGATGAAATGATGATACGACCAATTAGAAAGGTGATCAAGACAAAGAACAAAGCCTTTTTTGGCATAGGATTTGCAATGCTAATTGTATCTTGGTTAATCTGGCCATCACCTGCAGTTGCTTTAATCGGTGCATTGTTACTGCCCGTTGCGGGAGAGGTTGGTTTACCTGCAATCTGGGCAGCAGTAGCTATGAATATTTTTGGTCATGGAGCCGCACTGTCATCTGATTTCTTTATTCAGGGGGCACCCGCAATTTCATCAAAGGCAGCAGGACTTGACGTTACTGAGGTCATGAAAGCGTCAATTCCCCTTTGGTCAGTTATGTGTGTTGTAACAATTGGTGTTGCTACCTATATGATGATTCAAGACACGAAAAAAAATCCTTATCAAAAACAAAAAAATGCGAATGGTTCTTTTGTGTCAAAGGAAGTTAAAAAACCAAAATTATCACGTTTTGTAGCAATTCTAATTCCAATTGCTTTTTTAACAGATATGGTACTTATGGTGAAATTTGAAATTGCCGGTGGAGATGCAACAGCCTTAGTAGCAGGTACCGCACTAATTATCATGTGTCTGATTACGATTTTAGATGTTGGCGTTTCCGATGCACTAGAGAAGAGTACTGATTACATAAAGGAAGGATTTATTTTCGCAATCCGTATTTTTGCTCCAGTTATTGTGATTGCTGCTTTTTTCTTTATGGGAAGCGAAGGATTTGCACAAAATGTTTTAGGCGAAAATGCAACCGGATTATTAAACGATATCGGATTATTTATAACAGAAAGAATACCGGTTTCAAAAGTGTCAATCGCACTTGTGGAAACAAGTATTGGAATTATCACAGGTTTAGATGGATCTGGATTTTCGGGATTGCCACTTGTTGGATCCATTGCACAGACCTTTTCAGCATCTGGCAATATAAATACAGCATATCTTACAGCACTTGGACAGATTTCAACCATCTGGGTAGGTGGCGGAACCATTATCCCATGGGGAGTCATTCCAGTAGCTGCTATCTGCGGAATAAAGCCGGCTGACCTTGCAAGAAAGAACTTAATCCCAGTTATCTGTGGTTTGGTAGCAACAACAATTGCCGCTATATTTTTAATCTAGACCATTTCGTGTTTGAAAGGACCTAACATAGGAGAAGAGTGAGGAAACAGTAGTGAAAGGTATTTTGGTCATAAATGAATTCCTGCATAGCAGTAAATTTACGGAAATCTATGAGTGGCTTTTAGTAGCTGCAAAAAAGCAGGAAAATACGTTAAAGGTGTATACCAACGCTGAATTAATCTGTTTTCTTACAAAGCCTTTATTGGTTAAGGAACTCACAGAAAATGTAGACTTTGTGTTGTTCTGGGATAAGGATATTATGCTGGCAAAGACATTAGAGAGGATGGGATTGCGGGTGTTAAATTCATCCGATGCAATCCTTTCCTGTGATAATAAGGCAGAAACATTTTACAGACTTTGTAATACTGGGATTCGTATGCCAAAGACAATTATGGGTCCAATGACCTATGAAAATATTGGTTATACGAATATGGAGTTTTTAAAGATCATAGAAGAAGAGCTACCATATCCATTTGTAGTCAAAGAATGTTTTGGGTCGTTTGGAGCACAAGTTTATCTGGTTTCTGAGCGCAGACAAGCAGAAGCAATCCTAAATGCATGCAAAGGAAAGCCAGTAATTTTTCAAGAATTTATCAAGTGCAGTAGTGGTCGTGATATTCGAATCAATATGGTTGGAAATGCACCAGTGGCATCCATGATGAGAATACATGATACTGATTTTAGGGCGAATATTACAAACGGTGGGAGAATGAAGTGTTATACTCCTAACGAGGCTCAGATTCAAATGGCACAAAAAGTAATGGAAGTATTAAAATTAGACTTTGGAGGAGTGGACATCCTGTTTGGTGAAAGGGACGAGCCTATTCTATGCGAAGTGAATTCAAATGCTCATTTTAAAAATATCTATGATTGTACTGGGATAAATGTGGCGGATGCGATTATGAATTATATTAATAGATGATGAGGAAGTATCATGGGGCGAACAGGATATCTGCTTTATGAAAGAAATGTGGCAGAATTTAGAAAAGAATATATTGATTTATACAGAAATCATTTTAGAAATCTTGGAATTAAAATAGAGCTTGTTTTGCTGGATGAATATCAGGAAGCCTTAAAAAGGGAGATTCCTGATTTTGTTATTGTCAGGGCAATTGCGCCAAGTGTTAGCGAAGAATTGGAGAAAAGGGGAATTCTTGTCTTTAATTCAGCAAGTATATCAAAAATTTGTAATGATAAAGCAAAAACGTATCAATATATTCGGGAACATACATTACTTCCGTTTATGCAGGTTTATGAGGATTTATCAAAGGTAGAGCAGCTGCCATTCCCACTGATTATAAAATCAAAGGCTGGACATGGTGGAACAGAAGTATATTATGTAAACTCAGAAGAACAGTTTAGAGCCTGTATGGATGGAAAGGATAAAAGGGAATGGATCGGGCAGGAGCCTTCTTCAGACATGGGTAAAGATGTCCGTGTTTTCGTAGTGGGGAATCGTATGATTACTGCGATGTTAAGGGTATCAACAAAGGACTTTCGTAGTAATTATTGTCTGGGTGGAAAGGTGTATCCGTATTCATTATCAAGGGAAGAACAAAAAATGATAGAAGAATTAATTGATCAGTTTGAATTTGGAATGGTTGGTATTGATTTTATCTTTCATAATGGGAAAATGGTCTTTAATGAAATCGAAGATGTGGTGGGAGCAAGAATGCTTTATCAGCATACAGATATTGATATTGTAAAAGAATATGCGAACTTTATTGCAGAAAGAATTGAATAAAGAGACGAAATCTATTAGAATAGTACTTAATTTGCTACAAATATTGAAAGAGAAGAATTAATAATAGGAATTTAGAATCAGGAGGAACAAAATGAGTTACGCAGATCAATTATTTTGTACAATGTGTAAGGATATTTTAGATAATGGAGTAAGTACAGAAGGCGAAAAAGTACGTCCGAAATGGGAAGATGGAACAAGTGCTTATACGATTAAAAGATTTGGTGTCGTGAATCGTTATGATCTTTCAAAGGAATTCCCTGCTATGACGTTACGTAAAACAGGATTTCGCAATGCTATTGATGAAATCCTGTGGATTTGGCAGAAAAAATCAAATAATGTAAATGATTTAAAGAGTCATATATGGGATGCCTGGGCGGATGATAAGGGTTTGATTGGAAAAGCATATGGTTATCAGTTAGGGATCAAGCATCAATACAAAGAGGGACTTATGGATCAGGTGGATCGAGTGATCTATGATTTAAAAAATAATCCGTTTAGCAGAAGAATTATGACTAATCTTTACGTACACGAGGATTTGCATGAGATGAATCTGTATCCATGTGCTTATAGCATGACTTTTAATGTGACACAAAGAAAGGGAGAGGATCAATTGGTATTAAATGCTATTTTGAATCAGCGCTCTCAGGACGTTTTGACAGCGAATAATTGGAATGTAGTGCAGTATGCCGTATTAGTCCACATGCTAGCACAGGTTTGCGATATGAAAGTTGGAGAACTTGTTCATGTAATTGCAGATGCTCATATTTATGATCGACATGTAGAACTTGTAAAAGAACTGATTGAAAGACCGCAACATGCAGCACCCAAATTTCATATGAATCCGGATATAAAGGATTTTTATCAATTTACATTGGATGATTTTAACCTTACTGATTATGAGACAGGGGAGCAAATTAAGATTCCTGTTGCAGTATAAAGAACGGATTTGCATTTTGATGTAAAAAAAAGTATAATATATGGATATTTTTATAAACAAATGATTGGCTGGTGAAAGCTATGGCAGAAGAGAATAAAACAGAGTTAATACTTGATGATGGCAGAATACAGGCTATGAAAGAATATATGAGTCCTGAAGAATTATATCAGGACTTAATTGTGCGCGTCCAGAAATATCATCCTTCGGATGATACCTCTATGATTGAAAAGGCTTATAAAATTGCATATGATGCTCACGAAAATCAAGTACGTAAATCAGGAGAACCTTATATTATTCATCCTCTGGGTGTAGCAATTGTCCTTGCTGACTTAGAATTAGATAAAGAAACGATTATTGCAGGTCTGTTGCATGATGTGGTAGAAGATACCATCATGACAAATGAGGAAATTGTTAAAATGTTTGGGGAAGACGTTGCGCATCTCGTAGATGGTGTGACGAAGTTAAGCAAGCTCCAGTATAATGGCGATAGAGAAGAAATGCAGGCAGAAAACCTTCGAAAGATGTTTCTTGCAATGGCAAAGGACATTCGTGTCATTATGATTAAACTTGCTGATCGTCTTCATAACATGCGTACTTTGAAGCATATGCCTCCAGAAAAGCAACAGTATATTGCAAAAGAAACGATGGATATCTATGCACCAATTGCACAGCGTCTAGGTATCTCTAAAATAAAAGTAGAACTTGATGACTTGTCTTTAAAATATTTAAAACCAGAAGTATATTATGATTTAGTTGAGAAGATTTCCATTCGTAAAAGTGAAAGAGAACGGTATGTACAAGAAATCGTAGAAGAGGTTGCTGCACATATTAAAAATGCAGGAATTAGGGCAGAACTAGATGGACGTGTCAAACATTTCTTTAGCATTTATAAAAAGATGGTGAATCAAGATAAAACAATTGACCAGATTTATGACTTATTTGCTGTTCGTATTATCGTGGATTCTGTAAAGGATTGCTATGCAGCACTTGGTGTAATTCATGAAATGTATAAACCAATCCCAGGTAGATTTAAGGACTATATTGCTATGCCTAAGACGAATATGTATCAGTCTTTGCATACGACATTAATCGGACCAACAGGTCAACCATTTGAAATTCAGATTCGTACTTATGAAATGCATCGTACAGCAGAATATGGAATTGCTGCCCATTGGAAATATAAAGAGGCATCTGATGGAAAACGACCAGAACAGCAAGAGGAAGAAAAACTCAGTTGGTTAAAACAAATTCTCGAGTGGCAACGAGATATGAATGATAACAAAGAGTTCTTAAATATATTAAAGAGCGATTTGGATTTGTTTTCAGATAATGTTTATTGCTTTACGCCAACGGGTGATGTAAAAAATCTTCCGGCTGGCTCAACTCCTGTGGACTTTGCCTATAGTATTCATAGTGCGGTTGGAAATAAAATGATTGGTGCCAGAGTCAATGGAAAGCTAGTTAATATTGATTATGTTATTAATAATGGTGACAGAATCGAAATTATTACATCGGGTAATTCTAAAGGACCTAGTAGAGACTGGCTTAATATCGTTAAAAGTACGCAGGCAAAAAGCAAGATTAATCAGTGGTTTAAAAATGAACTTAAGGATGATAATATCCTAAAGGGAAAAGATTCCTTTGCATCCTATTGTAAAGCAAAGTCAATTAATCCAATCGAAATTATGAAACCGGAATATATGGAAGCTGTCATGAGAAAATATGGCTTTAAGGATTGGGAATCCGTTTATGCTGCAATTGGCCATGGCGGATTAAAAGAAGGCCAGATTGCAAACAAAATGCTTGAGTGTTTTGACCGGGATCATAAAAAGCAAATTACAGATGAACAAGCACTTGAAAATATGGAGGAGTCTGCAAAGAAGAATGTTAGGAATAAAAATCAGGGTGGAATCGTTGTTAGAGGAATCCATGATGTTGCGGTACGTTTTTCAAAATGTTGTAGTCCTCTTCCAGGTGATGAAATCGTAGGATTTGTTACACGAGGCAGAGGTGTATCAATTCATAGAACAGACTGTGTAAATGTGATAGGTCTATCTGAAATGGACCGTGCACGATTAATTGATGCTGACTGGCAGGAGCCAAAAGAGAGTTCTATTAAAGAAAAATATCTGGCAGAAATAAATATTTATGCAAATAATCGAAATGGACTTCTTGTTGATGTTTCCAGAATGTTCACCGAGAACTTAATTGATATTAATGCAGTGAATTCAAGAACTTCCAAGCAAGGGATTGCGACCATTTCGGTAGCATTTGAAATTCATAATACAGAGGAACTCAATAAGATTATTGATAAACTGCGTGGAATTAGTAATGTAATTGACATTGAAAGAACAGCAGGCTAGGTGTGAAGTGTGAAATAAGAAAGTAGATTTTGGGCACAAGTATTTAAGGTGCGAGTTTATCTCACCAAAAAAAGAGTATGGTCGAAAATGTCAGCTTGTACAGTATTGTTTTTGTAAAAGCTGTAAG
>JAQUUB010000015.1 GCA_028694115.1 Lachnospiraceae bacterium
AGTTGGATTTATCTTCCAATCATTTAATCTATTAGGTACATTAAATGCAGTAGAAAATGTTGCATTACCATTAACTTTTCGTGGTGTTGACAAGCGTGTCAGAAATAAAAAGGCAGAAGAAACATTAAAGTTGGTGGGCTTGTCTGACCATATAAACCACAGGCCGACACAAATGTCAGGAGGTCAGCAACAGCGTGTTGGTGTTGCGCGGGCATTGGTATTAGAACCAGAGATAATATTTGCCGATGAACCTACTGGGAATTTAGATTCCAATACCTCAAAAGAAGTTTTAGAACTCATGAGAAAAGTAGTAAGGGAGCAAAACCAGACACTAGTCATGGTTACCCATGATAATTATCTAGCAGGGTTTGCAGATAGAATCATTCGGATTACCGATGGTAAAATCGTTTCTAACGAAGAAACTTTACATATGATAGATAAAACAAATAAGGGAGAACACAGCAATGGAGAAAATTAGAAAAAGAATCACAATTAAAATAATGATAGGAGTCTTATTGGTGACAATGGGTATCATGTGGATTCCTAATACAACGTCTACTGTTTTGGCAGCGAGTAGTAATGATGCTCCTCAGGAGGAATCTAGTGGAAGCAGTGATACATATAGTTCAGCCACATCAACAAGCTCATATATTCTTCCTGCTGGAACATGGTTAACACCAGAGGCTTCCTATGGACAGTATGTTTATGTGACATTACCTATTTTAAATATGTTCAAATATAATATTAAAGATGTTATAATTACGCCTGTAGTATCAACCAATACATCGGAATGGCCATTTGAAATAGAAGCAACAGGATATACCCAAAAACTTGATGTTTTAGTAGGAGAGGAAGCTGCACCCAATATTGCGGACCGCGTTAAAAATGTAACATGGGCTTTTAAAACCAGGGATGATGTGTTAAATGGTTATTATAAAATTGACTATAATGTTTTATATACGAATCCAGCATGTGAAGTAGAATCCTGTACAATTTCGACTTTTGTAAAAACAATTGGAAAAGCAGGTTCAGGCTCAACAGATGGTGCTGATTCAGAGTCAGGCAATATCTCTACTCCAAGAGTAATTGTAAGTGGTTTTTCTACGAATCCGAAAGAAGTATTTGCAGGGGATACCTTTACCTTAACCTTAGATATTGAAAATACTTCAAAAAGGACACCGGTTTCAAATGTAGAGTTTACGTTAGATGCAGCGGTAGAAGGAAAAGACGATAACACCTATTCCGCTTTTTTGCCTACGTCTGGTTCTAATACTATTTTTATTGATAAAATCGGAGCAGGACAAAGTACGCAAATTTCAATTGATTTAACTGCAAAAGCAGATCTGATTCAAAAACCATATGTAATGAATATAAAAATGGCTTATGAGGACATGAAGTATAAGGAATTTGAAAACACTTCGAGTGTTTCAATTCCAGTGAAACAAGTTTCTAAATTTGAAACTAGTACACCAGAAATTATGCCAGATACAATTGAGGTTGGGGCAGAAACAAACGCAATGTTTAGTATTTATAATACTGGTAAAACGAAGTTATATAATGTTGCTGTACGATTTGAAGGAAGTTCCATTGAGGGGGGAGATGCTTTTATCGGTCCCTTAGAATCAGGTGCAACAGGCAATGTCGATGTTATGTTAACTGGGAAAGCTGCTACTACGGATGACGGAATCATTTATGCAATCATATCCTACGAGAATGAATCAGGAGTTGTTACAGAAGAGAAAAAGGAAATGACGTTATATGTTAATGAACCTAGTGCAGTAGAAGAGGACTTGATGCCGGAAGAAGATATGGGGACGGAAAATAAGGGAAATAACTTTTTACCCATTTTAATTGGAATTATTGTTCTTGCAGTTGTTGTGATTATCGTAGTAATCTCTGTATTAAAGGCTCGTAGAAAAAAGAGAAAAGAGAATAAGGAACTAAATGATTTGGAGCAGGAATTAATTGATGAACAGAGCGAGGAGTAACTCCGATGAAATTTATTGATTTACTTAGAATGAGTAATAGCAGCCTATGGAAAAGAAAAATCAGAACGATTCTGACAATATTGGGTGTTGTTATTGGAACTGCATCAATTGTTGTTATGATTTCACTTGGACTAGGCTTGAATAAACAGTCGTTGCAGGACATCGAAAAGTATGGTGGACTTACCACTATCACTGTTTATAGTAACGATGGTACAGAAAACAATTATTCAGAAGCTGCATCGGAAGAAAAAGATGACAGCATGCAAGAAATAAAATATCTTGATGATGAGACAATAGAATCTATAAAAGCGCTACCCAATGTAGGAATCGTATCGCCTGTATTAAATATCGACGTTATGGCAAAATCAGGCGTTTATGAATGCAATATGAGTATTTCAGGGTACAGCAAAGAAGCACTTGAAAAATTCAATCTTTTATTCAAGGAAGGGCAGATTCCAGAAGAGAATCAAAAACTAAAATTAATTTATGGAAATCACATGCTGGAGAATTTTTACAATAGCAAAAGTGAACAGTATTATTGGGACACTGGAGTATTGCCAGATATCGATTTGTATCATAATCCAGTTTTTATTATTTTTGATACAGAGGCTTATTGGCAATCACAGAATCCTGCATCACAAACACTGGGAGGAACATCGGGAGAAACACAAAAAACTACGGCACCTCCAAAAAAATATTTAATTGAGGCTTCGGGCGTATTAGAGGGTGATGAAGAATCGTATGATAATTACAGCTATTCTACGCTATGTGAAATCAATGCCTTGAAGGATCAAATAAAAAAAGTATTTCGAAATAAAGTGATTCCAGGTCAGCCAACAACGAAGAGTGGTAAACCGTACAAAGAATTGTATTATTCAAGTATTTATGTAAATGTAGAAGGAATTGATAATGTACAAACGGTTCAAGATGCGATCAAGAATATGGGATATCGAACGGAAAGCAATTCTGAATGGGTAGAGCAGACGAAAAGTCAGTCTCGTGCAATACAGGCTATTTTAGGAGGAATTGGAGCAGTGTCCTTATTTGTAGCAGCAATTGGAATCGCAAATACTATGATGATGTCAATTTACGAAAGAACAAAAGAAATAGGTATTATGAAAGTTTTGGGATGTGGATTGGCAAATATTCGTAGTATGTTCTTAATTGAAGCAGCATATATTGGTTTTATTGGAGGAATTGTTGGAATCGCCTTAAGTTATGGAATTTCAATAATAATAAATAAAATTGCAACAGGGATCAACGGATATGAAACGGCCACATCATATATTCCACTGTGGCTTTCAGCTCTAGCATTAGTATTCGCTGTTTTTGTTGGAATGATTGCTGGATTTTTCCCTGCACTTCGAGCAATGAGATTAAGTCCTTTGGCAGCAATTAGAAACGAGTGATAGCATGGTTTTTAGTAGTTTGATTTTTGTTTTTCGTTTTTTACCGTTATTTTTTATAATTTATTATGTAGCACCAAAGAAATGGCATAATGTTATTTTACTAATAGGAAGTATAATTTTCTATTCATTTGGCGAACCGAAGTATGCAATCTTAATTGTAGCTTCGGTTATTGTCAATTTTTTTATGGCAAAATGGATTAACTGTTGCAAGTACAGAGGAGTTTGTTCAAAAATTCTATTAGCAATAACCCTATGTTATAATATAGGCATATTAGGTTTTTTTAAATATAGTAATTTTATTCTTGAAAATGTAAATCATCTGACTCATAATGATAGTAAGCTACCTAATGTTATATTACCGCTAGGAATTAGCTTTTATACTTTTCAGATATTGTCGTATGTGATAGATGTTTATAAAGGCAAGAGTAAAGTAGAAACTTCGATTATACGCTTAGGTGCTTATTTATGTATGTTTCCACAGCTTATTGCTGGACCTATAGTTTTATATAATACAGTATCAATAGAGTTACAAAATAGGCATGTAAACTTAAAAAAATTTGAAGATGGAATTAAGACGTTTACAATTGGCCTAGGCTACAAGGTTTTATTGGCGAATCATTTAGGAATCATATGGGATAGCATGCAGCAAATTGGATATCAAAATTTATCAGCGCCACTTGCATGGACAGGAATTTTTGCTTTCACCTTGCAAATATATTTTGATTTTAATGGATATTCATTAATGGCAATTGGTCTTGGAGAAATGTTGGGATTTCATTTTCCACAGAACTTTAATTACCCATACATATCAAAATCAGTTTCTGAATTCTGGAAAAGATGGCACATTACATTAACGGATTGGTTTCGTGAGTACATATATATTCCGCTTGGTGGAAATCGTAAGGGAAAGTTTAGAACTTATTTGAATCTCTTTATTGTTTGGAGCATTACTGGAATCTGGCATGGAGCTGGGTGGAATTTTCTGTGCTGGGGTCTATATTACTTTTGCTTCATAGCAGTAGAACGGATGGTTTTAAAGAAGTATATAGAAAAAAATGAAATCGTTTCAAGGATTTATACTCTGTTTGTGGTAATGTGTGGATGGGTTATTTTTGCCATTACAGACATAAAAGAAATTTATATTTATTTTAGCCGAATGTTTTCATTTGAGATAAGTAAAGATATCTATCCATATCTTGAGAATTATTGGATTCTATTTGTTGTAGCTATTTTATTAGCTACACCAATTTTTAAAAGATCTTACGAATGCATAAAGGATAAGTTTTTTGGAATTACAGTATTATTAGTTGTTTTTTGGGCATCTATTGTATCCTTAGTGGATGCAGTATATAATCCATTTTTATACTTCAGATTTTAATTTGTGTAGCATATAATGTTCTATACAGATAGCCACCGGAGGTGAGCACACGAATGAAACAATTACGGAAATATCCGTTTTTTTTATTACTAATTTTATCCGTCTTTTTAGTATCAGCATACGGTTTTATTGGAAAATTGGGTAAACTTACTCAGGTATCGGCAATTGATACTCCTTTTCTGGCGGCTAGTCCATCTGCTAGTATATCCAAAAAGGATATAGAAAATCTAAAAGCAGGGAAGTATAGTGATTTTATTCAGACGGTTGCTGTTGCAAATGGAGTACATCAATTGAAGGAATTAACTCTTTTGCTGAATCAAGCAAGTGAAATGTCTTCTGTGAAACATTTGGAAATTCCTACGATGATTGTCAATGATACGGATGGAACAGAGATTGGTTCTAAAGATGATCAGAATAAAATGATAATAAAGGATGCAAATGTTGAGATAAAGCAAGTCAGTAAGAACGAGATCGGAGAAGATGGTGATACTGTGAAACAAGAGGAAAAAGATAAAACGGAACTCGCCTTTCAAACTGTAACGGATGAATATTTTGACAATGCACTTTTTATTGGTGATTCTAGAACAGAAGGATTTGGTCTTTATTCTGGACTTGAAAATATTACAGTTTATGCAAAGAATGGATTTCAGGTGTATACAGCATTTAATAAAGGAATCGTACAAACTACGGTTGGAAAATTAACGGTTCCAGAAGCATTACTTAATGAGCCAGACCGGTTCCAAAAAATTTATCTTATGTTTGGGTTAAACGAAATGGGATGGGGAAATGAAGAAACATTTGCAGAAGCATATTATAATCTGATAGATGCTGTAAAAGCAACTCAACCTAATGCTGTAATCTATATACAAGGTGTGATGCATGTATCAAAAACAAAGTCAGAGCAAGATCGCCTTTTTAATAATCAGAATATAAATCTAAGAAATGAACAACTTAAAGTGATTGCGGAAAATGAGCATGTATACTATCTGGACTTGAATGAAGTGTTTACAGATGAAGAAGGAAATATGTTTGCAGAATATACGTCTGATGGAATTCATTTAAATGCACCCTATATTGAAATATGGAAAACCTATCTAAAAAAACATGCAATTGTAAAGAATTAGTATTACTATTTTTAGTATGATATATAGAGAAGACTTAGGATTAATATCCTAAGTCTTCTCCAATTAAAAATACTTTTATTCTACCAGGTTTACCTGAACGTCTAGTTATCACGGTGTGTGAACAGATACAATCAGGTGAAAAGCAATTTTCACACTTACCAGATATGGTACAAGGCGTTTCCTTGTTTAAACGGATAGCATTTGGCGGTGAAGCAATATTTTTCACACGTTGAATACCATCTTCTACGGAACTAGCTAATTTATTCATTCCTGCAATAATCATAACATTTTGCGGACCTTGCATCAAACAAGCAAGTCGATTACCATTCCCATCTATATTAATAAGCTCTCCATCGAGAGTAATTGCGTTTGTACTCATAAAAAAGTAATCACACATCACTATTTTTGAATAAATTTCTCTTTGTGCTTCCGGAGTAGAAACACTATAACGATCGAAAAGCTCGTAATCAGAAGCGTTAATCATTTTTGATAATCCGGTTTCATGGAAAGTCATAGAACCGCCCCATGAAATTTTGCTTCCTTTTGGCATCATAGAAATGATTTTTTCAACACATAATTCCTTATTTTCGAAATAGTATCCTTCCATTCCACGCTTTTCTAAGTTTTTAATGATGTTAGTGGCTTGGATTTTATATGCATTCTTTTTTGGATTCATTTTCATAACCTCCTAAATATCTAAAACTTTTGTACATGCCAGAGCTAAAGAACCAGGACCAATGTGACAGGAGATACTAAGTGATAGACAATCAATAAAAATTGGATAACCAGAGAATTCTTCTTCAATTTCCTTTGAAAACTGTTTTGCAGCTTCTTCATTATTGGTATGAGCAATTTGAAGATAAACAGTAGGATTTCCAGAGTGAAAGCCACCAAATTTGTTCTCAATATCTGATTTGATAGCCTTTACCATAATTGACTTTGCCTGCTTGATTCCACGTGCCTTTGAGAAGGCATCCAACTTTTCTCCTTGAATCTGTAGAACAGGTTTTATATTTAATATTTCTGCAAATGCCGCAGCAGTAGCTGTTACTCTTCCGCCGCGCCTTAAATATTTTAATGTGTCTACCATAATATAAATGCTAGTATCAAATTTGGTTTCTTCTAAAATATTTTTTATTTCGAGTGCTGATTTCCCTTTTTGTGCTAAAGCTAACGCATCTAAAACGGATTGACGTTGTGTAACAGAAATACGTTGATTATTAACAACCTGTATTTTACCAGCATAATCTTTTGAAAATGTTGTTGCTGTCTCACAAGAGCCACTAAGACCGCTAGACATAGGAATATGTACAATCTCTTCATGACTTTCTAATAACTGATCCCATAACTCTAATAAGTCTCCAACAGCAGGCTGGGAAGTAGCAATATTTGCATCCTCTGAAAGCAAACGATAGAACTCCTGCTGAGATAGCGTAATATCCTCGAAATAATCAGCTCCATTTATCGTAAAAGGCATAGGAAGTACAAAAATTCCTAAGTCCTCACCTTGTTTTTGTGTTAAGCCGCTGTTACTATCTGTAACAATTGCTACTTTTTTCATATGCACACTCCTTAAAATTTATGTTATTATTTTATCACATAAAGTGATAGGAAACAATGAGAACAAGGAAAAATGAATAGTCTGACAACTTATACTAAAAATGGAATATAGTAGAAAAAATGACATATAAATACAAAAAGATAATTTTAAATCAAAAAAATTACAAAAAGCATTGACAATTGACAACTTGTATATTATAATTCAGTTATAACCAAGTTGGTTATTTAAAATACGAAAGAGAGGTATGGACCACCAGAAAGGTAGATTACCAAACCTAAGAGAATTCATTTAGGTACAAGAGAAAAAAAGAGAAGTACAAAACGAAAAATTTGTCCAAGGTGCAAAAGATGGTAAAATTACAAATGAAAATCCCATATTTTGAGAGGATAAAGAGCCAATGAGAAAGTAGAAAAGCACATAGGATAAATAGAAAAGAGAGGTATAGTCCAATGGATAGTATGGACAGCATAGCATAGAAGAGAGTGTGTCGGTCATAATAGATACACTCTCTTCTTGTTTTAGGATTATAATTTGTTTTCAGCGTTTTTATATAAAACAATGGATAATTGTGGAAAGTTTCTATATACTATTATTATGAAAGTGTGAGAAATAATTCTACTGAATCTCACGGAAGAAGTCGCAAACGCCTTCTTCTCTCTAATTATTGATATGTAATCATACTTTAAACAGGTAGATGGGTATAAAATGAAAAATTGGATATGTAAGAAATGGTATATGTTTTTTATTATTACTGTAGTATTTACTTCTTGTTTTATCTTAAATCAGAATATGTTTTGGGCCAACGAATTAGCTCAAGATACCGTGACGGTGGTAATAGATCCGGGTCATGGTGGAGATCCTTTGGTGGATGAAGCAAATGGTGGCGCTAATTACCAGAATATATATGAAAAAGATTTAAATCTTATTGTAGCAAAAGCTATGGAAAAAGAACTAAATACATATAAAGGTGTTAAAGTCTATTTAACAAGAAGCGAAGATATATCCTTAGATTTACAAAAGAGAATCGAGTTTGCAAAAGAGAAAAATGCTGATATATTAATAGCACTTCATTTTAATGCTTCAGAACGTCATTTATTTTATGGTTCTGAGGTGTGGGTGTCAGCATTTGGTGAAAATTATTCAGAAGGGTATAGTATCGCGACTTGCTTTATGAATCAGTTTCAAAATAAAGGGCTTCTGGATCGAGGGATAAAAACTCGAATTGGGAAGGATGGAACAGATTATTATGGGATTATTCGTCATGGAGTAGAAGCTAATATTCCGGCCATTATAGTGGAACATTGTTATATGGATGATACATATGATTATCAATTTGCAGATTCGAATGAAGAACTATTACAATTTGGAATTAACGATGCAACTGCTGTTGCAAATTATTATGGATTGAACAAAGATGCTGCACCAAAATTAATACAAAAAACGGTTTCGATGCCTGTTCTAGATGCTCCGGTTTTGCCAGATCCTACAGAACCCGAAATAGAATCGGTGGAATTACTTTCTTATGATTTTAAACAAGGAAAAATTAAAGTAAAAATTCAGGCTTATGAACCCGAAAGTAAACTCTTATATTATGGATATAGTCTTAATGGTGGAGAATCTTATAGCTCTTTGATGCCATGGAATTCGGATGATGATACAGAAGAAGTTGAATTATCTATTCCGAAGGAGTACCAAGGTAATCTCCAAATTGTACTGTTTAATAATTATAATATGGATACATTAAGTGAGCCATTAGTATGCAATGGAAAAAGTGGTAAGAGTGTTGGGCATGAAGTAGGTGTAATAAAGGAATACGATCTTGAGGATGCCTATGATTTTACAACCATAAAGAATAAAGTAAGTGAGAATGCATTAGGAGAAATTATTACGTCAAAAGAACCATTATCAAAATCATCAAGATATGAAATAATACTATTTTTACTTGTTACTTTATTTCTAATTCTTTTGGGAATTTTTATGGGATTACTTTTTGCCATAAAATTAAGAAAAGGAAAATTAAAAAACAGAATATGATGTAACTGCTTTTAAAAAATATAATAAATAAAAAACTGATTTCAAATCATACAATCATGATATTGAAATCAGTTTTTTTGAGAGCGATAGACGGGGCTCGAACCCGCGGTCTCGACCTTGGCAAGGTCGCGCGTTACCAACTACGCCACTATCGCATAAAATCTTTGCATCATAATCAGCAGATGCAAAGATTAATATACACTAGGTTAATAATTTTGTCAATGGGTTTCGGGAATATATTGGAACCAATCAAAATATGCACTGGAAATCCCCCCAGGTCTTGAGGTATAAGCAAACATTCCACATACAACACCTGTAAAATCGGATTTCGTAGCCTCGGTAGAAAGGTGTTTCGTATAAGTGAAACCTAAGTTTACATAATTGACTCCATCATGACTATAATTGAAATAATATTGATCAGCTGTACATTTTATTTCTAAGTATATTCCATAATTAGAAGGATTATTCTCAGTTTTTAATGGAATTGCGTTACTAATTACTTTTATATCTGCTACATTTTTTCTTAAAATGAGTGAGGCAATACCATCGGTTTTAGTAATGGATAATTCAAAATGATGTTCGTTATCATATAAAATACATAGACCGGCTTCACATCCTTCATCTGGAATGAATTCCATGAAACATCGGAAGGAACAATTAAAATCTTGCTGACGCCTTGCAATGAAGGTGGGCGAGTCTAAATCATCTAATGACTTGTTACTGCCTAGTAAGTGAAGCCATCCGGGCCTTGTATCTAATTCATATTGTTCTGTTAGAAAGTCCCTTAAGAAAATCCATTGAAAGTCTAAAGTGTTTGTGTTGAAATCATCTGTTAATTTTGGAACATATGGATAGGGGGTTGGGAGAGGACCTTCCATATGTTCGTATACGTGACTGTCTGTGCCAAACAATGGCCAACCTGATTCTGTCCAAACGATTGGAACAAGGATGGTTTCTCTGCCGAGTATATGAAAGTAATGAGGCAGCATACGTTGACAAAGAGCAACAATCCACCAATTACCATTAAAATCAACAAAATAATCTGCGTGACCAATGGCCTGCAGGGGATTACCTGCCTCTTCACGATTTGTTAGGACAGGGTTATCCGGGCAGGAATCAAAAGGACCATAAAGACTAGTACTTCTTGCAAGTGTAATCATATGACCTTCCCTTGTACCACCCTCGGCAATATTTAGATAATAATACTTTCCATGTTTGAAAATGTGAGGTCCTTCTGGATCGCGGCCGCCGGTCCCGTGCCATAAGAGATGGTGGGTATCTAAAAGCTTTCCAGTGGATACGTCAATTGGAACTTGATAAATACCAAGACCATTATTATCATTCATAGTAATCTGCATATGACATGATCCATCATCATCAAAAAAGAGTGATGGATCATATCCTTCGGTAGAAATAAAGATAGGATCTGACCAATCTTTTTCGATATCATTTGTTGTTAGTAAAAAGGTTCCCCTTCCGATGTCTGTGGTAATCATGTAAAAGGTTCCATTGTGATATCGAAGCGTGGGAGCAAAAATACCACAGGAACAATTGCAATTGCCAAGACTAATCTGACTATCTCTTGTAATACAGTGATTAATTGTTTCCCAGTGAATAAGATCTTTACTTTTGTGAATGGGAATACCGGGAAGGTATTCGAAAGTACTGTTGATCAAATAGAAGGTATCGTTAACGCATACGATACTTGGATCTGGATAAAAGCCTTTTAAAATTGGATTTTCATATTTCATAGTAATCTCCTAAAATTTATAATATTTGTTTGCTCCATATTTAATTACATTAATAATGATTTTTAGAATATTTTTGTTATAATGAGATGAGTAACTACAAAGGTTTGTAAAGCTTCGCAATTACCCATCAATAGACCATGATAAAAAGGAGAATAAAAATGGCTTATAAAGTTTTATTTCCAAAAGGAAAAAAGAAAGCGTTTACATTAAGTTATGATGATAATCAAATCTATGATAGAAGATTGATTGAGTTGTTTCGAAAATATCAAGTCAAAGGAACCTTTCACATTAACTCTGGAACGATTTCAACAGAGTCTGATGGAAATCAATTTGTAACATGGAAGGAACTTAAAAATCTGTATGATGGACAAGAAGTATCTTGCCACGGAGTAAATCATCCTTACTTTGGACAGCTCTCCAAGTTAGAAAAAAACAATGAAATTCTAGAAGATAAAAGGGCTCTTGAAAGAGCGTGTGGATATATTGTTCGAGGAATGTCTTATCCATTTGGCGAGTATAGCGATGAAATCATTACAGTAGCAAAAAATGCTGGGATGGAATACTCTAGAACGGTACAGGATACCATGGGATTTGAGTGGCCAGCTGATTTTATGAAATGGCATCCTACCTGTCATCATAACAAAATATTTGAGAATTCAAAAATGCTAGAGACTTTTTTAAATACACCTTCTTACATGAATCTGCCACTTTTGTATGTTTGGGGACATAGCTTTGAATTCGAGAGACAGAATAATTGGGAGCAGATGGAATACTTTTTAAGCCAGATATCCTCGCAAGAATCTGTTTGGTATGCTACGAATATTGAAATAAAGGATTACATATTGGCAGTGAGAAATTTGAATATTAGTGCAGACCAAAATATGATATATAATCCCTCCGCCATCACAATTTCTATTTTGACAGATGGAGATGTGAAAGAGCTACATGCGAAAGAAACTATTTATCTATAAAAAGAAAAGAACTTGTTGTTAACAGGAATACATTTTCTTGAATTCTGTTGGAGTACAATTTTTTATTATCTTGAACATGCGGATAAAGGAAGAAAGCGATGCAAAGCCTGAACGTAAAGCCACCTCAGTTACTGAAATCTCAGGGTTGATAAGTAAACGTTCTGCATAAGCAATTCTCTTTTGATTCAGATATTTATAAAAAGAGACATTAGCAAATTGTTTAAAAAGACGGCTAAAATGAAATTTGCTAAATCCAGCCATATCGGCGATATAGTCTAACGTAAGCTCCTCTGTACAATGTTCATTAATGTAATCACAAACAAATAGAAATTTCTCGGTATATTCTTTCTGCTTTGATGTATTGTTGTCAAAAATACTTCGATTCGAAGTATATTCTCTACCTACTAATACAAAAATTTCAATTAGCTTTGAATAAATAGCTGCCTCGCTAAGAGGTGCATCTGCAAAATACTCATCTTGAATGGACAGAATCAGCTTACGAATTTGTTCGTGAGAAGAGGTGGCCTCTTCTGCGGTAATTAATAATGCAGGAGATATAATAGATAGTGTCGATTCCAATTCCTTGATACTGTGCAACAAAGAAAAGTCTGCCTGAAAGATAAGACGTTCTCCAACAAGGGGCGCCTCCAGGCTATGAATAATTCCTGGGTTGATAAAGATGATATCGCCTTCTCTAAGGTGAAAAGCTGTATTGTTACAGACAACTTTGTAAGAATTTTTAATGGGCATAATTATTTCCAAGGGAGAATGCCAATGATCAGGATAATTTTCACATTCTGTATTATCATAAAGCCTGAGACCTGTGTTTTCTTTAAAGTTTACTGTTTCCTGTATACCATGCAGGTTTTCAATCATGAGAAATCCTCCTATATTGTTAAGAAGCAATTTTTCGACATACAAATATTGCTTAAAATAATAGAGATATTGTATCATATAGTTATAAAAATGAAAAGGAAAATGTAAAAAAGTACACAAAAAGTAGAAATAAGAGCCGCGAAGTATACAAATGTACCATATAATATCATAAATAAAACAATACAATATAGAAAAAATCATAAAAAACAAAATATATAATAGCAATAATTAAGTGTTAATAAGCAATTATTGAAATGAAATATATAGAATCATTTGGTATAGTGAAAATGTAGCAAGATGAAGTTGGTTATTGACCAATGGATAGGCATTCAATGATTAAGGAGGATAATCAAATTATGGGAATGAAAAAAGTATTAGCTTTATTGCTATCAACAGCTATGATAGCAGGCACACTTGTAGGTTGCGGTGACGCAGCAACAACAGCACCAGCTGGAGATGATACGTGGGCAGCAGAAGCTACAGATACCGCAACAGCAGATACTGCTGAAGCAAGTGGCGATGCAGTTGAAATTAAATGGATGTTCTGGGATGATTTAACAGCTACAGAAGATTTAATGAGCAAGGGATATTCAGAGGTAATTAACAGATTTAATGAGCAATATAAAGGTAAATATCATTGTACACCAATCACAACAAATCTTGAGGAATATGATACAAAATTAAATGCATTAATTGCAGCAGGTGATTGCCCAGATGTTTATATCTGTAATCCAGGACCCAACCTAACACAGTATGTAGAGGGTGGAGCAGCAGCAGATTTAACAGATCTATTAAAAAATCAGGAAAGTGAGTGGTACGGTACATTCACAGAGGGTATTTTTGAAAGAATGACATATGATGGAAAAATTTATGCAGTTCCAACAAACTTTGCAGCAGCTTTAGTTTTCTATAATACAGAAATGTTTGAAAAGGCTGGAGCAGAAGTTCCTACTACATTTGATGAGTGGATTACAGCATGCCAGAAATTACAGGATGCTGGATATACACCAATTTCCTGTTCAGCAGGTACACCATGGTGCTTATCAATGATTGCTGGTTACTTATGTGATCGTGCAGGCGGACCAGATAATTTGGTAAATGTTAATGCTGGAAAAGCAAAATGGACAGACGAGTCCTTTATTACAGCTGGTACCAAATTAGCAGAGCTGTCAAAATACTTCCAGGAAACAGCAGCAGGAGATTCTAATGATCAGGCTACTGCAAACTTCTACAATGGAGAAGCAGCTATGCTTGTACAGGGTTCATGGGTTATTGGACAGATCAATGGTAACAATCCTGATTTTGAATCAAAATGTGGTGTATTCTCATTCCCAGCAATTGAGGGTGGAGCAGATCCAAACAGAATGATCGTTAAAACAGATAATTTAGTTATGAGCTCAACAACTAAAAACCAGGAAGCAGCGGTTGCATTGATGAAATGCTTTACTGATGAAACAGCTCAGAAATACACAGCTGAAGTTGGTGGAAAAATCCCTGTAACTAACGTTGAATTTGATAAGGAAAAAGCACCAGCACAGTTAGCTTATGTAACAGATATTTTAGCAAAATCAACAGGTACTCTTGGATTCTATAATGAGTCACTTGCTTCTGTTGAAGCAGGAGATTGCTTTGATAATGCAATGGTTGACTTATTCTTAGGTGGAAGTACTCCAGAACAGGCATTCCAGACAGTTCAGGATTTCTATGATGAAAATGTTAAATAAAATCACCAGAAAACAATGATTTTAGGGTACGGGATTGGTGCAGACTAATCCCGTATGTTTTTAAATAATGAATGCAAAATAGCTACACGGAGGTATTAATATGGATAAAATATTTAGAGATAAAAAAGCAATCGCAATATTTATTGCACCAGGTATTATTTTATTTACTCTTATATTACTAATTCCTATTTGCCAGGCGGTAATATATTCGCTTTGTGATTGGAATGCTTTGACAAAACCAGAGTTTATAGGTTTCTCTAATTATATTAAAATGTTTACAAAAGATAAGATTATGAGAGTTGCTTTTAAAAACTCCATGTTTTTTATGATCTTTTCTGCAATAACACAGCAGGTAATGGGACTAGTTCTTGCGAGTTCATTAATGAATATTAAAAAGGGTAGAAACTTCTTTAAAAATGTTTACTATTTGCCAGCAGTATTATCTTCAGCGGCTTTGGGCTTATTATGGTCGTTCTTATTTAATCCAAAGATGGGTATCAATCAGATATTAGGATTATTTGGGATTGAGGGACCACTTTGGCTCATGAGTACAAAAGGCTATATTATTTTACCTATGTGGGTAATTGCTTTTGTAGCTCTGTGGCAATATACAGGTACGACAATGATGCTTTATATGGCTCAAATTTCTGGAATTTCAAAATCGTTATATGAGGCTTCCTATATAGATGGTGCAAATAAAATCAAATCGTTCCGATACATAACATTGCCTTTAATTAAACCAATGTTAGCAACAACTTTATCGTTGAATTGTATCGGTTCATTAAAATTCTTTGATCTGGTATATAACATGACACAGGGCGGGCCAAATAACAGAACGGACGTTTTGGCTACAAGGTTGTATGAGGAAGGGTTTAAATATTTCAAATATGGTTATGCCAGTGCAATTGGAATCACTCTTCTAATGATGTGTTTATTGGTTACATTTATCATAAATCGTTGTATTAAAATAGAAGACTACGAGATGTAGGGAGGAGGATAAAAACATGAAAAATAATTCAAAAATAAAACCAGTGTTTGTTCTTTACATATTATTATCGTTATTAGTTGTTGTTTATGTTGCTCCTTTACTCTGGATGTTTTCCGTTTCCTTTAAAACAAATCAGGAAGTATTTGCTTCTCCATTTGGACTTCCATCATCGATTCAATGGGAAAATTACCAAGTGGCTTGGAGCGCTGGTAATTTAGGAATTGCAACTCTGAATTCAATTATTATCTGTCTTATTACTTTAGTGGCAAGTATGGTTATTGGTGCCATGGCTGCTTTTGCTATTGGCCGTATGAGGTGGAAGTTATCGGGAATAACTCTTACTTATTTTTTAATTGGTATGATGATTCCTGTTCATTGTGTTTTGATTCCACTTTTTGTACAATTTTCTAAATTGAAAATGACCAATACGGCATTATCTCTAATTTTACCGTATATCACATTCTCGTTACCCATGACAATTTATATATTAGTTGGTTTTTTTAGAAGTATGCCTACTGAATTATTTGAATCTGCTTGTATCGATGGATGTAATATTTTTGAATGTTTTTTCAAGATTGCATTACCACTTTCAAAAACAGGGTTATTTGTAACAGGGTTAATGACATTTGTAAATAACTGGAACGAACTTCTGATGGCAATGGTATTTATTTCAGATGTTACAAAGAAAACACTACCTGTTACACTTACTTATTTCGTAGGACCATATTCAACAAACTATGTACAGATGTTTGCAGCTATCGTAATAGCCGTATTTCCTTCGGTTTTAGTTTATTGCTGTTTTAGTAATCAGATTGTAGAAGGATTGACAGCAGGAGCAGTAAAGGGATAGATGAAGGCATTTGGAAAGTTGAAAGGAGTACCCTTAAAGATATGAATAGAGAAGAAGCTAAAAAAAAGGCGCAGGATTTAGTTGCGCAAATGACGGTTGAGGAACGAGCGTCACAATTAAAATATGATGCGCCGGCTATCAAGAGACTGGGAATCCCGGCCTATAATTGGTGGAATGAGGGATTACACGGGGTGGCAAGAGCTGGAGTGGCAACCAGCTTTCCACAGGCGATTGGCATGGCAGCAACATTTGATGAAGAGTTACTCAAATCTGTAGCTGAGGTAGTAGCTACAGAGGGGAGAGCCAAGTATAATGCATTTTCTCAGGAAGAGGATCGAGATATTTATAAAGGATTAACATTTTGGTCACCGAATGTTAATATTTTTAGAGATCCAAGATGGGGAAGAGGTCATGAAACGTATGGAGAGGATCCTTATCTGACGAGTCGGCTAGGAGTAGCTTTTGTGAAAGGCTTGCAAGGTGAAGGAGAGGTAATGAAGGCAGCCGCCTGCGCAAAACATTTCGCGGTGCATTCTGGTCCAGAGGCAGAAAGACATTCATTTAATGCAGAAGTATCCAATAAAGACTTAAATGAGACATATTTAAAGGCATTTAAATCATTGGTTGAAGAGGCTCAAGTAGAATCAGTTATGGGGGCCTATAATCGAACAAATGGTGAGGCATGTAATGCAAGTAAAACTCTTATGCAAGATATTCTAAGGGGTAAATGGGGATTTGAGGGACATTACGTATCCGATTGCTGGGCAATCAGAGATTTTCATTTACATCATATGATAACTAAAACTCCAGAAGAGTCTGCAGCATTGGCATTAAAGAGTGGATGCGATTTAAATTGTGGTAATACATATCTTCATATTTTAAAAGCGTATCAAGATGGGCTGGTAAGTGAAGAAGATATCACCCGGTCAGCAATAAGACTATTTACAACAAGATATTTACTAGGAATGTTTAGTGAATGTGAGTATGATAAGATACCATATGAAAAAGTAGAGTGCAAGGAGCATTTAGCAATTGCAGATCTTGTAACAGAAAAAAGTATTGTACTGCTTAAAAACAATAAAATCCTTCCTCTTGATAAAGATAAGATTAATACAATTGGAGTCATTGGACCAAATGCAAACAGTCGTGCAGCTTTAATTGGGAACTACCATGGAACATCTTCAGAATATATTACTGTTTTGGAGGGAATCCAAAGAGAAGTAGGGGAAGAAGTACGAATCCTATATTCGGAGGGGTGCCATTTATCGAAAGACAGAGTGGAAAATCTGGCAAATAGGCAGGATCGTATTGCAGAAGCTTTGGTTATTGCAAAACATAGTGATGTTGTCATTCTCTGTTTGGGACTTGATGAAAGCCTGGAGGGAGAAGAAGGAGATGAAGGTAATAATTATGCATCAGGGGATAAGCTTGATCTGCAATTACCAATCGTTCAACAAGAGCTTATGAAAGCAGTAACTGAGGTTGGCAAACCAGTGATTCTATGTTTGTGTGCGGGTAGTGCAATTGATTTGTCTTTTGCACAAGAAAATGTAGATGGGATTTTGAATTTGTGGTATCCGGGTGCCAGAGGTGGTAAGAAGGTGGCAGAGGTATTATTTGGAAAGTCATCTCCAACTGGTAAACTTCCGATTACTTTCTATCGAAGCCTTGAAAAGTTACCAGCCTTTGAAGATTATTCCATGAAGGGAAGAACCTATCGTTATTTAACTGAAAAACCTCTCTATCCTTTTGGATACGGATTAACTTATGGAAAGGCTGAAATAAATCATGCAGCGATCCAAAATGATAGCGAAGTGTCAGTTCAAGTAGAAGTGGAAAATAGGGGTGATGTAGATGTGGAACAAGTAATCCAGGTTTACATAAAAAACCTCATATCGCCCTATGCAGTTTTAAATGATAGTCTATGTGCATTTAAAAGAATTAAACTGAAGGCCTTTGAACAAAAGAAGGTTATGATGCAGATCCCTAAAGAATCTTTTGAGGTATTTGATGATAATGGGGAACAACGAAGGGATGGTACTTTGTTTGAAATTTCTGTGGGATTTGGACAACCAGATATTAGAACAGAAGAATTAACAGGACAAAAATGTATTAAATTAAAATTAGAATTGTAGGAAGAAGGGATTGCCGTATGGCAATCCCTTCTTCCACCTCTTATAAGCGGTATCTTGTTTGACCATACTAAGAAAGTCCTGTATAATAATTTCGCAAATAGAAAGCTTTACAAAAGAAATGGGAAGGTTTTGAGGAAAACGATATGGACTTAAATATAACGCAGGTTCTAATTGTATGTCCGTTAGTGTTTCTGGCAGGTTTTGTTGATTCAATAGCAGGAGGTGGTGGTTTGATTTCACTACCTGCTTATTTACTTGCGGGAGTGCCAGTGCATAATGCAATAGCAACAAACAAGTTGTCATCCTGCATAGGAACAACCGTGTCAACAGCAAGATTTTTGAAGAACAAGTATGCGGACTTTGTAATTGCAATCCCGTCAATTATTGTTGCTTTAATCGGATCAGCATTAGGTGCACATGTATCCATGAAAGTAGATGAGGATATATTAAAAAGAATTTTGCTCTTGGTACTTCCACTAGCAGCTTATTTTGTGCTGAAAAGGAAAAAAAATCGGACAGATGGAGAAAAAGAAAAGACATTGTCACGTAAACAGGCAATTATATTAGCGGTGCTATGCTCTTTTATGGTTGGTTCTTATGACGGATTTTATGGTCCTGGAACAGGTACATTTCTAATTATACTGTATACAAACTTATGCAGGATGGATATCAAAACAGCATCGGGAAATGCAAAGCTAGTTAACTTATCTTCTAATATTGCAGCGCTTGTTACTTTTTTAGTTAATGGAAAGACACTGTTTGTTCTTGGGCTAGTTGCTGCAGCTTTTTGTATGGCAGGGCATTATCTTGGATCAGGTCTTGTTATGAAAAAGGGTACGCATATTGTAAAACCAATTATTTTAGTTGTATTAGTATTACTATTTATTAAAATTACTGATTGGAACATGATTTATATGGTTTTGGTTAAATTAATAGAAAATCTTTCATAAAGTACTTGACCTGACGTAGTAATAGTGATAGTATTATTACAACGACAGACGTAGTACACTAGACATAGTACGACAGACGTAATAGATATATCAGAATAAAAAGTTAATAGAAATGAGAGGAAAAGATATGACAGAGATTAGCAGTGACGTAATAAGAGGTTACAGCGATCCAATTATTTTATACCTTCTTCTTGAGTCTGATTCGTATGGATATGAAATATCGAAATCTATTATTGAAAAATCAGAAGAGAAATATACGATGAAAGAAACTACATTATATTCGACGTTTACGAGGTTACAAAAAAACGGGTATATAGAATCTTATTATGGAGACGAGACACAAGGGAGGAGAAGAACTTATTATCGTATAACGAATTTAGGGAGAACGTATTATCAAGAGAAGTGTGAGGAGTGGAAATTAACAAAGCAAGTAGTTAATAACTTTATGAAGGAGATAGATGAGAATGGAAACTATTAAAATGTACTTAAATAATATGTTTGAGGCATTACCAAAGTCACAAGAAGTATTAGATATCAAAAACGAATTACTAGGTCATATGACAGATAAATATAATGAACTTAAAAACGAAGGAAAAACAGAGAATGAAGCGGTTGGAATTGTAATATCAGAGTTTGGTAATATTGATGAATTGATTAGTGAAATGGGGATTCAACCCAATGTGGAACAAATGGAGAAAACAGACATTCCTATTGTAGATTATAAAGAGGCGAAACAATATCTAGACGTAAAAAAGAGGACTGGAAGAGGGGTTGGACTTGGAGTTGTTTGTATATTAGTAGGAGTAGCATTTCTTGTTTTTCTACTTGCTTTAAGTGGTCTGGGCTATATTCCTCTGAATGAGGATGTTGCAACCGTTTTGGGTGTAATTATTTTGTTGCTCTTCATTGTTGCAGCAGTTGGATTATTTATTATGTCTGGTGCCAGGGAAGAGAAATTCAAATATATAGAAGATACAATTATACTGGAAAAATCAGCGGACACAATTTTGAAGTCAGAATATGAGGCATTTCTGCCAACATTCTATCTTACCGTTGTAATCGGAGTATGTTTGTGTATTACTTCGGTGATTCCGGTACTGCTAACTAGCATCACGAATATTGAATCAATGGTAACTATGAGTGTTTGTATTCTTCTTTGCTTTGTTGCTAGTGCTGTATTTCTTTTTATATATTTTGGAAGTCAGAAAGAGGCATATTGCAAACTTTTGCAGATTGATGATTATTCCAAGGAAAGAAAAAGTGCCAAAAATGACAAGGTAATCGGAGCTATTGCTTCTATTGTGTGGCCAATTACAGTTGTTGTATTTCTAATTTGGGGATTCTTATTCGGAGGATGGGGTATTTCATGGATTGTTTTTCCGATAGTTGGGATTCTTTTTGGAGGATTTAGTGCAGTTTATAGTGCGATTAAAGGAATTGTAAACGAATAAATAAGGCTATTGCATGCTAACTGTTGACAGATAGGACAGTTATACATATAATAAACAAGGGCATATGGCATTGCGACTTAATAGGTTGCAATGCCTCTTTTCATGACCACACAATTGATTCTAGTCAATGATTAGAAAATATACAAGCAGAAATGGAGAATTTTATGGAAAACAAAATGGGTGTTATGCCTGTAAATAAACTATTAATAAGCATGTCGTTACCGATGATGATTTCAATGCTTGTTCAGGCACTTTATAATGTTGTTGACAGTATATTTGTAGCTAAAATTAGTGAAGATGCGTTAACAGCAGTTTCACTAGCATTCCCAATGCAGAACCTGATGATTGCAATTGGAGCGGGCACAGGCGTTGGTATCAATGCAATGTTATCAAAATGTCTGGGGGAAAAGAATTTTAAAGGTGCAGATGATTCTGCAAATAATGGGATATTTCTTGCGGTTTTGAGCTGGCTACTATTTGTGGTAATTGGCATTTGGGGTGTTGTTCCTTTTTTTCAGATACAGACAGACAATGTAACCATTCGAGAATTTGGAGTTACTTATTCAATGATTATTGCAGTGGGGTCTATTGGGGCTTTTTTTCAAATGACGTTTGAAAGACTATTACAGTCAACCGGCAAAACTTTCTATACTATGATTACACAGGGAACAGGTGCAATAGTAAATATTATATTAGATCCCATTTTAATTTTCGGATTACTCGGAATGCCTAAAATGGGTGTAGCAGGTGCTGCAGTTGCAACCGTTATTGGGCAGTGTGTAGCAGCATTATTGGCAATTTTCTATAATATCAAAAAAAATCATGAGATATCATTAAAAATAAAAGGATTTAGACCCCATGTGAAAACGATAGCCAAGATTTATTCCGTGGGGATACCATCAATTATTATGATGTCTATAGGGTCAGTTATGACATATATGATAAATCAAATTTTATTGGCATTTTCTTCAACGGCAACGGCGGTTTTCGGAGTTTATTTCAAATTGCAAAGTTTTATCTTTATGCCTGTGTTTGGATTGAATAATGGGCTAATCCCTATTTTAGCATATAATTATGGTGCTAGAAAAAAAGAAAGAATCTTAGAGGCGTTAAAGTTCGCAATTTTATATGCAGTTTGCATTATGGGAATCGGTACCGTGATTTTCCAGATAGCACCTGAATTTCTACTTTCGTTGTTTAATGCTTCTGAGGATATGTTGACAATTGGAGTTATGGCGTTAAGAAGAATCAGCTTATGTTTTATGTTTGCAGGATTCTGTATTATCCTTGGCTCAACGTTTCAGGCTTTTGGAGAAGGAATATTTAGTATGTTTGTTTCCATAGGGAGACAATTAGTTGTATTAATACCAGTTGCATATCTACTTGCACGTACAGGTAATGTAGGTAATGTATGGTGGGCTTTTCCGATTGCAGAAATTGCATCCGTGATTTTATCAATTATCTTTTTTAGGCATACCTACCATAAATGTATCAAAACCTTATAAAAACTTTGTAATAAGATAGGGAAAGTGGTAATATATTGGTATACAGGCGGTGCTTTACAACAGACACCGTTTCAACAAGGAGGCTTGTTATATGAAACTTACATTTATCGGAGCAGATCATGAAGTTACAGGAAGTTGTCACTATTTATATGCTTGCGGAAAACACATTTTGGTTGATTATGGCATGGAGCAAGGACAAAATGTCTTTGAAAATGTAGATTTGCCAGTTGACGAAGCAATGATTGATTATGTCTTACTGACACATGCACACATTGATCATTCGGGATTATTACCACTTTTGTATGCAAGGGGTTTTCGAGGACAGATTTATACAACAAATGCCACTGCTGACTTATGTAGCATTATGTTACGTGATAGTGCGCATATACAGATGTTTGAGGCAGAATGGCATAATCGGAAGGCTAAGAGAAATGCCAATATGGAGGAATATGTTCCTCTTTATAATATGCAGGATGCGGATGGAGCGATTAAACGACTGGTTCCCTGCAACTATGATAGCATTGTACATTTATGCGATGGCATTGATGTGCGGTTTTCAGATGTTGGACATTTACTCGGGTCGGCAGCGATTGAAGTATGGGTAACTGAATCGGATGGAAAACAACCTGTAAAAAAGAAAATCGTATTCTCAGGAGATATTGGAAATATTGATCAACCTTTAATTAGAGATCCTGGAAGAATTGAAGAAGCGGATTATGTAGTAATGGAATCAACTTATGGAGATCGACTTCATACAACAGAGCGTCCAGACTATGTAACAGAACTTACGAAAATACTGAAAGATACATTTGATAAGGGCGGTAATGTTGTAATTCCTTCATTTGCAGTAGGCCGTACACAGGAAATGCTTTACTTTCTTAGAAAAATAAAAGCAGGAAAACTTGTAAAAGGACATGAAAATTTTCAGGTCTACGTGGATAGTCCACTTGCAGTGGAAGCTACGGGGATTTTTAATAAAAATGTAAATAACTGTTATGATCAAGAAGCTATGGAGCTTGTTAATAAAGGAATCAATCCTATTACGTTCCCAGGTTTAAATCTTTCTATTACAAGTGATGAATCCAAAGCAATTAATTTTGATCAAGAGCCGAAGGTTATTATTTCAGCTTCTGGTATGTGTGAGGCAGGACGTATCCGACACCATTTAAAACACAATCTTTGGAGAGAAGAATGTTCTATTTTGTTTGTTGGATATCAGGCAATTGGAACCTTGGGAAGAAGCCTGATCGAGGGTGCCGAGGAGGTAAAACTTTTTGGTGAGACAATCAAAGTAAGCGCATCCATTTTACAGTTAGCAGGTATGAGTGGTCATGCAGACAAAAATGGACTGTTACATTGGATTGGTGGTTTTAAGCAGAAGCCAGAAAAAGTTTTTGTAGTGCATGGAGAAGATACTGTTTGCGATTCTTTTGCAGAACATCTTTGTACAGAGTTAGGACTTGATGCGGTTGCGCCATACAGTGGATGTGAATACGATTTACTAACAAATCAGCTAATAAATGATGTAGTTCCAGCTAGAATTGCACCTAAGAAAGTTAGAAAAGCATCAGATGTTTTTGAGAGATTACTCGCAGCTGGTCAAAGATTACTTGCGGTTATTAGAAAGAACGAAGGTGGGGCAAATAAAGATTTAGGAAAATTTGCTGACCAGATTAATTCCCTATGTGATAAATGGGAACGATAAGTAGAAAGGGAACAACGATAAATGAATTTAATTGTTGCAGTAGATAACAAATGGGCAATCGGCTATAAGAATAACCTGCTAGTACGAATTCCAAATGATCAAAAATATTTTAGGGAAGAGACAACAGGAAAGGTTGTAGTTCTTGGTAGAAAGACGATGGATACTTTTCCGGGTGGGCAGCCACTTAAGAATAGAGAGAACATTATCATGTCAACCAATATGCAGTATTCAATCAAAGGAGCAGAGGTAGTCCATTCACTTCCAGAACTTTTAGAAAAATTACAACACTATTCATCTGACAATATTTATATTATTGGTGGAGAGAGTATTTATAAACAGCTTCTTCCCTATTGCGATACAGCACTAGTTACTAAAATTGATCATGTATATGATGCAGATTCTTATTTTCCTGATTTAGATCAGGATACTGAGTGGGAGCTAGTGGCAGACAGTGAGGAACAAACATACTTTGATTTGGAATATCGTTTTCTGAAATATAAACGAAAATAGAATCATAGAATAGAAAGAGAGCGGTCGCAAGGAGTACTAAAGTATTTAGTATACTACCTTATTGCGACCGCTCTCTTTTCCTAGATAGAGCTTTTCATCTGCTTTTTTAATTGTTTGTTCAATGTTTGTATAAGGATTAAATTCTTCTAAACCAAAGGTCATGGTAAGTGTTATATCGGTATCTTGAAAGTTGAAATGAGTATGCCGGATAATACCACATAAGTCATTTAAGTGAATAGATACCTGGTCGGTGTTCTCCCGATTAAAGGCAAATAAGAATTCTTCTCCACCCCACCTACACAATTCTCCTTTTCCCTCCATAAATTCACTTAAAATATCGGAGAGTGACTTTAATATGTAATCACCGCAGTCATGACCATATTTATCATTGATTTTTTTGAAGAAATCAATATCACCTATGGCGATGGAAAGCATATGATTCTGATTTTTATACTCCCTTTGTAAATCGATAAATGCATCTGCCATTCCTCTTCGATTCATAAGCCCTGTAAGTGGATCCAGAGAAGCCATTTTTTCCAATTTTTTATTGTATTGATAGAGCTTATGTTCCGCTTGGGTGAATTTCTTACAATAAAAATAAGAGGTAAGCGTAAGAGTAAATAAAAAAAGAAGAATATTGATAAAACTGATAGCGAAGCAATAAACGTTAGTTTGTTTCGTATGTAAAAGTTGGTTATATGAAATAGTATAAAATATAAGTGTTAGTAATACAAAAATAATAACTGCAATTACTTTGTTTCTTATTTCCCATTTGATATTGAAAAAGATGAGGGGAACTGAAATAAAAGAAATGTACATAAAGTTACTATGAATTCCAATCACCATACTAAGAGCAAATGAAGATAAAATTATGATACTTAAAAAAATAATGAGTGGAATAGTGGGACGATAATGATAAGTGAAATAAAAGGTTAGGATCATTCCAAAACAAGAGAGAAATGATACAATCGTATAAATATAGTAATGGCTAATAGAAAAACGTACAAAAATAAGAGCAAAATACAGCACAAAAGCAATAGAAAGAATACGAATCATAACAGCAATATCTTTTGATTCGTTTTCATGTGTTGAATCCTGTAAAATTAATGTATTTATTTTGCGCAATAACTTACGAAACATCTGCTTCTCCTTGTGGTGATAGCCCTCTATACATATATTGGATATTATAACACATAGAAAATTTTAAATCCATAGAAATATATAACCCCAAAACAGAAAAATGGCAGAATGCATTGCTTATAACTTTATCCTATTACTTGACATGATTATGCAAAGGTTTATAATAATGGTAATGCAAATTTTCGGAAATTTTAAGGAGGAAGTAAGAAATGTTAGATATTAGAGTAGAAAAAAATCAGAATCCTAAACCAATTCCTGGACCTGAAAATCCTTTAACATTTGGTACTATATTTACAGATCATATGTTTGTAATGGATTATGAAGAAGGAAAAGGCTGGATAGACCCACGTATTGTTCCTTATGGACCATTTTCATTAGAACCATCTTGCATGGTATTTCACTATGGACAAGAAATGTTTGAAGGCTTGAAAGCTTATAAAGCAAACGATGGCAGAACTCTTCTATTTCGCCCAGATAAGAATCTGGAACGAGCTAATAACTCTAATAGAAGATTATGTATTCCAGAATTGGACAAGGATGACTTTTTGCAGGCCTTAAATGAATTAGTTAAAGTGGATGAAGCGTGGATTCCTACAAAACCTGGTACATCTCTATATATCAGACCTTTTGTAATTGCAACAGACCCATTTCTAGGTGTCAGACCTTCTTATAAATATATATTCTGTATTATCTTATCACCAGTTGGTGCTTACTATCCAGAGGGACTTAATCCAGTTAAGATTTGGATTGAAGATGATTATGTAAGAGCTGTAAAAGGTGGTATTGGTGAAGCAAAGACAGGCGGAAATTACGTTGCTTCTATGGCTGCACAGGTGAAAGCACATGATGAAGGTTATTCCCAAGTTCTTTGGCTTGATGGAGTAGAAAGAAAATATATTGAAGAAGTTGGAGCAATGAATATTTTCTTTAAAATAGATGGAAAAGTAGTAACCCCTATGTTGAATGGCAGTATTCTTCCGGGTATTACAAGAAATTCCTGCATTGAATTATGTAAATCATGGGATATTCCTGTTGAAGAGAGAAAAGTATCAGTAGACGAGCTCGTTGAAGCAGCTGAGAAAGGGACTCTTGAAGAAGTGTGGGGATCTGGGACAGCAGCAGTTATTTCTCCGGTTGGTCATTTGCGTTTTGGAGATAAAGTATTTCAAATAGCAGATGGTGGAATTGGAAAATTGAGCCAGAAATTATATGATACCGTTACTGGAATTCAACTAGGAGAAATAGAAGGTCCAAGCGGTTGGTCAGTGGAAGTAAAGTAAATGGAATAGTAAGGCATGAATAAGTAATTTAAATGTATAAAGAAGACTCCACTGTAACAGTGGAGTATTCTTTATTAAAAGGGTTCTGCCATTCTTGTGATACCTACAAATATGTTTGAAATCCTATACCAGGTGGGATAGTCAACAATACCAGTCTGAGGCATATTAAAAATGGATTGGAAGGTTTTTACTGATTTTTCGGTCAAAGGTCCATATTTTCCATCAACGGCAAGTTTTGGAATCAAAGTATATACTTGTGCAATACGATTTAACTGTTCTTGAATGGTAGCAACCTTTGAACCTGAGGAACCAACTTTTAAATTATATCCTGGCCAGGAAGCAGGAACACCAGATATTTCATCTGCAGTATTGATATATAAAGAAGAACCATAATAATATCTTAAAATTTCTATAGGAATATAGCCTTCTTCTGCTAAATACTTAGTACCCCATTGGCTCATGCCGTTTTCACAGGTGACTCGCTTTCCATCACAGTACCAAGTGAATATGGGCTGAGTTACGCTGGGTTTTGAGAGAAAACTATTAAATAATTCATCTACCAGTACATCAATACTTCTATAGGTGTTTCGCTCAGGTATCCATTTTTGATCATAAGCGGTAGAACTAGTAATTGTAAAATTATAACCTTTGTTTCGATACCATTCCGTATAAACGCGATTAAGTGTAAATGACATAATAGCAAGGATGTTTGCACGAATTGCATCTTTGGGCCATGTGGCATAAATTTCGGAAGAAACAACATTTTTAATATAGTCAGCGTATCGAACGTAATAGTTCTTAGCAGAGGTGTCGGATGGAACCCCATTATGAACAACGACATATTCAGGTATTACAACACGGCTAAGTACGATTTCGCCAGTTTCACTTACTGGTTTGATTAATGATTCTGCAATCTTAGGAGGGTATTCATAATATAAGGTATGAGGGGCAATTGGAAAAACTTCTGGACCTTTTCCAGCCGCGGCGGGAACCATAGAAATCGATTGAATAGCTTCTTGCCCAGATAACAGTTCAGAACCATCGATGGTAATGGGTTCATATCCTTCTGCCTCTACATGAACGGTATAGTTTGAATACGGCTGCTCAGGAGGTTCGGGTTCCAAACTGTATTCAATTGGTGGCGTTTTAAGATCTACAGCTTCTGTTTTACCAATATCATTTGTTACTAACTCTTCAATTGGTTTTACAGGATCGTTTGTGTATGAAATTGTTACTTTAGCATTGTTTATGGGGATAAGTCTCTGAGAAGAGGTTACGGAGACGACAAGTCTGCCGGTGTCAGTTCCTGGTTTAATATCCATAAGTTCCTCCATTCTTCCATAAAATTATTACGGAATAAAATATACTCAAAAAAAGGATTCGTTGATTTATCATATGCAGAGATTTTGAAATTGACATGCGACTGTTATAAAAATATTGACAAATTAAATTTAAAAAAATATACTTTAAATTAGTTTATTTTACTTAATTTTTACAGAAAGAGGTATGGGGTTGGCAAAATCAGTAAAACTTGCAGATATTGCAGAAGTTGTTGGGGTAAGTATTGTTACAGTTTCAAAGGCGCTTTCAGGAAAATCTGGGGTTGGCGATGAAATGCGAGAAAAAATAAAAAAGATAGCAGATGAAATGGGTTATCGTCCAGCAAGTGTACCGAAATTTCAACGACTCGGTTCAACAGGAAATATAGGTGTTCTCGTTGCAAAAAGATATTTAGATCAGACGTCTTTTTATTGGCAATTATATCAAAAAATTATAAATATAATTACAAAAAATGGATATTATGCGATTCTGGAAATTCTGGATGAAGAAAATGAGAAAAACAATGTTTTACCTAAAATCATTTGTGATAAAAAGATTGATGGAATGATTTCACTGGGTCAGACAATTTTTAAATACACTGCATTCTTAGAAAATAATATTACAATTCCATTAATGTTTTTGGATTTTTATAGTGCCGCAAATAAGTTAGATACTGTTATTTCAGATGGGTATTATGGAATGTATCAATTGGCAAACTATGTGATTTCTAAAGGTCATAAAGAGATTGGATTTGTCGGAACTGTTCTAGCAACCAGTAGTATAACAGATCGATATTTTGGATTTTGCAAAGCGATGAAGGAAAATGATTTGCAGGTACTAGAGGAATGGGTGATAGATGATAGAATGTTAAACAAAGAGACCTTGGTAGTAGATATTTCTGTTGAATTGCCCGAAAAACTTCCAACAGCCTTTGTATGCAATTGTGATTTGGTTGCATATAAAGTAATAAAAAAATTACAAGAGAGAGGGTTAAGCGTTCCAGAAGATATTTCAGTAACTGGATACGATAATTTTGCTTATCCCGATCCCTCGAATATTCCTTTAACAACATATGACGTAGGTATGAAAAAAATGGCTACTACTTGTGTAGAAACACTCCTTAAGAAAATGTCAGATGAATATTATTATAAAGGAGCTCAAATAGTAACGGGTCAAATGATTATTCGAGACAGTGTGAAAGATATCGCAAATAATGAATAGCGAGACGATAGCCGGTGATGCTTCTAATAAAAAAAGAAGTAATGCCGGCTTCTTGTTTCATTATGAAAAAATATAAAAATTCTATTAAAATAAATAATTTCTTTGTTTTATATTATAAATCATGGTAAAATATTAACGTTAAAATACTTAAAAAATAATTATATTTAAGTTAAATATATAATATTAAAGAAAAATTAAAGAGAAAAAAATGTAATTTGAGATATCTTGATGTAAAATCATTATAAATGATAATTATACAAGATTAGAAAAAAAATAAAAAAGTAAAAAAACTTAAATATAACTAAAAAAATCCGATATAATTTATGAGAGTGTTTATATGGATTAAAAATAAGATACCAAGAGGAAGGATTAAGGAATATGATGGTAAAAGAAGTAAGAAATCATTTAGAAAATGTTATTATTCCATTCTGGATGAAACTTAGAGATGATGAGAATGGTGGATACTATGGTTATATGAATTATGATCTTGAAATTGATAAAAAGGCTGTTAAAGGTTGCATTTTAAATAGTAGAATATTATGGTTTTTTACAAATGCATATACAACAATCGGTGATAAAAGATTATTAAGTGAGGCTTATCACGCCTATGAGTTTATGAAAGAGAATTGTATGGATCATGAAAATGGTGGAATATTTTGGTCTCTCACCTATGATGGACAACCAATGGAGGATATTAAACATACTTATAATCAGGCGTTTGCGATTTATGCACTTGCTTCTTATTATGGAGCAACGAAGGATAAGGAAGCTTTAGAACTCGCATATTCTCTCTATCATGTTATTGAAAACAAATGTCGTGATGAGGGAGGATATCTAGAGGCTTTTGACCGTAAATTCGAACCAATATCCAATGAAAAATTATCTGAAAACGGTGTGATTGCGGAAAGAACAATGAATACACTTCTTCATGTGTTCGAAGCATATACGGAGCTTTATCGCGTAACAAAAGATAGAAATGTTGAAATGAAGATGAAATGGATTATGAATCTTTGGGCAGATAAAATGTACAATAGGGAAATTAAAAGACAGGAGGTTTTTTTTGATAAAAATTATAATAGCATCCTGAATTTACACTCTTATGGACATGATATTGAGACAGCATGGCTTATGGATCGTGGACTCGAAATTCTTGGTGATGGGGAATTGACCGATAAATTAACTCCGATTACAAGGGAATTAACGGCAAAGATTTATGAAAGAGCATTTGTTGATGGCTCCTTATTAAATGAATGCGAAAATGGCGTCGATCATATGAGCCGGATTTGGTGGGTACAGGCTGAAACGGTTGTGGGATTTCTTAATGGATATGAAAAGGACCCTTCCAAGCAGGAATATTTAGAGGCAGCAAAAACGGAATGGCAGTATATTAAAGATCACATGATAGATAAAAGACCAGGATCTGAATGGTATTGGGAAGTGGATAAGGAAGGATTGCCAACAAGTAAAAAACCAATTGTGGAGCCCTGGAAATGCCCTTACCACAACGGTAGAATGTGCTTTGAAGTTATTAAACGCTTAGAATAGTGTGAAGTGTGAAGTATGAGAAGTAATTCTAAGGAGCGAAAATACTGCTCCTAAGAATTACTAAATCTCATACCTGAAGAAGCCGCAAGCGTCTTCTTCTCCGTATTTGTCAAACTTGTAAACATATTTAAAATTTAAATATACAAAGAAAAGAGAGGGATATTATGTTACATGAGAATTATTATAAGGAATTAAAGAAGTATGAAGAAATCGTAACTAAGAAAAACAAAAAAAAAGAATTTTATAATGGGATATTTGATCGCTGGGAGAATCCTGTCTTAACAAGAAATCATATCCCATTAACTTGGAAATATGATCTTGATAGGAATACAAACCCTTATTTTATGGAGCGCATTGGAGTAAATGCCGTAATGAATTCGGGTGCAATCGAATTAAACGGAAAGTTTTACCTGGTTGTCAGAGTTGAGGGTGCAGATCGAAAATCTTTTTTTGCCGTTGCAGAAAGCAGCAATGGAGTAGATAATTTTAGATTTTGGGATTATCCAATTCTTTTAGAGGATACCTGTAAAGAAGAAACAAATGTATATGATATGCGACTAACCAAACACGAGGATGGGTACATTTACGGAGTCTTCTGCTCAGAAAGTAAAGATACATCGGTAAACGATTTGTCAGCAGCGGTTGCGGCAGCAGGGATTGTTAGAACAAAAGATTTAAAGACCTGGGAGAGACTTGACAATTTAAAAACATTAAACTCGCCACAGCAAAGAAATGTGGTACTACATCCGGAGTTTGTAAATGGAAAATATGCGTTTTACACAAGACCAATGGATGACTTTATTGATACAGGATCAGGCGGAGGAATTGGATTTGGCTTATGCGATGATATTGAACATGCAGTAGTCGGGGAAGAAATAATTACAAGTAAAAGAAAATATCATACGATTACGGAAGCAAAAAATGGAGCAGGTGCAGTTCCAATTAAGACAGACAAGGGCTTTATACACATTGCACATGGAGTGCGTAATACTGCTGCAGGGCTCCGCTATGTGATCTATGCATTTGCAACATCTCTCGAAGAACCAACAAAAGTGATTGCAGAGCCTTCCGGACTTTTGATAGGGCCATTAGGTGAGGAACGAGTAGGAGATGTGTCAAATGTTGTATTTACAAATGGTGCAATTGCAAGAGAAAATGGAGACGTATTTATTTATTATGCTTCTAGTGATACAAGAATGCATGTTGCAACAACGACAATAGACAAATTATTGGATTATGTATTTCATACACCATCAGATCCACTTCGTTCCGTAGAGTGTGTTGCACAAAGATGTGATTTGATTAGAAAGAATCTAGAAATACTTAAGAATGAAGTGTGAAGTGTGAAAAGACAGGGAGAGTTTTTATATGGGAATTATATATAACGAAAAAGAAAGAGTCTTTAAGCTTGATACAAAAAATTCTTCCTATATGATTGGAATTGTTGATAAGGAAGGATTTTTGGGGCATATTTACTATGGAAAGAAAATAAAAGACACAAGGATGCAATACTTAATGAGGGTAGAGGAACCCCCGTTTGTTCCTAGTGTAAATAATAGAGATCGTCTTTCTTTCCTGGATTCTTTTCCAATGGAATATCCAGTACACGGAACAGGAGATTTTAGAGAGACCTGCTTATGTATTCGAACACAGGCAGGATATGAAGTGGCTAGTCTGCAATATGAATCTCATAGGATCATTCAAGGAAAAGAGAAACTCAGTGGATTACCAGCCACATTTGGAACAAAGGAAGAATGTACTACTTTAGAAATCAAAGTTTCAGATGGTCTGCTAGGAATCACGGCAATTCTATCTTATACGGTCTTTGAGGAATTAGATGCAATTACTAGAAATGTCAGAGTAATAAATGCTGGCGAAGATAGTGTTATGTTAACCAAAGCTTTGACATCATGTCTTGATTTAGAAGGGATGGATTACGATGTAATTACGTTACATGGTGCATGGGCCAGAGAACGTCAGATACAGAGGAGACCAGTGTCTTTTGGAAAATATCGTACTTCCTCCTGTCGTGGAGAATCAAGTCATCAGGATCATCCATTTATGGCAATCGCGCAAGCGGATGCAACAGAGGATTTTGGTGAGGTATATGGACTTAGCTTTATCTATTCTGGAAACTTTATGGCTGAAGCGGAAGGAACCCAGTTTGAAAATACAAGAGTTGTGATGGGGATTGATCCTACCAATTTTCAATATAAGCTAGATAGCAAAGAAGAATTTCAAACACCCGAGGTCGTAATGGTGTATTCTTCAAGTGGAATTGGAGGGATGACAAGAACCTTTCATGACTTATATCGGGAACATTTAATCAGGGGAGAATATAAGGATAAGAAACGGCCTATTCTAATTAATAATTGGGAGGCAACTTATTTTGACTTTGATACAGAAAAGCTTTTGACAATAGCCAAGGAAGCGTGTGGTCTTGGAATTGAAATGCTTGTTATGGATGATGGATGGTTTGGAAAAAGAAATTCTGATAATTGTGCATTAGGAGATTGGTACGTTAATGAAGGAAAGATTAAAGGAGGAATTAAAAAGCTTGTTGATGAAGTAAACAAGCTCGGAATGGAGTTTGGTATCTGGTTTGAACCAGAGATGATTTCTCCTGATTCCGATTTATATCGCAAGCATCCTGATTGGGCTATTCAAGTTCCCGGTAGAGAACCAGGATTATGCAGGGAACAATATGTACTTGACCTATCTAGAAAGGAAGTAGTAGATTATGCATATGAGTGTGTTCGCAGCATTCTTAAGAGTGCACATATTACGTATGTAAAGTGGGATATGAATCGGCAACTTTCAGACCTTGGCAGTGCGAGGCTTCCAGCGGACAGGCAGGGAGAATTATCGCATAGATATGTGTTAGGGCTTTATGAAATGCAGGAACGTCTGATAAAAGAATTTCCCTATCTATTACTAGAAAACTGTTCTGGCGGAGGAGCGAGATTTGATGCGGGGATGCTTTATTATAGTCCTCAAATCTGGTGTTCCGATGACACAGATGCTGTGGAAAGATTAAAAATACAGCAGGGAACAGCAATCGTGTATCCCCTTTCTTCGATGGGTGCGCACGTCAGCGATTGTCCAAACCATACGGTGGGAAGAGTTACACCGTTTGAAACCAGAGGGTATGTAGCTCTGGCAGGTACGTTTGGTTATGAATTGGATGTGACGAAAATTCCGGATGAAGATAGAAAAATGATAAAAGAACAGGTGGCAATGTATCATAAGTATAATGATTTAGTAAGAAGAGGAGATTACTATCGAATTGCTTCTTATGCAGAGAATCATGAATATGATTGCTATATGGTGGTGTCAAAGGATCAGAGAGAGGCGCTTATTACTTATGTGCAGGTATTAGGAAGACCCAATGTGCATAGTAGAAGAATCAGGCTGAAAGGACTGCAGGAGGATGTTGATTATAGGGTAGAAGAAACAGGACAGATATTAACAGGAGCAGCATTCATGAATGCTGGAATTCAAATGAAAAAAACAGAAGGTGATTTCAGAGGACAGCTGCTTCACCTTATGTGTACGGATTGAAAAGAATGGAGAATAATTATGAGTTTTAGAGAGGATTTTGTTTGGGGAGTTGCATCCTCTTCTTATCAGGTAGAAGGTGCAATCAAAGAAGATGGAAAAGGACTTAATATCTGGGATGTTTATACGCAGGAGAAAGGCAATAAGGTATATCAAAATCAAACAGGAGAAATGGGATGCGACTTCTATCATCGGTATAAAGAAGATATTGCACTGATGAAAGAACTGGGAGTAAATGCGTATCGATTTTCTATTAACTGGGCGAGAATTCTTCCAAATGGAATTGGAGAAATAAATGAGAAGGGGATTGACTTTTATAATCGTATTATCGATGAATTACTAAAAGTAGGAATTGAGCCATTTATTACGCTATTTCACTGGGATTATCCCTATGCGCTTCATAAAAAGGGTGGTTGGCTTAATGATGAAAGCCCTGACTGGTTTGCAGAATATGCAGGACTGATTGCAGAGAGATTTTCGGATCGTGTAACAAATTTCTTTACAATCAATGAACCTCAATGCTTTGTTGGGCTGGGATATTGCAAAGGCGAAATGGCACCAGGATACCAATGCATGTTGAGAGATCAATTTCATATAACACATAATACTTTAAAAGCACATGGAAAGGCAGTACTTGCTCTTAGGGAACATGCAAAGCAGAAAATTCAAGTCGGATTTGCACCTACGGGCCAGATAAGCTATCCAGACAGTCACAGACCAGAAGATATTGAGGCTGCAAGACAACATCTGTTTCAATGTCCCACGGATTTTGATAATTGGTTCTGGAATTTAGCATGGTGGATGGATCCTGTACTTTTGGGTCACTATCCAGAAGATGGATTACAGTTGTATCATGATTATTTACCTGAAATTACAAAGGAGGATATGGAATTAATCCATCAGCCACTTGATTTTCTGGGACAAAATATTTATAATGGTCACGCTATAAAAATGAGTATAAATGGGAAGCCAGAGGTTGTAGAGCGTTATGAAGGATTTCCAAAAACTTCTGTGGATTGGCCAGTCACTTATGAGTGCCTTTACTGGGGACCTAAATTTTTAGCAGAAAGATATGGAAACTTACCATTATATATTACTGAAAACGGTATGGCGTGTCATGATGCTATCTCATTAGATGGATTGGTTCATGATCCAAACAGAATTGATTTTCTCCATAGATATCTTAAAAAGTTGAAAGAGGCAAATGGAGATGGTGTTGATGTCAGAGGATATTTTCATTGGGCATTTACAGACAACTTTGAGTGGTCACAAGGTTACAACGAAAGATTTGGACTCGTATATATTGATTATCAGAATCAGAAGAGAATTCCGAAGGATTCCTACTATTGGTATCAGAGTATCATAAAAGGAAATGGGGCAAATTTATGAGGCGAATTGAGAAAGTAACAATGCTTACAGAAAATCCATTTGTGAATCTGTATGAGCTTGATGCAAAGAAATTAAATGGCGAGTTATTTAAGTATTATTTTGCTTCAAGAGGACGTGGAGAAAACTTGAAAATTCATACCAAGGAGAATTATCCGGAAGGGGTCGTTATATATGGGGTTTGTGGAGAAAAACATGACCACATTGTATTAGTACGACAATTTCGATTTCCAATTAATGATTATATTTATGAGCTCCCGGCAGGATTGGTGGATAAAGGAGAAACATATGAGGAGACGGGAATAAGAGAATTTAAGGAAGAGACAGGAATGTCCTTAGAACTCTACCAGGGTGGAAACAAAGCTTACAGAAGACCATTTTATACAACGGTTGGATTGACCGATGAATCTATTACAATTGTATATGGATATGCAAAGGGAAATCCAAGTACGGATCTTATGGAAGATACTGAGGATATTCAGGTTGTTTTGGCAGATAAGAAGGAAGCGAAGAGAATATTAAAAGAAGAAAAGGTAGCTATGAAATGTGCGCTGCTTTTAATGCAGTTTCTACAGTCAACAGAGGAGAGCCCTTTTCAATTTTTGGAGGATTAGGATGTCTTATTATTTATATGAGACGCATACGCATACAAAGGAAGCAAGTGCATGCGCCATAATGAGCGTGGAAGAATCTGTAAATGCTCATAAAGCATATGGCTATACAGGAATGGTATTAACAAATCATTTTTTTTATGGGAATACAGCGGTGAACCGGAAACTTCCATGGCAGGAATGGGTTAAGGGATTCTGTCTACCTTATCATAAGGCTGTTGAGGAGGGAAACCGTGTTGGATTACAGGTTTTTTTCGGCTGGGAGTCTGGATATCGTGGCACGGAATTCCTAATCTATGGTTTGTCAGAAGAATGGTTATACAGGCATCCTGAAATCAGAGATTGCTCCATTGAAGAACAATATCAATTGGTACATGACGGTGGTGGGATTGTCATACATCCACATCCATTCAGGGAAGAATCTTATATCAAAGAGGTGCGCCTGTTCCCCGAATTTGTCGATGGTGTGGAAGCATATAATGCAACTCATGCAAGTCCAAAAAGCACCTCCCATAATAAAAAAATATTTGATGAGCGTGCAAGAGAATATGCAAAGAAATATAATTTTCCAATGACGGCAGGTTCTGATACACATACCATTAATTTGCTCGGAGGCGGAATGGTATTTCCTAGGAAATTAAAGGATAGCCAAGATTTCTGCAAGGCAATAATGAATCGGGAATGTGTTCAATTTTTAGATGGAACAGAACCAATGGTATTCAATAAATAGAATGATAGAACTATGGAAAGAGAGATTATCAATGGATAAAAAAAGATTGTTGCAATTGTCACATCTTTTTAAACAGGAAATAGAAAAAAAGGAATTGGTAGATGCAAGTATCATGGTACTTCATCATGATCAGGAAGAATTTTTTGAAACATATGGAAATGTTGCAAGAGATACTATTTTTAAAATATATTCTATGACAAAACCAGTCACAGCAGCGGCGGTCATGATTTTATTTGAAAGGGGTATCATTGATTTAAAAGATCCTATTTCAAAGTACTTAGAATGCTTTGAACATATGATGGTAATGGGAAGTGATGGAAAGGAATATCCATCGAATGTTCAGATTACCATTAAGAATTGTTTAGATATGACATCAGGTCTTGTTTATCAGGGGAATGAAAGCATCTGTGAGCGAATCATGGAGGAAGAGATAAGAAAGCTGAAAGAAAAGAATGATAAACAAGGATTTCTTACAAATGAGGAAGTAGCAAAGGCAATTTCAAAGGTGCCATTACTTTTTGAACCCGGAGAATGCTGGCACTATGGGATGTCTGCAGATGTGTTGGGCATGGTAATTGCAAAAGTAACAGGGATGAAATTATCTGAATTTATGGAGAAGGAAATTTTCAAACCGTTAGGGATGAAGGATACTGCTTTTATTGTATCAGAGGAGAAGAAAAACCGTTTAGCAACCATGTATATGAAAGATCCAACAGATGGGAAAGTGGTAAAGGCAAGTGAGCAAAAACTAAAGTCTATTCTTCAACGTGAAATTATTGAGGGATCATCATTTGAGGCAGGTGGAAGCGGCTTGTACTCAACCATAGATGATTATGCCCAGTTTGCACAAATGCTCCTACATAATGGAAAACTAAACGGCAAACAAATACTAGGTAGAAAAACTGTAGAATATATGAGAAGCAATCAATTAACAAAGGAACAATCGGCAGGTATTTATTTTGAGCATGCATTCGGATATGGATATGGGAATCTCATGAGAATTCTCATTGATAAAAGTGTCGCATGCTCAAATGGAACACTTCAGGAATATGGATGGGATGGATTACCAGGCACCTATTTTTGTGTAGATCCGAAAGAACAGTTAATTATTTTATATATGCAGCAAATTTGTGATGGACAAGAACCAGCTGTTCGACGAAAAATGAGACAAATTATTTATGGTGCAATAGATGATTAAAATGAGGATATTATCATGGCAATATTAAAGCTAATGCCCGTCTACAAAGATTATCTTTGGGGGGGCACCAAATTAAAGACAGATTTTAATAAAAAATTTGATGGGGAACCACTGGCAGAGTCTTGGGAATTATCATGTCATAAAGATGGCGCCAGCATCATTGCAAATGGACAAGAGGCTGGCAAGACGCTTACCTGTTATCTAGAGGAAAAGGGGAAAGGGATATTAGGGAAAAACTGTGAGCGGTTTGAAGATTTTCCTATCCTTATCAAGCTTATTGATGCAAGGGATAATCTATCGATTCAAGTTCATCCTGATAATGAATATGCATTAAAACAGGAGGGACAGTTTGGAAAAACAGAAACCTGGTATATCGTTGATGCCTTAGAAGGTGCTGGTATTTATTATGGTGTCGAGAAAGAGGTTACTAAGGAAGAATTTACTAAGAAAATAGAAGATGATACAGTTCTTGATATCCTGCATTTTCAAGAGGTAAAGCAGGGAGAACTGTATTTTATAGAGGCAGGCACTATTCATGCAATTGGAAAAGGAATCGTGATTGCGGAAATTCAGCAGAATTCGAATGTAACGTATCGCGTTTACGACTTTGGAAGAATGGGCGTAGACGGGAAGGCAAGAGAACTGCATATCGAAAAAGCAAAAGAAGTTGCAAAATTGACACCAGTGTCAAAAAAATATGATTTTGGAGATCACCTTGCGGACTGTGATTATTTTACGGTTGATGAAATTCAAATTGAAAAAAATTGGGTAGGAAATGCAACAGAGGATTCGTTTCACTCAATATTAATTCTTGAAGGAAATGGAACACTTGAGACAGCAGAGGAATATGTAGAGTTTAAAAAGGGTGATAGCCTGTTCCTGACTGCAGGAACAGGGAGTTATCATTTGAAAGGCAGCGGAAGGGCATTGCTTACTACCGTGAGAAGTGCGAAAAGTATTTCTAAGAAGCAAAATAACCGCTTCTAAGAAATACTATGTTTCACACAGGAAGAAGTCTCAAGTGACTTCTTCCTACTAATAATTTGTAACGATGGCAGTGGATAGGGAAGAGGGGTAATAAGATGAAACTGGGTATGACCGGAGCAGGCATGATTGTAAAAGAGTTACTTAGCTTTATTACGGATATAAAGGGAATTGACCTGGAAGCAATTTATGCCAGAACAAATGAAAATGGAAGACTAGAGCAATTATGTAAAGAATATGGTATCAAACGGTTTTATACGGATTATGATCAGATGCTAACCAATCGTGAAATTGATACCATCTATATTGGGATATCCAATCACATGCATTTTGAATTTGCAAAAAAGGCGTTATTAGCTGGAAAACATGTGATATGTGAGAAGCCATTTACGGTAACAATGGAGGAGTTTGATGAGCTATGCACTTTAGCAAAAAAACATCATTTATTTCTATTAGAAGCTATATCAAATCAATACATTCCCAATTATCTACGGATAAAAGAGGAAATAAAAAGGTTAGGCAATATTCGTATTGTAACTTGTAATTATAGCCAGTATTCCAGTCGTTATGATGCTTTTTTGCAAGGAGATATCAAGCCAGCATTTGATATCAATCAAGCAGGTGGTGCACTTCGAGACTTAAATGTGTATAATATTCACTTTGTCGTTGGGTTGTTTGGAGAACCAAAGGCGGTAAAATATTATCCCAATGTTGTGAGTGGTATCGATGTGTCAGGAATCCTCACAATGGAGTATCCGGATCTCCAATGTGTTTGTATAGGAGCAAAAGATTGTAGTGCATCCATACAATCAAATATCCAGGGCGATAAGGGATATTTGTGCATGGCATATCCGACGAATAGCTGTGATGGATTTTCCGTATGTCTTAATCAAAAAGAACCAGTAGAGATTCAAGAAAATCAAGGGAAGCATCGAATGTTTTATGAGTTTGTAGAATTTGAGAGAATGATTCGAGAGCAGGATCTAGAGGAAATACAGAGAAAACTAGACCAGAGCAGAGTGGTGATGAAAATTCTTGCAAGTGTTAGTTATCAGTGGTAAAACATAAAATCTTAGAAGGCAGATAAACTTTCTAAGATTTTTTTGTTGACAACTGTGCATACTGTATATATACTGTACATATATAATATATACAGATAGAATAATCGAGGTGATGAAGTGAAAATTGTAATTAGCAACTCTGGAGAAAAACCGATCTATGAGCAGATTGTAGATCAGGTAAAAGGAATGATTCTATCGGGCAGTATCGAGCAAGGCGAGCCGATGCCATCCATTCGCTTTTTAGCAAAAGAATTAAGAATCAGTGTTATTACAACAAAGAGAGCCTATGAAGAATTAGAAAATGAGGGCTTTATAACTACAGTTCCTGGAAAAGGGAGCTTTGTGTCTAGTACCAATACAGAATTATTGAAGGAAGAACATTATAGAAAAATCGAAGACTATTTTCAAAAAGCAGTCGATGCATCACGGTCTATTGGAATGGGAAAAGAAGAATTGATTGAAGTATTAAAGATGTTATTTGACAATTAGGAATGCATGTTAAAACATGCGGATAGGAGTAAAAATGAATGCAATAGAAATTAATGGATTATGCAAAAAGTATACGGATTTTGAATTAGACAATATCTCTTTTCAAGTCCCATCAGGTGCAATTATGGGATTTGTAGGTGAAAATGGTGCAGGAAAAACGACTACAATTAAAGCAATGTTAAATTTGATAAAAAAAGATTCAGGTAGCATTCAAATATTAGGGATGGATAGCGAGCAGTATGAAAAAGAATGGAAAGAACAGACCGGAGTTGTTTTTGATGAGAACTGCTTTCCAGAGGTAATGAATGCAAAAGAAATTGAAAAGCTAATGGAGCAAATATATAAGAAATGGGATTCTCCTCTATATGAAAAATATTTAAAGGATTTTGAAATTGACAGTAAAAAAATAATCCAAAATTATTCTAAGGGAATGAAAATGAAATTATCAATTGCTGTTGCGCTGGCACATCATGCGCAATTGCTAATTCTCGATGAAGCAACTAGCGGGCTGGATCCGATTGTAAGAGAGGAGATCCTGGATATCTTTCGTGACTTTATTCAGGATGAAAATCATACCGTCTTTCTTTCTTCCCATATCATTAGCGATTTAGATAAGATTGCTGATTATATTACGTTTATTCATAAAGGAAAGCTTATATTTTGTAAGGACAAAGAGGAGCTATTGCAGCAGTATAAAATTTTAAAATGTAGTAAGGAAGAATTAAAATCAATCGAACAATCGCATATCGTCGCGGTACGTGAAAATAGTTTTGGAGTAGAGGCATTAATTGATAATGGAAGGGATTTTAAAAGTTCTTCTTACGTAGTCGATGAAAGCACTCTGGAAGACATTATTTTATTAACTGTAAAAGGAAAAAGCGTTGAATAAAAATGTATATTCAGCAATTAATAGAGAGCATGATTGCAGCATGCAGATAGGAAGGAATATGAAAGGTTTAATTTTAAAGGATTTTTATTGTTTGAAAAAATATATGAAGCAATTAGTTATGATTTTAATTTGTTTAGGTGTTTGGGGGATTATGATGAAAAGTTCCACTTATATCCTGTTTATGATTTCTATGTTTGCATCGATGACCGTACTGACAACTATGGCATATGATGAAAAATCACAAGTGAATAAATATCTACTAGCAGGACCAACCTCTAGATGGGAAATTGTAATTGGTAAGTTTGCAAGCTGGCTGGTAACAATCACAGCGGCAGTGGCAATCGAGTTATTGCTTGGATTTTTAATGATGAATTATTACTCTACGCCAGGCAATGATTTATTAATTAGTATATTAGAAACAAATAGTGTTTATATTATTTTATTTTCTATTCTGATTCCCATCTGTTATAAAATAGGAGTAGAAAGGGCAAGAATTATGATGTTTGTCATTTTTCTGATTCCTACAGCGATTATTATATTCTTTGCTAATTATTCAAAAGCGGATCCTGTGATTATAGATGCACTGATTCAGAATATGATGATCCTCCTCCCAATTTCTGCAATTATCATTCTTGCAGCCTCTATCATCATCTCAATTCAAATAGTTGAGAAAAAAGAATTTTAAGAGTAGAATAATAATGCTACTATAATAGTGAAAAATAGTATTTCGATAGAAGAGGATGCGCATTGTGATGAAGGTACAACAAGGAAGACCAGAAACAACAGAGGGCAGATTGGAAAAGGAAATCAGAACCTATGATTTTTTGGATCAACTAAATGTTCCATATGAGAGAATAGATCATGGGCAATTAGAAACGATGGATGACTGTAAAGAAGTGGATGAAGTAATACAAGCAGTAATTTGTAAAAATTTATTTTTATGTAATAGCCAGAAAACAAAATTTTATCTTCTTATGACAAGGGGAGAAAAGAAATTTAAGACAAAAGAATTATCCGCACAAATTGATAGTGCAAGATTGTCTTTTGCAACAGCAGAATATATGGAAGAGTATTTAGATATCCTGCCAGGTTCTGTTAGTGTCTTAGGGCTAATGAATGATTTGAAAAACCACGTGCAGCTGCTTATCGATGAGGACATTTATCACTCCGAATATGTAGGATGTCATCCATGCATTAATACATCCAGCTTGAAAATTAAGATGGAGGATATTCTAAATAAATTCTTGCCAAGTGTAGGGCATACTCCTATTGTGGTAAAACTTTAGAGCTCTATGTGAAAGAAAGGATAGAAATGATTGATTTTAAAAAGCAATTAGTACAGCAGTTATCCATAGATTATAATTGTTCCGTGGAGGATATCAACAGTCCCTATCCAATCCTTACAGAAAAAAGATACCATAAAGATAGACGTATTTTCTGGGGAGATGATGGAATCCTGAAGCTTGTCTGTGTCAACGGAAAAATCGTAGTAAGTGTACAAAAAGAGTTATTGGGATGGTGTGAAAAGAATTTGATGGATATTAGTGCTGCATGGATTTTTGATTACCATCATCTAAAACTCATTGATAAGGAAGTTACACGCTTTGAACATAAAATTGAACATTGCCGCCATTACTATCTGCCGTCAAAGGAAATACTAATTCCAGAATTACGATACAAGGTAAATTGGTATGAAGAGAAGGAACTCTTCCAGTTCAAAGATGATAATCGTTTTAAAAAGGCATTGTCCTTTTTAAAAGAATCACCAGATATGCTTGCCGTAACAGCAATTGAAAATGGTGAAATAATGGGTATGGCAGGAGCTAGTGCTGATTCAGAAACGATGTGGCAGATTGGGATTGATGTAACAGAGTGTGGCAGAGGAAAAGGAATTGGAAGATACCTGACAATGCTACTAAAAAATGAAATTATAAAACGTGGAATCACTCCTTTTTATGGAACAGCGGAATCTCATATTAAGTCTCAAAAAGTGGCTGTGACATCGGGATTTATCCCAGCATTTGCAGAGCTTTATACAAAAGGTATTAAGAGAGAGGAAACATTATAATGATAGTGATTATAAGATTGATGGTGATAGCTTTTGCAATGGGTTTCCTAGCACTTGCTGGAGAGACGGCGCAGATAGAAGAGGATACCGATGTAAGTCACTATGAACAGTATATGGGAGAGGATGCAGAGGAAGAATATAGTAATAAGTGGGGAATGGATGAAAGTATCTTTCCATCAGAAATAACAGATGAAATGGATATAAAAGACTATAAAATGGTTTATTATAACCCTTGGGATGCCCAGTACTTAAGTTATCTTGTTGTAGAATATGATGATGAGGCTTATCAATCAGAAGTAAGTAGACTAGAGAATTATCCGTCAAAAAAATATTTAGGGTATTATGGAGCGGAAGGGTTTGATGAATCCTATGAATTGTTAGCAATGAATGCGCATTCCTATCAAGGGTTTGTATATGCATTAACGGATGGAGAAGATGAGATCATCTATGTAGAAGTTATTTTCTGCAACTATTTCATGGATCTTGATTATGAAGACTATATAGATACTGATTATCTGCCAATCGGATTCGATGCAACAACAGATAACCCCTATAGAAAGAAAATAATGGGTGAGGATTAATTTTAGTTAAATAATTGACAAAAGCAATGATTAGCTGTATATTATTTGAAAAGTAAAAACGTTGAAGAGGAATAGTAATTGTACGATAGTTTTCAGAGACTTGTTGGATGGTGTGAAACAAGAGCTTGAGTATGGTGAACTCGCCTTGGAGTTGCTGGTTGAAATTAGTAGACTTAGTCGGATGCCTACCGTTATAGAGGATAGATATAATTTTTGTATCGAACATTACACAATGAGTGGTTTGCAGATTGACTTCTGTCTTGTTATGAGGCAGGAGTTTTTTATTTCTCAAAAGTGTGTTGTTTGTAAAAAAAATTGTATCAATGAGTGCATGTATGACATGAATAAGAGTGGTACCGCGAAATTTCCCCTTCGTCTCTTAAAACCAAAATGAATGGTTTGTAGAGGAGGGGAATTATTTTTTATAAAGGAGAACGTGGTATGAGAAAAATTTATGTATTTGACACAACATTAAGAGATGGAGAGCAGGTTCCAGGAGCAAAATTAAATTTAGAGGAGAAGCTCTGCATTGCAAAGCAATTAGACAAACTGCATGTTGATTTTATGGAGGTCGGGTTCCCATCCTCTTCCAAGGGAGACTTTGAATCCGTAAAGGCAATTAGTAGGATAGTAAAAGACAGCACCATCGTGGGCTTAGGAAGAGCAGTAGAAGCAGATATTGACGCAGTTTATGGAAGTATTAAATATGCGGTGGACCCAATGATCCATATAGTACTGGGTTCTTCGGATGTGCATAGAAATAAAAAGTTTAATAAAAGCTCAGAAGAGATACTCGCAATGGGAGTTCATGCAGTAAAATATGCCAAAAAATATTTGCCACAGGTACAGTATTCCCTAGAGGATGCAAGCAGAACGGATTTTGAATATATCTGGAAGACCATTGATGCAGTAGTGAAAGCAGGAGCAACCTGTGTAAATGTACCAGATACCGTAGGTTTTGCCGTACCAGAAAAGTTTGGGGATTTAATCAGTAAAATACATGATCGATTAATGAATGTGAATCCAGAGGTTTTGTTAAGTGTTCACTGCCATAATGATACAGGATTAGCCACAGCAAATACATTAGCGGCTGTCAGAAACGGTGCAAATAAAGTAGAATGTACCATCAATGGAATAGGGGAACGTGCTGGGAATACCTCTTTAGAAGAGGTCGTAATGGGAATAAAAATTCATCCAGATTATTATTGTGGATTCACAGATATTAATACGCCCATGATATACGATACTTCACGTCTTGTAAGTCGTACAATGGGACTTGATGTGCAGGTAAACAAAGCACTTGTTGGAGAAAATGCCTTCGCACATTCATCCGGAATCCATCAGGATGGATTATTAAAATCAAAGGATGTATATGAAATCATTACACCAGAAGAAATTGGTGCCCCACCTATGGATATCGTATTAACCGCCCGGTCGGGAAAACATGCATTTTCTTATGTTGCAGATAAGCTTGGATTTATCATACCAAAAGAGAAGTCGGAAGAAGTTCATCGGGAATTTCTGAAGCTTGCGGATGAAAAGAAAGAAGTCTACGATAATGATGTGATCGATTTATTAGCAAAACAAGAAGAAATCACAAATAGCAAGGAAAAAAATCTATGGAGACTGAAGGATTTTCAAATGAATGTCAATACGGTGTTACCTTCTGCCTCCGTATTAATGCAATATGGTGATCAGGAAATCAGCTGTTCCGATTGTGGCAAAGGAGCAATTGATGCACTCTATTCTGTTATCATCAAGGCAGTTGAAATGGATATTCATTTAGTAGATTACCGTATTCAGAGCCTAGGAAAAGACAAAGAAAGTCTTGGAAAAGTCGTCGTCCAAATCGAGTATGAGAATCGTTTTTTTTATGGAAAAGCAATTGAAAAGGATGTTATGAAAGCAAGTGCACTTGCTTTGATTAATAGTATAAATAAAATTCAGATGGAAGAATGAGAATATAAGATGTCCGAAGAGTGCTTGCACTTGTGAGGGCATCTTATTTGTTAATATTTTTAGATCTTATTTTATTATGTTGAAAAAGGTAAAAAGAGATTGTAAATATGTGGAATTGACGTTAAAATTACATTAGTGGCCTAGATTTTGTGCAATGAAAGGAAGTTGGTTATAGATGGGAAAATTATTTGATGTTTCAAAATTCGACTCCTACAAGGAAGATAATCGCCGAGAGGTGAAGAAAGCAAATAGCGGACTTCCAATTGCACTTTGGGATACCTACTCATCATTTGCCAATACTTATGGTGGAGTAATTATTCTGGGAATTAAAGAACTGGAAGATAAAAGTTGGAGCACGACAGGGTTAAAGGTGGCTGACAAAGACAAGCTGCTGAATGATTTCTGGAATTTAATCCATAACAGTCAAAAGGTAAATAGTAATCTCTTATCAGAAAATGATGTAGAGGTTTACGAAGTTGGAGAAGATTTAATTATAGTGATTTATGTTCCAATGGCAAAACGTGAACAAAAACCTGTATTTATTAATAATGATATGTTTGGTGGAACCTTCAGAAGAGACCATTCCGGAGATTATCATTGTACAAGACTCCAGGTAAAAGCAATGTTGCGTGATCAGACGGATAACACAATGGATATGGAAGTCTTGGATGATGCAGCAATGGAAGATTTAAATCAAGAAACAATTCAGGGATACAGAAATCGACATAGGACATTAAAAGCTGGTCATCCATTTGAAAGATTTGATGATTCAGAGTATCTTCGTAGCATTGGTGCAGCGGCTATATCCGACGTGGACAAACAGTTACATCCTACCGCAGCTGGTATGCTGATGTTTGGAAATGAGCATAACATTGTGAGACATTTTCCAGAATACTTTTTAGACTATAGAGAAGTACTTGATCCCACAATTCGTTGGACAGATAGGTTACAGTCAAGTTCAGGAGAATGGTCAGGTAATATCTGTGATTTCTATTTTCGGGTATATAACAAAATAATCAAGGATATTAAAGTGCCATTTAAGACTAAGGGCGGAGACCGCATTGATGATACACCTGTGCATGAAGCTTTAAGAGAAGCACTTGCGAATTGCTTAGTTAATACAGATTTTTATGGAGTCAGAGGTGTGGTAATCAAAAAAGAGACAGACAAGTTGATTATGGAAAATCCAGGTTATAGCAGGACAGGCAAGACTCAGATGCGAAAAGGTGGAGTTTCAGATCCACGTAATAAGACACTTATGAAGATGTTCAATCTTATAAATATCGGTGAACGCGCTGGAAGCGGAGTTCCAAATATTTTTAACGTATGGGAAGACGAAGGCTGGATTGAACCAGTGATTGAGGAACAATTTGATCCGGATAGAATGATTTTAACGCTTGAATTTAGAAAAAAACAAGCGAAGAAAACAAGCGATAAAAAACAAGCGAAGAAAACAAGCGATAAAAAACAAGCGAAGAAGACCGTTGAAAATATGGATAAAATCATAAAGTATTTACAGAAAAATGGTGAATCAAAAGCAAGCGATATTTCCGAATATATTGGACTAAGTCCAGCAAGAACAAGAGCAATTGTAGCTGAAATGGAAGCTGTTGAAGCTATCGGAGGAAATAGTAATAGGACATATCGTTTAAAATAACTTGCACTAAAATCCTTCATCTGAAGTAGTGCCATAATAGTCACTTCACACAAGACCAGTTTAATATCTGGTGCGAATATCACTATAGTATTTGCAGAGAAAAATCTGTACTTGGGGCAAGTAATCATGTTATAGTCGCGGGAAAGAAATAGAATACATAAATTTAACAAGTTGATTGTAAACCAATAAAACAAATAGGTTGACAATCAAACCTCTAATAGATATAATCTAATAACAGAGATAAAAGAATTAAAAACAATTATCTTATTATTAATAATATCTATCAGAGGAGACGTACCATGGAAAACAAAAGAGAATCAATCAGCAATCTTACACTAATTGGATTAATGGCAGCAGTTACTTGTGTTTTAGGACCGCTTTCTATTCCGATTGGACCAGTACCTATTACATTTACCAATCTGGCAATTTACTTAACTGTTATTTTACTTGGATGGAAAAAAGGCACTATTAGTTACATCATATATCTATTAATTGGATTAGTTGGAATTCCTGTTTTCTCAGGATTCACAGGTGGTCCTGGTAAATTATTTGGTCCTACAGGTGGATACTTAATCGGTTTTGCTTTTATGGCTCTGATCAGTGGAATCTTTGTAGATAAGTTTAAAGGGAAAATCGGTTTCTATGTAGTAGGTATGGTTTTGGGTATAGCGGTAACCTATTTGTTTGGAACAGCATGGCTTGCATATCAGGCATCAATGAGTTTCACAGCTGCACTTGGCGCAGGAGTCATTCCTTTTATCCCAGGAGACCTGGTAAAGATTGTTATTGCAGTGATTATTGGACCAATCATTCGAAAGAGAATTGTTAAGGCAGGATATTTGAATTAATTATGATAGTTATTTCATTCGTAAAAACAATACAATAGAATTTATAGGTTATACCGGCTGCAGGATGTTAGATTCTGCAGCCTTTTTTGTGAACAGAAAATCTGCTATAATAGAAACGTTAATTACGGCAAGAGTACAGAAGGGATTAGCATATGGAAAGATTAGTTTACAGAGCGGCTGAAGAAAGAGATATCCAGACCATTCTGGATATGTTTGTAGCGGCTATTCACGATATGAATTTAAACGGTATACCTCAATGGGATGAAATATATCCTAATCAAGAAGTGTTAGAGGATGATATTAGAAAGAAACAGATGACGGTTGTGATGTTAGAAGATGAAATAGCAGCGGTATATGTGATAAATACGGAAAGTGATGTCCAATATACGAATGGGAAGTGGTCAAAGCCAGATACAACTTATGTAGTACTACATAGATTATGTGTGAATCCAAAATTTCAGCATAGAGGAATTGCGAGACAAGTGATGCTACATATGGAAGAGGAAGGAAGACAGCAAGGGTTAGAGAGTATTCGTTTAGATGCATTTACAAAGAATCCATTTGCATTAAAATTATATGAAGCATTGGGATATGCAACTGTTGGATATGCAGATTTTAGAAAAGGTAGATTTAAGTTAATGGAAAAGATTTTACAACTGAAATTAATCTAAAATAGATGGAAATTCATAGAAAAATATGTTACAATTTTGCATGTAAGAGAACCATCTATTTTCATTCAAAAAAGGAGGTGGACATATATGGATAAGTATGTATGTGTATGCGGTTATGTTTATGATCCAGCAGTAGGAGATCCTGATCAGGGAATCGCACCGGGAACATCATTTGAAGCAATTCCAGAGGATTGGGTCTGTCCGTTATGCGGATTAGGCAAGGATATGTTTCAGAAAGAATAAAATTAAAAAGGAGATTAATAATGTATTGTTACATTTGTGGAGCAGAAATAAAAGAAGTATTGGTATGTGATGTGGTTTTGATTGATGGAAAGTATCATTATGAAGAGGTAGTTGCACCTTTACTATTTAGTGAAGAATTTAATATTAGAAAAGGAAAGATTTTTGATTATGATTTCTTCAAAAAGACAGTTGCAAAAAAACATCTATGCAAACCAGAAGATGTGAAGTCTAAGTATATTGATAAGATTGAAATTCCAGTAGCAGTTTATGATAATCTAAATAAGAGAGACAAGGAAATGGGATGTCGCTGTCCTATATGCGAAGATTTCATGTAAAGAGCTAACAGACAGATTGTCACAAGTTATTGAAAAGCTATATTTTGATATTCATTTATTAAAAGAATCCTCCTTTGTTGTATTAATATGGTCTTTGTACCACATGATATGCGTAGGGGGATTTATTTTAAACTAAAATACTGGTATTTTTTGGAATCCACCAAAAACATATTGATTATATGGAGGTATGGTATGAAAAGACAAACGAAAACAATGGATGGAAACGAGGCAGCTGCTCATGTTTCCTATGCTTATTCTGAGGTGGCGGCAATTTATCCGATTACTCCTTCTTCTCCGATGGCTGCACATATTGATGAATGGTCAGCAGAAGGAAGAAAGAATATATTTGGACAAAAAGTACGTCTATCTGAAATGCAGTCCGAAGTGGGTGCGGCGGGTGCCGTTCATGGTTCTCTTGCCGCAGGCGCACTTACAACCACATTTACAGCTTCACAGGGACTGCTTCTTATGATTCCCAACATGTATAAAATAGCGGGTGAATTACTTCCGGCAGTGCTGAATGTATCCGCTAGAACGATTGCGACACATGCACTTTCTATTTTTGGTGATCAGCAGGATATTTATGCCTGCAGGCAGACAGGTTTTGCGATGCTTTGTTCTTCCAGTGTGCAGGAAGTAATGGATTTAACACCAGTTTCTCACTGCGTAGCAATGAAAGGAAGAGTACCATTTGTTAACTTCTTTGATGGATTTAGGACCTCTCACGAATATCAGAAAATTGAAGTTTGGGATTATGAAGATCTGAAAAATATGATGGATATGGAGGCGGTAAAGTCATTCCGGGAGCGTGCTTTGAATCCGGAGCATCCATGTGAACGAGGCAGCGTGCAGCAACCAGATATTTTCTTCCAGGCGAGAGAGGCTTCTAATCGATATTATGATGAACTTCCAGCAGTGGTAGAAGAATATATGAATCAGGTAAATCAAAAGATTGGAACCAACTACAGTCTGTTTAATTATTATGGTGCAAAGGATGCAGAAAAAATTATAGTTGCTATGGGATCCGTATGTGAGACGATTGAAGAGACCGTTGATTACCTGATGAATAGAGGAGAAAAAGTTGGATTGGTCAAGGTCCGTTTATATCGCCCGTTCTCTATTAAACATTTACTTTCGGTAATCCCTGAGTCAGTAAAGGAAATTGCAGTTCTCGACAAGACTAAGGAACCAGGATCGGTAGGGGAACCTCTTTTTCTTGATGTTTTGGCAGCACTGCAGGATAGTAAATTTGAAAATATAAAGATGTATTCCGGACGATATGGAATCAGTTCTAAGGATACAACACCGGGTCAGATTCTTGCAGTTTTCAATAACAGCGAAAAGAAACGTTTTACCATTGGTATTAAGGATGATGTGACCCATCTTTCTCTGGCGGTTGACGAGGAACCAAATACTGCTCCACAGAATATGATCAGTTGTAAATTCTGGGGACTTGGAGCAGATGGAACCGTTGGAGCAAACAAAAACTCGATAAAAATCATTGGAGATAATACGGATCTGTATGCACAGGCTTATTTTGCCTATGACTCCAAGAAATCGGGTGGTGTTACAATTTCTCATTTGCGTTTTGGAAAAGAAAAAATACGTTCCACTTATCTGATTCAAAAAGCTGACTTTGTCGCTTGTCATAATCCAGTCTATATTCATAAATATAATATGGTACAGGATGTAAAGGATGGCGGAACCTTTTTACTGAATTGTCTTTGGGAAGGGGAAGAATTAGAACAGAATCTTCCTGGACAAGTCAAAAAATATCTTGCAGAGCATAAAATACATTTCTTTACCATTAATGGAATCAAGATAGGAAAAGAAGTTGGACTTGGAGGACGTATTAATACCATCCTGCAGGCAGCTTTCTTTAAACTTTCAGAAGTAATTCCAGTAGAAGATGCAATAGAATATATGAAAGCCGCTGCAGAGAAAACCTATGAACGAAAAGGCATCGATATTGTAAAAATGAATTATGAGGCAATAGACAGGGGCATCAGTGGGCTTGTTGAAATCCATGTGCCTGATAACTGGAAAGACTGTGAGGACGAAGGACTGTTACCACCAGTTTCTGAACAGAATCGTGATGGAAGGAACAAGAATAAGGAGAACCTTGTTGAATTCGCTAATCAGATTCAGATTCCTATTACCACTCATGAAGGGAATGGTCTAGAGGTTTCAAAATTTGTTGAATATGTAGATGGAACGACACCTTCTGGAACTTCAGCATTTGAGCGCAGAAGTGTGGCAGTAGATGTCCCTGTATGGATACCTGAAAACTGTATACAGTGTAATCAATGTGCTTTCGTCTGTCCCCATGCAGTCATCCGTCCTATCGTACTAACAGAAGAAGAAAAAGCATTGGCGCCAAAAGGTACTGTTACAACACCAATGATGGGAGTTCAAAATCTTTCCTTTGGAACCATTGTTTCGACAGAAGACTGTATGGGCTGTGGTTGCTGTGCAAATGTCTGTCCAGGAAAGCAGGGAAAGAAAGCCTTGGTTATGACACCGCATGAGCAGGTTGATAAAGGTCAGCAAGAAGCATTTGACTGGTGCAAGACATTGCCTGAAAAACCGGAACTCTTTGAAAAGTTTAAAGTAGAAACAGTAAAGGGAAGTCAATTTAAGAGACCATTGTTAGAGTTTTCAGGTGCTTGTGCAGGATGTGGGGAAACACCCTATGCAAAATTAGTAACCCAGCTTTTTGGTGACAGGCTGCTGATTGCAAATGCGACAGGTTGCTCTTCTATCTGGGGCAATTCTTCACCTTCCACCCCCTATACCGTAAATGAAGCAGGAAGAGGTCCGGCTTGGTCGAATTCCCTCTTTGAGGACAACGCAGAATTTGGCTATGGAATGAAAATTGCGCAGGATTTACGTAGAGGAAATATTCGGCTAAAAGTAGAAGAGCTTTCTGAAAAAACAGAAAATGATGGAATCAGACAGGCATGCGTAAATTATCTGGATACCTACCATAATGGAAAGGAAAACATGGCAGCTACCGATGTGCTTGTCAGGTTGCTTCAGGACATGGAAACGGAAAAGGACAGTTTGCTGGTTGATGAAATTTTAAAAGAGAAAGATGTTCTCTCTAAAAAATCCCATTGGATGATCGGTGGTGACGGTTGGGCATATGATATCGGATTTTCTGGATTGGATCATGTATTTGCATCAGGCGAAGATGTCAATATTCTGGTGCTAGATACCGAAGTATATTCTAATACAGGTGGACAGGCCTCGAAGTCAACACAGACAGGAGCAACGGCAGAATTTGCGATTAGTGGGAAAGCGGGCAAAAAGAAAAGTCTTGCGGATATTGCCATGACTTATGAAGATGTCTATGTGGCACAGGTTTCCATGGGAGCAAATTATCTTCAATGTGCCAAGGCGTTCAGTGAGGCAGAGAGCTATCACGGTACTTCTATTATTATTGCATATTCTCCATGTATACTTCATGGTATTGCAGGCGGAATGACTCATTCACAAATAGAAGAGAAGAGAGCAGTTGAGTGTGGATACTGGAATTTATTCCGATTTGATCCAAGAATAAAGGAACAGGGCAAAAATCCGTTCGTGCTGGATTCCCAGGAACCGAAACTAGATTATAAAGAGTTCCTGACAGGGGAAGTTCGATTCCATGCACTGGCACATTCAAACCCCAAACGTGCTGAGGAGCTTTTTGAGGAATCAGAGAAAAATGCAAAGAAGCGCTTTGAACACTTAAAGAAGCTTGCTTCTATAGATATTTGACGGAAACAGGAGGAAAAACATGTACTGTACAAGAAAGGTAAAAGAAGACCTCATATGGGTAGGAGGGAATGATCGAAGACTGTCCCTCTTTGAAGGAGTATATTCAGTGCCACACGGGGTTTCCTATAATTCCTATTTGCTTTTGGATGATAAGACAGTTCTTTTTGATACGGTGGACAAGGCAGTAGGAAAGATTTTTTTTGAAAATCTGGAACATGAATTAAATGGAAAGAAACTGGATTATGTTGTAATCCAGCATATGGAGCCGGATCATTCGGCGACTCTTTGTGAACTACTTTTACGTTATAAAGAGGTACAAGTAGTTTGCAATGCAAAGACACAGACAATGATTAAGAATTTTTTTGACATGGAGTTTTCTATCCATTTGGTTAAGGAACAGGATAGCCTGAATACTGGAAAGCATACCCTTCGTTTTTATATGGCTCCTATGGTTCATTGGCCAGAGGTAATGGTCACTTATGATGAAACTGATGGGACGCTATTCTCAGCAGATGCTTTTGGAACCTTTGGAGCATTGAATGGGGCGCTATTTGCAGATGAAGTGGATTTTGAACAGGATTATCTAAGCGAAGCACGCCGATATTATACAAATATTATAGGAAAGTATGGAGTGCAGGTGCAGGCACTACTGAAAAAAATGGAAGCACTGGATATCAAAATGATTTGTCCGCTTCATGGATTTGTATGGAGAAATGATCTGGAGTTTTATATTGAGAAGTATAAAAGATGGAGCAGTTATATTCCGGAAGAGACCTGTGTGCTGATTCCTTATGCATCCATATATGGAAATACGGAAAACATAGCGGATATTGTATCCAGCAGACTGCAAGACCGTGGAATAAAAACGGTAATGTTTGATGTATCGGTGGCTCCGGCTTCTGATATTATTTCTGCGGCATTTCGATACAGTCATATCATTTTTGCCTCAGCAACCTATAATGCAGGCATTTTCGTGAGTATGGAGGAGCTGATTCGGGATTTGAAGTCACATAATATACAAAACCGGACCATTGCATTTATCCAGAATGGATCTTGGGCACCTGCAAGCGGAAAGCTCATGAAGGAGATTCTTGCTGACTGTAAGGATATGAAAGTGATTGAAGAAACCATTACGGTTCAATCTTCAGTCAAAAAGGAGCAGGAGACAGAAATAGAAGCTTTTGTAAATGCAGTAGCTGCTACGATTAATATCCCATAGCCTTTTTAACAATTAACATTTGCTCTGTCGATGTTAGCTTTTCCAGAAGTGAAAAAGCTACATCGGCAGCTGTTTCTGGACAGCCAAATTCTTCAAATCCACCAGGTATTACATTTTATTGGCATGAGAATATGGATTTGTGTTTGGAGATAGACATTATACCCCAAAATAGCAGGAGGAACTACAATGGAAAAGTATTATTCACCGGAAGGCTATATATTAGATGTGAATACAGGTCTATACTATTCACAGGTAATTGCAGAGGGGGCAGATGGCGTTGAGGTAAGATGCGTCACGTGGTTCAATGCTGATACTGGAGAATATTCGCAGTATGAGTATCCGATGGATACAGACACAGATTATTCATTAAGCAATGATGACGGCATGGATGATATTAGATTTGAAACGCTAGAGCAAAAGAGTACAGAAAAGTCAAAGGTAAATAAAAAGGTGCTCTTTGCTGTCGGAACGATACTTTTTGTTGCCATCTTTTGTTTTGTTATCTGGAAGATGATATTGCCTATGGCACCTGACAGTAATAAGGCGGAAAATCTGTCGCTTTCTACAGATATAGAGCATACCTCTGCTGATAGCACCGAAGTCACCTTGCCGGACGGCAAGCTGATTATTACGCTAAATGGAGAAAACGAGGCTACCATCAGCCTGACCGATGAATCAGTTGGAGCACTTGATTCTGTTAAGGAGGGAGATGAGACACATCTTCTAAATAGCATTGATATTTTCCTTTTTCCCAAGGAAGGGGAAAATGGCTTACAAATGTGGATCAATGATATAGATTCAGCAATTTACGAAGAAAACTTCAGCGAAGTGGCTTTGGAGGACGGATGGTATTTGGGAGAGCAAGATGGTGCATGTGTTGTTGAGAGAACCAATATGAATTATTCCATGATTATTAAGAAGCCAGGGATTGCTACTACGATTAGAAACTGCGAAACGTATCGCGTGGAGTTCTTGCCTGAGAATCATGGGAATTTGGTAACCATAGAGGAGGGCAATACAGCAGATATTCTCGTACAGACAGGAGCTGATGATAGAAACGGACAGGGGGAAGCGCAGGAATTTAATATTTCCTTTTATGATAAAAATACTGTTAAATTCCAAATACCCGGCGAGGAAGTAAAGACAGCGTTTTATAATTACGATTCCATTGAGGTTCGCCTATACGAGAATGAAGAACGGTTAAATCATCATTACTACACATTAGAATTTGCAACCGGACAGATGTATTCACAGGGTAAAGCAGCAGTAAACGGATACAGCCTCACGCCGGATGAGAATAGAGAAGGGCATAATCTGGCAGAGGGTACAAATGGATATGAGAATCTGTCAGGTGCGTCCGCGGATGCTGTCGGAATGAAATTCCAGTGTGACAATTTGGAAGAGATGATTCGTAATACGAGATATTATGAGGTATACATAAGTGACGACCTTGCTTTTGCCGGATATGTAGAGGATGCAATCAATGGAAAGGAAAGCATCATCCCGGCTATTCCAGAAGATTTTCCGATCAACAAGGAGGATGATAACTATTTTACTCCGGACACAGAGATGTATCGTATCATTATGGTGGAAATGCCTTATGTGATAGATATGCCTGAGTGGTATACCCGTTATGGTAATGTTGTACCTATTTGGCATTATGGAGTACTTGGAGAGAGAGAACCTGAGCATCACAATGCAACAGTTGTTATGCTGGAGTCCTATGACGAGATTGGAATATGCAGTGTGAAGACGAAAATTGTATATGAAGATGCCAAATGTGCGATGTATGCAGGAACGGACGGGGGTGCACCTATTCTTACCAATTTAGATGCAAAGGATGAGAGTCTGGTTACGCCGGAGGCACTGGACGCAACAGCAAGCAACTTCTACGAAAGTTCTCATTATGATCACTGGTATTTATATAAAGGACGATATGACAACGTAAAATACTTTTTTGAAGAGGCGAACAGCAATTCTACTGATGAGCCTATTCTTGTTCCGGTTACAGCAGGAACAGATTGCGGATGGGGAATAAGGGATGATTTATTCTATAACAATATCAGATTCGAAATAGGTGAGGTGGTTCGGTATTCAGAAACAGTACCTATGGTTGGATCGATGTATAGTGGATATGATGGAGAGGATTCTGAATACAAAATAACCACTTATTGTTCCAAATCTGCAGTTTCTCTTGATTATGAAGCAGAAGCCGCAAAATATAACACAGCACCCGATGACTGGAACGACCATCCCTATGCACAATACATTCCGGAACTACCCACGGGGATAACCTTCGATTATCTTGAAGGACAAACAATCAATGAGGAATCGCTTAATATATGGACCGGATCAGATGGATGTACGTATGAGCAGGCACTTGCATTTTTTAAAAAATTTAGAAAAACAAGTTATAAAGAAATACGATATGAAATAGATAATGATAATGAAATTTCATTTATTATCGGAGTAGGAGATGGAGTGTATATAGGTGCTCGGTGGAGAAAGGATGAACAAAGTTTGGGTATTTTTGGATACAAAGAATAATTAGTTGAAGCAATTGTGAACTCAGTTTTTATAGTTTTGCGAGATAGGGATTGGATATGCTATGATATACTAAGGCATAATAAAACACAGTCGGTGAGGTAAATATTTTATGAAAAAACTAAATGATTATTTATATTCTGGAGATACCGTTCTTAAAATTTTACAGAGATATACGGAGGATTTGAAACAGTCTGCGAAAGAAACTCATAATCAAATTGATTTTATTCACTGCAACTTTCTGTTTCAAATTGCGGAACTTTTACAGCACAATGATTTCCTGACTTCGCAGTCCCAACGGATTCGGGAATTCTATAAATTGATGGCAAATGAATATCCTTTTCTTGCATTTACCTTCAAGGGACGAATTAAATCCTTGATACGTGCGGAATCAAAATTTAATGGATACATAGTGGAATATATATCCGATTATTACAATGATCATGGTCATTACCCTTCTACTGCTGAAGTAAAAAATTGTCTAAGTTGTTTTCGAGATCTGATTGCATATAGAATTGTAATATCTCTTCCAAAATGCCATTTGAAAGAGGGGGAGACTCTTGCTGATGAAGAACTAAAGTATCTATATGATGTTGCTAACCAGCTGCCTGGCTTTTTAGAGGAACGCGGATTTACTGCAGAAATGTCCACTTTAACATGTGAGAAAAAAACTCCACTACTAAAAGAGAGCGTAAGTCCATACTATAGGGATTATATTGTAAATTCAGAGAACTATGGTTATCGTTCCCTACATATTACATTTTATGATAATATTGCTCGTTGTTATGTAGAAGTACAGCTTCGTACAAAAGAAATGGATGATTTTGCGGAGATTGGTCCTGCCAATCATTTAGGTTACGAAAAACGACAGGAAAGTGAAAGAGCCAGAAGAGATGCAATTCCCAAAGGAGAAAATATCTATTTTGATGAGGCATATGAAAGAGGTATTATGTTGCAGCAACTTGAATTATCAAAATTAGATGTAAATATGTTTGGAGCAGTGAATAATTCCCTTATTAACGATGGATGTGGTCTCTACCGTGGAAGACTGATTCTTCCGTATGAGCATCTTTCAAGGTTTCAGAATGACCTTGTTGATTAATTTTTTTGTTTATAGATAATTTCTTAAAGGAGGAATGAGAAAAATGCAAAAAATAGTTGTTGCCGGTGGCGGTGTTTTAGGTAGTCAAATTGCTTTTCAAGCAGCTTATTGTGGATTTGAAGTAACTATTTGGCTTCGAAGTGAAGGAAGTATCACACGTACGCAGCCAAAGATAGATAATCTAAAAGAAACCTATATAGAAACTATTAACATAATGGCAACTACGGAAGGTAAGACACCTGAAAAATGGGCGGTAGGTATATCTGATTACGAAAGTTTTGATCAAGAGAAATGTCTTGATATGGTTGAAAAGGCTTATCATGGCATAAAGCTAGAGCTGAGTTTGTCAAAAGCTGTTGAAGATGCAGACATCATCATTGAATCTATGGCTGAAAATGTAGAGGATAAGATTACATTTTATAAAATGCTTGCACCGCTAATGCCAGAGAAAACACTGCTTGTTACAAATTCATCGACCCTTCTTCCCTCAAAGTTTGCAAAACATACTGGAAGACCAGAGAAATATCTATCCATGCATTTTGCAAATTCTATTTGGAAAAACAATATAGCTGAAATAATGACTCAGCCAAAAACTAACAGCAAATATTTTGATGAGATTATGAAATTCGCTAGTGAAATGAGAATGATTCCACTTCCCGTTCATAAGGAAAAATCAGGATATCTTCTTAATTCGATGCTTGTACCGTTCCTTTTTTCGGCAATGGATCTGTATGTAAATGGAATATCAGATCCTGAAAGTATTGATAAAGCATGGATATTAGGAACAGGTGCACCGAAAGGCCCATTCCGTATTTTAGATACTGTTGGACTTACAACGGCATATAACATTGTCCATATGTATGTTAAACTTCCTTCATTTCTAACTCCTTATAATTTCAGGGGCATGGAAAAAATGTTGAAAAAATATATAGATCAAGGAAAGCTTGGAAAATCTTCAGGTGAAGGATTTTATAAATATTAAAAAAAGAAAGGATATGTTGATTATATTTTTAAAATCATCATATGGTGAAGAGAGTGAATATTCTTTTTTTAGGCGAAAAAAAATATGTAGATTATATTATTCCGGCTTTAAAAGATGAAGCACATTATGTAGATGTATATTATTGGAATGAAGCGTTTGGACCTGAGCTTTTTGTGGAAGATAGTATTAATAATTATGATTGTATTATCGTAGCTTTTCAGAATACAGAGGTATCCAATGATATCTGTGGATTAATAAAAGAAATAGTTATTAATGAGAAATGCACGGTATTTGACTACACATTATGGCATAATGCAACGATTCCATTTATGAGAGTCGATAGAACAATGTCTAATCCTTTATTCTCAAAATACGACGGAATGATTTTAGGAATATCCCATGCAGAAGTGGGATTTCTAGCTAATCGATTCCAGAGTTGTTGTAATCATGCAGTCTCATCTCAAGATTTATTCTATAATTTAAAAACTTTTCAATATTGTATTTCTCATTATTGGCCCAAAATCAAGGAGCTGCAGTATCTTATTATTGATATGTATGATTATAATTATTTAAATTTAGATACTTCGTTATCTGAAAATATATATAGTTATTATTCATGGGGCGGTTACAACCTAGATGAGCATAATCATAAAAAAAATAAGAATTATACTATTGATCTACATGATTATAAATCCTATCTTTTGATGAATAGATATGAAGGAATCGATGATTCTAGAATTGATTTATGGAATGAATTATTTAAAGACACTAATTTTATGAATAATTATGCAGAGTTTTTTAATTATCAAGGAATGCAAGAACGTATGAAAACGCTATCTGAAGAACTTATTAGTGGATATGAGGTTACTTCTAGTGTAGTAAAAAAAGAATTTCCAGCAACGATTGAAGAGAATATCACGATAATGAAGAGTTTGCTCCAATTAGTCTATGAAACTTGGCCAGATATCAAAGTATATCTGACACTTCTTCCAATACCTATAGAAATTCAAAATAAGAGGAAAAAATTTTATGAGAAGTGGAAAGAACAGTTTGAGTCAGTTATTAAAAGCTTAAATGAGGATTATCCGTTTGTATATAAATCTTTTTTGGATGATCCTATGATTTATGATAGAAAATATTTTTATGATGCAGATCATCTTAATTATTATGGAGCAAAAGTATTTACTGAAAAGTTTAAGGATTATTTTAAAATAATATAAACGTTTGTTTGTAGGTTATATCACAGAATCCCCCCTTTTTTTGATAAGAGCGGATAATAAAGATCTGCTTCGCAATAGTCTTCACTACATCGTTTTCTACAAATCATTTCAAAATGATAAGAAGAATCTACCTGATAAGATGTAGCCGGCGTCCATGTCTTCTCAATCATAGAGTAGATATCATCTAATTTCTGCATATTGAGATCTTCGGGAGCATGGAGACCGATATACCGGAAAACTGCATATTCTGAGGCTGGAACGGTATGACAGGTGAAGAGATCATGATCCTTGAACGGACGGAAAATCTCAAGGCTTGGCATGTAATAATCTGCTTCGGTACTTCCATAGCAGGTGACCAGTCCGTAATAAACGGAATCATCCACAGTATCAATTAATTGACTTCACTTTTTGTAAAAAAAATCCAGTGCATTAGAATTTGCTGTTCCATGATTATAATTTTCTTGATGATTGATCAGACATTTGATGCCTCCAAGAAAAAACATGGGGCGGGTCACAAAAAAAGGTGGAGCGATAATACCGTTCGTGGTATTTTGAAGTAGATTTATATCATAGGGAGGATAGATTCGGACCTCGCAATGGTAAAGACGATAATGGGAGGGAGTTATGCCGAACAGCTGTTTAAAAGACCGCTCATAGCTTTGGACATATTCAAACTGATATTCATAAGCAATATCAATAATTTTAAGATTACTAAGACGAAGGTCAATCAGACTGTTAGACAACCTACGGTGACGAATATAAGTCATCAGGGGAAGTCCGGTGAGGGATTTAAAAATACGATGCATATGATATTTTGAAATACAAAGATAGTCTGCCACATTTTTAAGTGACAATGTATTTTTTAAGTTCTTTTCAATATAAATAAGGGCATGTTCGATCAATTTACGGTTTATTGTGTCCATACGACCTCCAATATCAAAACAGATAGATATCTTTTCGTATAAAATAAGCAAGAAATGTTCACTTTGAGTTACCAGTCCATCATATAATATCTTTAAATTTATGTCAAAGACAAGAAAAAGGGGGATTATTATGAAAAGGGCAGTTGGGATCTTAGTATGCCTTGTGATTGTTTTGTTAAATGTGGTAGGATGTGGAAAAATAGAAACAGTGGCAAAAGCAGAGGCAAAAACAGGGGTAGAAACAAAAACCGAAATAAATGAAGAACAGGAAAAAGAAATTGATCCGAAAGACGCTGGGGAAGAAGATGATGTAGTCGTACAGGAGGGAGAAATTGAGAGGATCAAAATAGAATCCTCTGCAATTGCAGAAAACAAACTGGAAGAAAAAATCGAGCAGAATTTATATATTTATCTTCCACCAAGTTATCAGACAGGAGATAAAGAGTATCCTGTCGTATATTTTCTTCATGGTTTTGGCGATTCACCATCTGTGTTTATACGAAATGCAAAAAAAGTGCTGGATAAGGAATTTACAAAAGATGCATCGAAAGAATTTTTGCTTGTTGCAGTAGATGGCTCAAATTCTGTGGGTGGATCATTTTATGTAAATTCTCCTGTGATGGGAAATTGGGAAACCTATACGGTATCAGAGGTTGTTTCATACATAGATTCAAATTATCATACAATTTCGGAGGCTGGAGCAAGGGGAATTTGTGGATTTTCAATGGGAGGATTTGCTTCTATCAATCTGGCATTTCGCCATCCGGATGTTTACTCAGCTGTTTACGCAATGTCTCCGGGGCTGCTTGCTCCTGGAAAGATAAAAGAGGCACTTGAAACATGGGAAGGGGATCAGATTTTTCTCGAGGCCTATTCCATGGCATTTGCATATAAAGATCAGGCTCCATATATAGAAATTCCTTCCGGGGACGGAACGGAAGTAGATCAGATTCTAATGGAACGGTGGGAGTCGGGATTTGGGAATTTACAGGAAAAATTGGATGATTATCTGGCATTGGGAGTACCGTTGAAGTCAATTGGATTCTGCTACGGGGAAAATGACGGATACCAATGGATTCCAGAAGGAACGCGTTATTAGGCAGGAATTCTGGATAAAAAAGGGATTTCTTATGATATTTATTCTTTTCAGGGAGGACATATTCTTCCTAAGGATTTTGTAAAAGATCATTTGTTTCCGTTTTTTTCAAACACTCTTTCTTATGAAAATCTTGGTGCTATTGCATTTGTAAAAACTATGATACTATAATGGCAGATAAAAAAATCAAAAGGTGCATCGATTACACTGACAAAGCAAATCTAAGATAATTGTTTTGAAGAACAGGGAAAAGCGATATACAAACAGTTGCAAAACTCTATGAAGCAGAAGTGCGGGCATCTGATGATTGTATCAACGGTCGGATTTATGTTTGGAACATGTGATGGGAGTAAATATGGATATTAATAATATATTACAAGAGTATGATTCGCTCTTTGGAAAATTGACGTTACCACAGATTGAAAACTTCTTATATGAGCATATTAATGAAGCGGTCAAGGAGCAGGATAATGCGTCTATTATTATTTTGTTAAATGAAATGATAGGACTTTGTAGAGATACATCTCAGAAGGAAAAAGCTCTCTCATATTCTGCTTCTTTAAAGAATTTATTAGATAAAATGAATCAACAGGGAACACCTAATTATGCGACCTCTATGCAGAATATAGCAAATGCATATAGAGCTTTTGGACTTTTTGATGAGGCGCAGGAAGCCTTTGAATTGATAGAGAATACATATAGGCAGTATCTTGACAAAAAGGATATTCTTTGGGCTACATTATATAACAATTGGGGGCTTCTTTGTCAGGAAACAAATGCATTCCATAAAGCCTCTGAACTTCAAAAAAGAGCATTAGATATTATACGCGATACTCCTGATGCTGATATCAAAATAGCCATTACCATGACTAATTTAGCGAATTCACTATTTGCAATCAGTACAGAAGACTCCCTGTATGAAGGAAATAATTACCTAGACCAGGCATTAAAGATTTTTATTGATGATAGAGAACATGATTTCCATTATGGAGCCGCAGTGGTAGCGAAAGGTGACTATTTTGCTACTAATTTAGAATGGAGCAAGGCTACCCAATACTATAGAAAAGGATTGGTAGAGATATTAATTCACACTGGTAAAACGGATGGATTTTACCGCGTATTAGAGAAATATAATCGAAGTCAGGAAATGCTAACGAAGACAGATGTTTTAGATAAATGGGAGTCCAATCTTTCAAGGTGTAAGGACTTTTACAAGAAATATGGCATAGAAATGATTCATAAGAATTTTCCAGAGTATGAAGCAAGAATTGCAGTTGGAATGGTTGGAGAGGGGTCGGATTGCTTTGGCTTTGATGATAAGATTTCTACTGACCATGATTATGACGTGGGTTTTTGTATGTGGCTAACGGACGATGATTATAGTGCTATAGGTGATAAACTTCAGGAATCCTATGAAAATCTAATATCAGATGCAACTAGCCAACGATTTATGAGTCGAAGAGGCGTATTTAAGACTTCAGAGTTTTATAAGAAATCTGATAGAGAATCCTGTGAGGAGTTTCTTTTAGCCCAGCTGGTAAATGGCGAGGTGTTTAGAGATGATTTGGGAGAGTTTAGCAAAAAAAGAAAATCTCTATTGCTCTATTATCCAAAAAACATATGGCGCTCTAAACTAGCAAATTTATTACACGATTATGCGCAATATGCTCAAAGCAATTATGCAAGAATGATGGTAAGAAAAGATGCAATTAGTGCATCTCTTTGTGTGTCCAAGGCGATAGAAACTGCGATGGATATTGTGTATATTCTCAATAAAACCTATGCACCTTATTATAAGTGGAAAAGAAAAGGTATTGAGCAGTTCGGCAGGGAATGGCAGGAAATTCTATGGATCTGTGATGAGATTGCTTTGTTATCTAATCAAGCAGAAGCATGGGAAGGTGTAGAATACTCCTCTCCTGTACTAAATAAGCGTGACAAATGCGTGATTTTGCTTGAGTTACTTGCAAGAACTCTTCTAGAGAAAATGAAGGAACTAGGTTTTGTTACGGGTGAGAATCCATTTCTTGAACGATATATTCCACAGATTCTTAATACTCAGAAAGGGGAAGAAACGAATATGAATGTGGACAAAAAGAAAGAATTGATTGAAAAAATTGTGAAACATGAGTGGAAGCAATTTGATAAAGTAAAAAATGAAGGTGGAAGAGCTGACTGCCAAGATGATTATAAGACCTTTTCCATTATGCGTAAGAGTCAGTATTTAACATGGAATCAAGACCTTTTGCAAAGTTATTTGAACGATCTGATTGAAGCGGAAGAAAAGGGATGGAACTTAATCACAGAAAAATATGCAAGAATGCTAAAGAGTACGGCACCAGATAAGTATGTTGAGTTAGAAAAGAATCTTCCTATTCGAAGTGATGATAGAAGTGCGATTGCAGAAGAGATTATAAGGATTCAGGTATTATGGATGGAAGAATTTGCTAAAGAATACCCTTATGTGGCTAACAATGCAAGAGTAATTCATACGGCAGAAGATACACCATTCAATACCTCTTATGAAACTTATCTTAGAGGAGAACTAGGGACATATAGTGAGCAGACCTTTCTTCTATATGGAAGATTTATAGCATCACTTTTACAAGAAGGAAAAAATCTAGCATTTGAAACGATGAGTAATACAGCGCAGCTTTATGGATATGAGTCATTAGAAGATATAAAGTAGGTCAGTCACTTATTATGCGTTCGCCGAACCAGGAAAAACTGAATCAAAATATTATAGATTTAGAAAAAGAAGCCTCATCATAGCTGAGAAATGGAATATAATAAATAGACGAGTACAAAAATTGGAAATGTGAGATGATTATATGAAAAGATATGTTGCTTTATTAAGGGGAATAAATATAAGTGGAAATAACAAGATAGTAATGTCTGAATTAAAACAAGAATTTGCAGAACATGGTTTTTCAGAGATTGCTACATATCTCAATAGTGGCAATGTTGTCTTTTCAAGTATCATTGATGATAAAGATGTTCTTTCAAATAAAATAATGGTAATGATAAAGGAAAGATTCGCTTTAGATATATCAGTTTTAGTTGTATTGCAAGAAGAATTAGAAGAACTATTAAATAATGCTCCTGATTGGTGGGGTGATGATAATAAAGAAATATATGATAATCTTATCTTTATTATGCCGTCTTTATCTTACGAAGAAATCTACAGTGAAATCGGCAATCCCAAAGCAGAGTATGAGAAAGTGCATCATTACAAAAACGTAATTTTTTGGTCCTTTAGTCGGAAAGATTATCAAAAGACAAATTGGTGGGCAAAGACAGCAAACTCGAATGTAAGTCACAAGATTACAATTCGAACAGCAAATACGGTGAGAAAAATAGCGTTTATGTGATATAATAATTTTTAATCTTCCATCATGTTTCTATCATACTTCTATCATAATTTTCTTATATAATCTAAAATGTAACAGAAATTAAAATAACTGATTAGGAGTGTGAAAAGTATGAAAAGTGTAAAAAGATTCATTAAAGCAACGGTAATAATGGGCGTATTATTTGCGTTAGGGACTGCAGGAACTGTTTTTGCAGCATCGCTTAAAACACCAGCAGAAATAGTATCTGTGCTCACAGGAAAAACAGCAGATGAGGTCAATTCAGAAAGGGCTGATGGTAAAACTTATGGTGCGATTGCAAAGGATGCTGGAAAACTTGAAGAGTTTAAAACTCAAATGTTAGAGCAAAGAAAAGATTATCTGGAACAACGGGTAAAGGATGGAACGCTATCTCAGGAAGAAGCGGATACAATTTATCAAACAATGGAAGAACGTCAATTAACATGTGATGGTACAGGAAGTGTCTCCCAAGGAGCGGGCTGTGGTGCTGCAATTGGGGCAGGCGGCTGTGGAATGGGAAATAATCAAAACAGAGGAGCAGGACGAGGCATGGGTTGTGGATTCCAAAAGTAAATAACAGATAAAGAGAAAGCCTGTTGGTGTAAACAGATTAATAAGTTTTTACACCAACAGGTTTTTTGTGTTAGAATATTTGATTTATCTGATAAATTCTTTTATTCTTTTTTAATAGAAGCCAAGTTTTGATTTTGACACATGATATGGTGAATTCTCTTATTAAGGATATTTCATGCTATTTTATTGTATGAATATAGAATTTGCTGTGGAATTCATAGAAAATGGGATTAGGATCGGATATAACGTTTCCTTAGATTTAGGAGTTTTTCTTGATAGTGAATACCAGAGAAAAATACTGAAAGAAGAAATGACTGTTAATGGAGAGCTTGTTTTTTGTAGAGGTGATGAGCTGACAGTAGAGAATCTGAAAGAAATAAAACCATATATAACAGACGCACTTTACAAGAAAGCAGATGGATTAGTAGAAATAGCCAAGAATAGTTTGAATCAGGAAGAATTATTCCTGACCAATGGATTTAAGCTTATATTTTCACAAACTTTTGCAAAATTAGTTACCGATTGGTTTATGAATAAGTTTATGATAATTTACCGTGCAGATTCTATGCAATTGATTAAAAGATTTGCAGACCCACAGAAAAAGGCAGTATATGTTGAAAAGACAACAGATAAGGCGGCTAAGCTGTTTGGAGTATTATTAATATTTTCCATAATGATGATATTAATATCCACCATGCCCAGTTAATCTTCAATACACATAATCCGATATTTCTTAACTCTAATCTATTCAGAAGAAATGAGATTAAGTTTGTAGAGCGTAATGATGACAGTTATTACAGTACTTTGTATGCACTCTCTGATTTTGGAACATCTGGAGATAAAGGCGTTCGTATGCACGAGGATTATATGAAGAACTATTTCATTAGTCAGTATGGTGCAATTAAGGATATCGATTTTACACCAATCTTTGAGGAAATTATTGCAGCAGAAAGAGAGGTCGTTTCTGTTAATAAAACTGTTTCTGATGAGGTACTTATTGTTGGAGAGGCAGAATTACAGGATGAAGTAGTGGAAGATACGGTTGGATTAGTATCTACCAATTCGACCTGGGAAACTGCACAGGAGATCAATCCAAATGAGGACTTTACACCAGAAGGAAGCCAGAGTAGTGACTGTTTTTTCTATAAAGTAAATATACCGAAAAAAGGTGCTGTTCGTTTGACCGCAGTTTATACACCAGGCAGAATTTGTACGGCCTATACCATTCAGGATAGTGATAAAAACAGCCTTTATGAAAATTATTTTGCTAATGGAGGAGATTTTGTAGGAAATAAACAAATTTCATCTTATATTTATTGTAATGACAATGAAATACTTTATATTACCATAAAACCGAAATTTGGTGGTATCGTTAGTGGTGTTGCATACAGGCTAGAGTACGACAATAGTGGGGTATGGGCTTCTAGAAGGAATAAAGATAGAAGTTCGGCAGATAATATTGAATTAAAAATTCCGGTGAACGGTTTTATAGATCAGCAATATAATCCTTATGATTTATTTAAAATAGATATAGCAGAGGATAGTAAATATTTTATAGAATTTAATGTGGATAATATTGAGTACGGTCCTTACAGATATTTTCCATATGTAATTAAGAACGAAAATAATGAAAAAATTGATAGTTGTGATATAGGGGCAGGAAATACAACCAGAAAAGTCAACTTAAAAGCTGGTACATATTATATCGAGGCGAATAGTTATGTTGGTAGTCATTCACCATATAAATTGACAATTTCAAAATCTTCTTCCTCAAGCAGTTCAACAAGCAAGAAAGCGCCAGTTTTCTATTGTAAAGGAATGAAAACAGACAGTAATGATAATTGTACATTGGAAATGCTGGACGGAAAGAAAGCAAACTTTTATGTAAAAAATGCAAAAGCGAAGGATGTTACTTGGTCTTCCAATGATGAATCAATTGCAACCATTAAAAAAGGCATAGTTAACCCTGTAAAAACAGGACGGGCAACGATTACGGCTAAACTTACCGATGGAACAGAATTTACATGTTTGGTTATAGTTGAAAAACCATACATTAATGAGAGTAGAATAAGTATAACAAAAGATATTGAGGCAACATATAAGTCTGTTTCACTCAATGGTCTTTTAGAAGGATCAGAAACCCCAGTATGGATCTCAAGTAGAACAAAGGTTGCAACTGTTGATTCAAATGGAAAAATCACGCCAGTATCTGCAGGAAAGACGATTATTTCTACTTTAAGAAATAAAAAGAGATATAATATTCAAGTCACAATTTATGCTCCAGAAATGTATTGTAAAGGAATGAAAACAAACAGTAATAATAATTGTACATTGGAAATGCTGGACGGAAAGAAAGCAAACTTTATGGTAAAATATGCAAAAGCGAAGGATGTTACCTGGTCTTCCAGTGATGAATCAATTGCAACCATTAAAAAAGGCATAGTTACCCCTGTAAAAACAGGACGGGCAACGATTACGGCTAAACTTACCGATGGAACAGAATTTACATGTTTGGTTATAGTTGAAAAACCATACATTAATGAGAGTAGAATAAGTATAACAAAAGATATTGAGGCAACATATAAGTCTGTTTCACTCAATGGTCTTTTAGAAGGATCAGAAACTCTAGTATGGGTCTCAAGTAAAACAAAGGTTGCAACTGTTGATTCAAATGGAAAAATCACACCAGTATCTGCAGGAAAGACGATTATTTCTACTTTAAGAAATAAAAAGAGATATAATATTCAAGTCACAATTTATGCTCCAGAAATTGTACATTCGAAAACGAATGAACTTATAGTTGGAGAAACAAAAACGTTAAAACTTAAAGGTGCATCCACGCAGCTAAAGGTTACCAGCTCTGATCCATCAGTTATATATATTCAAAATAACACAAGAACAAAGTTAAAAGGATTAAAAGAAGGTACTTCTACAATAACCATCGAAAATGAGGGACAGACGCTCACATATGATATGGTTGTAGTCAGTAAGAAAAAGTAAACGGTAAAATCAGGCCTTGTGTAAATATTGAATTTGAGAACGGGAATGTATGATTGATATCATATGTTTCCGTTTCTTTGTGCGCCCAGCATAGGCACAATCTTAAGGGTTAAAGTCCCTAGTCTGCCCTAGTAGTGGGAAACACACTTATTGTAGTAATATTTCGAGGTCCGGCATGAATCCAAAGACGCTTCAGTACCTTATGGGGCATTCTGATATTAGTGTTACACTCAATACCTATACGCATGTGAAATTTGAGGATGCGAAGGAAGAGATGGCTAGATTAAAAGTAATTTAAAATACGCAAAAAAAGGCGAGGTTTAAAACACAAATTTTTATACCGATTGGTGACTAAAGTATGCCAAAATATACTAAAGTATGCCACCAAGACGCTTTTTGAAAAGGGCTACAAAGCCCGTAAATACAAGGAAAACGAGGATTTTAAAGGGATGATAAAAATACTTTTCGTCTGCCACGGCAGGATACCAACTTATAGGTGGGAAGGCTGATAAAATAAGGATTTTTTGATTATTTGATGAAATTTACAACTAATTTACAACTTTTGAAAGATGCTCTGATACGATGTGAAATGGATTATGATGTTGAGTAAAGACTGCGTAGAAAATCAAGATTACTAAAAACAAATGAAGGGCATAATATTGTATGCAATAGAAAATGGTTTAAAACAGTGGACAGAAGTGGATTTACTGGAGGTAAAAAAATTTCAAGATAAAAATAAAAGCTAAGGTTCAGTAGGTTAAACAGCTGGATCTTTTTTTTAAAAGTAAGTAAAGTAAGCATTTAATGAATTACTACATTATGGTAAATTATACCATTATATAATTGAAATACAGAATACCAAGATATATAATGGTGTAATAAGTTAAAAGAAGTAGCGTGCCAGATAGTGTCAAGTAAGCTATGAAAAAACTGAGTCAAAAAAATAAGGCTCAAATGAACCTTGAAAACTGTAGATATTAATAATAAATACCTCTCCGAGGGCTTAGGGCCTGCCCTAAGTACCCGCAAGGGACTTGTCCCTTGACCCATTACGGGCTTTGCCCGAACCCATCCTCGCCGGAAGGCAGGAAAAGGGCGCAGTTGCCCCTTTTCTGCATAAATAGGATAATCCGTGAACCTTAGGTCAAGGAACTTTCGCGGCATATCCTCGTGCGATGCACTGTGGTATTCCACGGTTTCCTTGACAACGGTTCCGCTCCTTTTAGGCAGTAGACTGATTTTGCATATTTAAAATAGTCTGTTGACCAAGGAAAATAAGAAGTTGCCACTTTCCGGGCATATTGCTAGCACCTTTAAGCAGCTCTACATCATTAAGAACCTTGTAACCAGCGTGTTTGTGGGGACGAAGAAAGTTATAATAAGCAACCCACAATGCTAAATCATAGTTGGCGATGTTATCAAATCCGTTGGTAGGTCTGTAAGAAACCTTGTAGGTACGGTTCAGTCTTTCAATCATCTGTTTGTATGGTCGAAATTCTTTGGATACTTCATCGTCGTTGGTAAGTCCAATTACCTGGGTGATATCGAACTTAAATTGGTCTCCAAATTCTCGGAAGAACTGTTGTGCAGCTAGAGGATAGGCACTGTAACCGTCGGCAATGAATTTAAAGTGTTCAGGAAGTTCCAAAAGATTTTTAAAAGCCATTCGCATGGCAAGAATACAAGGTCCAACCCCACGATTATCTGATACCTGATAACCAATGATAGACCGGCTGGCAGCATCCATAATGAACCAGATATAAGCTTTGATACCACGTATTTTAATGTAAGTCTCATCAGCAGTGAATACCTTGCCAGTACCATAGTCGTGGTTGTCAACGAAAGGCTTAATACAGATAGCGGCAGACTTGCAGTAGTTCGCGATACTCTGGTGAGAGATGTCGATGTTATAAAGATCTTTCAGCGCATGCTTGGTTTTCCTGAGAGAAAGCCCAAGATTCACGTGCAGAGTAAGACACAAAGACATAGTATTAGCATCAAACTTGGTGAATTTTAAGGAAGATGCATTCTTAGGAAGAGAGTTTAAATCCATCTTAAAGAAATCTATCGTAAATTCGTGATAAATGTAATGGAGTTTATATTTATTTTTGCTGTAATCTTCATCAAGATGCCGTTTATCAACTTTTTTGAGATTATGAAGATAGTAAGGGCATTTTGGATTCACGCACTTATGTATGATGAAGTGTTTACGGTCTTTCTTATGAACAAGGTTGTGAGTACAATGGGGACATTTTAAGATTGTAGTCTTTGAAAAACGATTATCCTTTGTTGGAGAAAAATGAGACTGACAGACCTTGCATAAAACCTGGCTTTTCTTTTTACCATCATTCCACATGAGGTATTGGACAGGAGCACTACAGGCAGGGCAATGGCAACTCTCAGGTATATCGCATTCTACCCGACGAAATACAGGCTTAATAGTCTTGCCATAGTGATGCTGATAGTAAGATATAAGATCTTTCCAATTCCAGTCTTGCATATAAGATATGATTTTAGGAAGTTCATCAATCTTAAACTTTTGATATTTGGGAGAATGAGAATCATCGAAAGCCCACTGCTTAAGCGGAATGTATCTACAGATAAAGTTAATAAGCCAGCAAATTTGTTTATGTTGGTATTGAATAAGTTGAATTAAATACGATATAATGTCCATGGGCGTTGACCTTTCTATACGGATAATTGTGTTGTGGTGATTCAATTATACTGGTTTTTAGGAGGTCAATGCTTTTTTGTTTGAAAAAGTTTTGTAATCCTTGAAAATATAAGGTTTGTAAATAAAAAAAGGTAGTGAAAACTTGACACTACCGCGTGCCAAGGAGGGAGTAGAATATGATTAAAAGAATCATGGTTATAGCAATTGCACTAAGTCTTATCTTTTCATCAACGCAAGTAAATGCTGCAGAATATAAGCAAAAAGGAATAGAGGAATTAGATTGTAAGGAAACAAATGAAATATCCGTAACTTCGGAAATTAAGTCTGTTCCAGAAGTATACAGTGGTGTTTACAAAGGATTAACGTGGTCTATTGATTCAAATGGACTTCTACTTATTTCGGGTACTGCAACAGAGAGATTTGACACTAAGTTTTGCTGGACAACTTATCTAGCAGATGAAACAAGTGTACCATATACAAAAATAAAAGTGAGTGTGACAAGGGATAAGATATATAGTACTGAGGGATGGTTTACAAATACCACAGCAACAAATATTGATTTAAGTGATTTTGATACAACTAATGTAATAAATATGAGTTCAATGTTTAATAATTGTTTTAGTTTAAAAGAAATTAATCTAAGTAATTTTAATACAAGCAACGTAACAAATATGAAGATGATGTTTGACTCTTGTCAAAACCTAAAAAATTTGAATATCAGTAATTTTGATACAAGCAATGTAATAGATATGTCGCATATGTTTGGCAGTTGTTTTAGCTTGACAAGTTTGGATATCAGTAATTTTAAAACAAGTAATGTAACAGATATGAGTTGTATGTTTTATAGTTGCAGAAGTGTAACAAAGTTGGATGTAAGTAATTTTAAAACAAGTAATGTAACAAATATGTTTTTTATGTTTTTTGGATGTGGTGTAACAGAGTTGGACGTAAGTAATTTTGATACAAGTAAAGTAACAAATATGAGTGGGATGTTTGCATGTGGTGTAACAGAGTTGGACGTAAGTAATTTTGATACAAGTAAAGTAACGAATATGAGTGGGATGTTTGAATGTGGTGTAACGGAGTTGGACGTAAGTAATTTTAATACAAGCAAAGTAACCGATATGAGTTGTATGTTTGTCTGTGAACGCCTAAAAAGTTTGGATATCAGTAATTTTGATACAAGTAATGTAACAGATATGAGTCAGATGTTTTGGAATATAAGCTTGACAAGTTTGGATATTAGTAATTTCGACATGAGCAAGGTGAATGTAGCAGTGGCTATGTTCGATGAATGTCAATTTACTAAACTAAAAACACCTAGAAACTGTTCTATTGAAGTGAGTTTACCCAAAACAATGTATGATATCAATGGTACAGCTTACTCGTATTTACCATTAAATCAAACAGCCGGATTCTGGATTGCAACGGATAAAGATAGTTGCCCAAAAGAGTCGACGATATTAAATAAAGAATCTTATCAATTTAAAATAACAGATAAAGATGGAAATGCAATCAATGGGGCTACAGTTACCTTGGGAGATACAAGTAAGAAAATAGGTGCAGATGGAAAGACTGAATTTCCTGCCAGCATTTCTGTTCCTAATACTTTAAAAGTAGAGAAAATAGGATATATTAGTTTATCAGAACCAAGTTATCAGCCCGAAACAGAAAAGCTGAATACGGTACAAATATATAAAGAAGGCGAAAATCTTCACACGATAAAGAAGGCGATATATAGTTATGGTTGTGTAAATTTATGTAAGAATGCAAAAAAAATAAGTACTAGTGCATTGAATGTTTTAGGATTTAATATTATCTGTAGTACGATTGGAGATCAGGATACTATAGCTAAATATCAACTACGGCAAAATAGCACATTAATAAAAGAATCCAACAATGGAGTATTTAATGGATTAAAAACAAATCAATTTAGCTTGGGTGGTAATGTCTATATCAGAGTAATTGGAACCGATGGAATGATTGTGGATACCCCGATTAAGCTTGAACTTGTAGCAGATGGA
>JAQUUB010000242.1 GCA_028694115.1 Lachnospiraceae bacterium
CGGAGGCTCTTCTCAATTTCCTCAAAACGTTCTTCTTCTAAAAAGCTATTTAGAAGCCATTCCTGATAACCACCCTGCAAATTATAAGCTTCATAACCATCTTCTACCAAAAAAGCTGCTGCATCTTTACTGATTAATCCACTTTTACAACAAACAATAATTTTCTTATCGAAAGGTAATTCTGTCTGTTTACTCATAATTTGCTCTGGTAACACATTTTTTGCATCGGGAATATGACCGTGAGCAAATGCTATTTCATCTCTGATATCAATCATGATATATTCTTCTTTAGATAAATTTTGAACCTGACCTAGTGTAATGTCAGAACCATTCATTATTTCCATTATCATTCCTATCCGTATGATTTTCCTACGTATTATCCTTCTCTATTAAGTGATAGCAAGTCAAATCCTTTATGACTTCTCCTGCCATAATTAAACCCGCCACAGAGGGCACAAACGAAACGCTTCCGGGAATATTATTATCTCCGATTGGTCTTTTCGGATTCTCTGTTGAGTATACGACCTTTAAGTGCTTCACTCTTCTCTTTTTAAGTTCTCTTCTCATAACCTTTGCTAAAGGACACATCGTTGTCTTATAAATATCAGCAACCTTTAGCTGTGTCGGATCCAGTTTATTTCCAGCGCCCATACAGCTGATAATCGGTACACCCGCCTCCTGTGCTTTCATAACTAAATCTATTTTTGCAGTTACCGTATCAATCGCATCTACAATATAGGAGTAAGAGGAAAAATCAAAATCTCCTGCTGTTTCTGGTAAATAGAAGCAATGATGCATCGTAATCTCTGCATCTGGATTAATTTCTAGAATTCTATCCCTCATGACCTCTGTTTTATATTTACCCACTGTTTTTGTGGTTGCTATAATCTGCCTGTTAATATTGGTAAGACAAACCTTATCATCATCAATCAAATCAAATGCTCCAACACCGCTCCTTGCCAAAGCCTCTACCACATATCCGCCAACTCCTCCAATGCCAAAAACTGCAACTTTGGATTTATTCAATACATCCATGGCTTCTTTTCCTAAAAGCATTTCTGTTCTGGAAAATTGATTTAACATATCGGTTCTCTCTTTCTACTGCTTTTTCCTACTGATATCGTAGGCTTTTATATTATACAATATTTTTTATTTCTTCTCAACGAAAATATTGTAATCATAAAATCTATTACAAGAGATAGCATAGAAATGGAATCACCTAATTATAACTATATCTGAAAAAAGCTTACCATTTCATCCAGTTTTTCTGCACTTTTCTGATTATCCAATGACTGATGTAAAACTTCATCTGTTTTAGTAGCAATATCTGTTACTCTCGTAGCTATATCAGTTGTACCTTGTGCTCCTTCACCTGCCGCTGTTGTAATCTCATCAATTGCCTGTCTCATTTGCTGTATCGTGTCAAATAACTGTTCTGCAATTAGATTTATTTTTGTCACAACATTTTGTACCGAGTCTGCATCCTGATCATACTGTTTACTAGTGTCGACAAACATCTTATAGTCATTCAGGACCTGATTATCCATAAACTCAAGAAGTGCTTTTGAATCTTGCACCACACTTTCTACTGCTTCAGATACATTATAAGTGATATCATTAATCCTTGATACGGCATTTTTAGAATTTTCAGCCAGAACTCTGATTTCATCTGCAACTACAGAAAACCCTTTACCGGCTTCTCCGGCTCTTGCAGCTTCAATTGCAGCATTTAAAGCCAATAAGTTTGTCTGATTAGTAATTTCTAGGATCGTCTGGGATAATTCTTTTATTTCTTCAATTGCCCCAGTCTTCTTAATTGACTCGCGTAACTGAATATTCGTTCTATCATAAATTTCAATTGTATTCTGGTGTGATTTTACTGTATCATCTTTTAGTTTTCCTGCACGTTGTTTTATTTCAGCCGCCAAATTTTCTCCATGTAACGTACGTTCTTTCATATTAGAGACTTCAGATTCTATTTCATATGTTGACGCATTCATTTCTTCTGTTGAAGCAGACGTCTCTTCCATTCCTGCTGAAAGTTCTTCGGTTGTTGCTGAAATATCCTCAATATTACCGTGAACCTCTTCCATTCTTTTAAAAGTCTGACTTGAAATTGCCTTTACATTCTCTGATTCAAGTTGAATATTATTTATAATTTCTGCTATTTTTTTCTGCATATTGTTAGATGAACGTGCAATGGAACCAACTTCATCTTTACGTTTGATCAGTTTATCCTCAAATTGAAAATCAAATTTGCCTTCTTCCATAAGCTGAAGTCTATCTTGAATCATTTTGATTCCTTTTGCAATTGCATTCCCAAGTAGATATGCTACAACAACACCTGCCACTAATAAAATTCCTGCAAGACCAATGATAATAAGCATTGCATTATTAATCTTTTCTGATACCAGGTCCGTATAAACTCCTACAAACCACATCCCAATGACAGCCCCGCTATCATCTTTAATTGGTACATAATAAGTCTGCGCTGATTTGCCCAAAATATCTGCACTTCCAGAATAGGGGTTTCCTTGTTTCAAAACCTGTTCCACCACCTCTGCAGATGCTTGGGTTCCAATCATTCTCTTTCCACTTTCATCCTGAACATTGGTTGCAACTCTGGTATCATTTTGAAATACAGTTGCCAGAACATTTGTTTCTTTTGTAAAGTCATCAATCACTTCATAGTTTTCATTAATTTTTGTATCCCCTTTAAAGAGGCTGCCATCTTTTATAGCCCAACTACCAACATAGGATCGTTCAAATAATTGCAGTCCCATGTTGGAGTAATTATGTAATTCTTCGCTACTTTCATTAAAAACAAGACTGTTTACTTCTTCACGAGTAAAAAATACAATAGATAATGTTAATAATACGATGATCCCTACTGATGCTGACACAATTTTCCATTTAATTTTCATTTCTTTTCTCCTTGTTTTCTTCTAAAAATTTATTGTAAGCTTATTATGTTGTTTTTTTTATTCATAAAATTATATCAATTACTGTTTTTATGTTCTGTAACTATGTCACAAAGAAAAGCATGGACGCCAGCCAAAAAAAGAATGCTTTAACATCAAAGATGTTGAAAGCATTCTTTCATAGCGAACTTCGTTCGCATTGGACTTTAATTTATGGAATTGTTATTTCTTCAATTAAGTAATCCAACTTTTTTCAATCTTCTCAACAGGCATTGGTTTCGCGAAATAGTATCCTTGAATCTCATCGCAGCCAAGCGATTTCAGACATTCCCACTGTTCCTTTGTTTCAACTCCTTCTGCAATCACTTGAATCCCTTTTATCTTTGCAACAGAGATGACCATCTGGATGATGGAATTCGAGTATAAATCACTCTCTATATTATCTACTAATTCCTTTGCAATTTTAATTCGATCTGCGGGAATACTCTTCATGTAATGCAAGGAGGAATATCCCGTACCGAAATCATCAATTGCGATTGAGACACCAAGACTTTTGATTTCATTTAATGTTTCCAGAATATTAATATTATTTTCTATCTGCTGGCTTTCTGTTATCTCAACTTCAAAAAAGTCGGGGTTCACATGATATTTATTTAATATATTGTTCAAATTCTCTACAAAGTCTGCTTCTACCAATTGCTTTGTGGACACATTTACTGCAATTCGGTAATCTTTTCCGGTCTTTTCCTTCCATAAGGCATACTGTCTGGCTGCATTCTCTATTATCCAGTTTCCGAGTGGAATAATAATACCTGTCTCTTCTGCAATCGGAATAAACTCAAGAGGCGATAGAAATTTTTTACCTGCGTCAAACCAACGTATTAATGTTTCAAATCCGCAGAGATTTCCACCTTCGCAGTAAACTTG
>JAQUUB010000001.1 GCA_028694115.1 Lachnospiraceae bacterium
GATCATATTTCTGCTAAAGAGCATACATCTGTTCCTTATGCAGTAGGGTATTTAGTTGAAAGACTTATAAAAGAATACTTAGCTCAACCTAAGCCTAAACCAATACCAGAAGAAACTTCTTTACCAGTAGAAATAGAAAAAACTCCAGTCCCTGAAAAAACACTAGTATGTAAGAGAGTTTGGTGGAAATTATTTCTTGGTAAAACTTGCCACTGGGAATATAAATAAATAGAGTTCAAATATGAAAATTTTATGTATTAGTGACACCCACATGAGTGGTATGCCGCTTCATCAGTATCCAGATGCAGATATCTTAGTTCATGCTGGAGATGCTACATTTAGAGGAAGAATAGAAGAAGTAAAATTCTTTGCTAAAGAACTTAGTAAGCATTACAAAGACAGTCGTCACCATAAAGGATATCAGCAAATTATATTTGTTCCAGGTAATCATGACTTCTTATTCGAAACTCAGCCACGACTTGCTCGTGAAATAATGGCTGAATATAATATTATTACATTAATAAATGAAGCTCACACTTATAATGGTATAAAGTTCTGGGGAAGTCCTACTTGCCCTCCTTTTCATAATTGGGCATTTTATAGAAACGATATTGAAAGATATGAGCTTTGGGAAACAATTCCTAATGATATAGATATTCTTATAACTCATGGACCTCCTAAATTTATGCGAGATGAAGTTAGGGAATATATGAAAATAAAATATTGTGGTTGTGGAATGCTTGAACAGAAAGTTAAACAAATAAGACCGAAAGCACATATCTTTGGACACATACATGAAGGTTATGGAGTAACAAAAGATGAACATACTCTATTTGTTAATGCTGCCATAATGGATGGAAGATATAAGCCTGAGAATAAACCAATCTTGATTGAAATAAATGACACAGAAGCGAACTATATTGGCAATATAAATGTTAATTTTAATATTAATAATTATTGACAGAGAAGATACTTCTGAGTTAGGATTACAGAATACACAACACAAGGAAATTTGTGCAAACAATTATTAGTAACATTATTGGCATGGGAATGATCATCGAGGTGATGGGCTAGAGTTGTATTGTGTAAAAGAGAAAGCACTACTCCCCTAAGCCTGACGAAAGTTGGGCTTTTTTTATTTTGTGCTCGGTTCATATAACGGTTTATTATGCCACTCTGATACAGTGGTCATGGTTGTTCAATTCAACCACCGAGTACCAATTTTTTAAATTGCAGAATAGTGAAGTAGTTATCACACATGGCTCATAACCATGAATCATAGGTGCAAATCCTATTTCTGCAACCATGCAAGTGTAGTTTAATGGTAAAACTCCTGCCTTCCAAGCAGGCGTCGAGGGTTCGATTCCCTCTACTTGCTCCATTTTAAATAAAATAAAACATAAAGGAAGCATATGTTAGTCGATTTTGGAACTCTTTATAAGAAGAGTAAGTCTACAGGCAAGATTCAACAATGGTCTATTAGAGTAAATGGGGCGCTTAATGCAGCTACAATTACTACTGTACATGGTGGAGTCGGAGAAAAACTCACAACAGACACAGAGCATATTACTGAAGGTAAGAACATTGGTCGTTCGAATGAGACAACACCATATGATCAAGCAGTATCTGAAGCTCAATCTAAGTATGATAAAAAACTAAAGAGTGGATATGTTAAAAATCAAGCAGCTGCTCAACAAGGTAAAGTAGATAAGATAATTAAAGGTGGAGTTGATCCACAGTTAGCTCATGCATTTAATAAACAAGGACATAAAATTAAATATCCTTGTGCCGCTCAGCCTAAGCTTGATGGCATTCGTTGTATCGCTACAAAGAAAGGTAATGATGTAACATTGTGGACAAGGACTCGTAAGCCAATTCTTAGCTGTCCTCATATCATCGCTGATATTCAAAAATACTTTAAAGATGTCGATATTGTATTAGATGGAGAACTATATAATCATTCAATGAAACGTGACTTTGAAAGAATTGTTTCAGCAGTAAGACAAGAATCACCAGTAGAAGATTCTAAACTAGTTGAGTTTCATATCTATGATGTTGTAGATACTAAAGGATTCGATAAACGTTTTCTTCCTATTGCTGAAAAGCTCTTAGGCAAAAATGCTGGATCACTAAAAGTAGTTAATACTTTCCTTCTCACTAATGACTTAACTTTTTCAACTAACTTTGAAAAGTTTATAGCTGAAGGTTATGAAGGAATGATGGTAAGAAATCTAGCAGGTGGTTATGAACATAAGCGTTCATATAATCTTCAAAAGGTTAAAGAGTTTGAAGATGAAGAATTTGATATCCTTGATGTAATTGCTGGCAAAATGAATACTGTTATCTTTGTTTGTGAAACAGCACAAGGTGATAAGTTTGAAGCAACAATGAGCGGGGATAGAGAATACAATCAAAGATATCTTACAAACCGTAGACTATGGGAAGGTAAGAGACTAACAGTACAGTTCCAGGGACTTACAGGAGCTAGAAATGTTCCAAGGTTTCCAATAGGAAAATGCATAAGAGACTATGAATAATTACAAATTTAGTTACACATGTACAGCATGTAGGAAAGAAATTTTTACAAAACGTAAAAATAAATCTATCATTTGTCGTCCTTGTTTAGCTAGAAAAAATTTAGATAAAGCTTTAAAGGCGTCGAATAGAGTCACAACACTAAGAGAATATGAAGCAGTATACAGAAGCTTTATTAGAACAGCAGCACATAAAGTTGAATTAACTTTCGATGACTTTAAAGAATATACTAAAATAGATGCTTGTTATTATTGCAATAACAAAATAGTATGGAATAAAAAGTCAACAAGCAAGAATGGTAATGGCATTTATATGCGTTATAATTTAGATAGGAAGGACCCATCTAAAAACTATACAAAAGATAATTGTGTTGTTTGTTGTCCTAAATGTAACAGAACTAAATTAGACAACTTTAATGCTGAAGAATTTTTACAAATAGTAAAATTAATAAAAAGCATTAGAGGAAAATGGTAATAATTGGAAAGCAAACTCGTCAGGGACGGGAGTCGCTTGCTAAGCGATATGTGCTCCTTAAGAGCATGAGGTTCGAGACCTCTGCTTTCCGCCATAATAAAAAAGGAAAAAATGAAGGATTTATTTCATCAGCATTTGCTCTTGAGGGCATATGTAAGCCATCCTCCAGTCGAGGAAGAGATTCTTAATAAATGGATGACTGAATTAGTGTCAGATATTGGAATGAAGGTAGTCGTCCCTGCGAAATCTAAATATGTTGATGCTGTAGGGAACGAAGGTCTTACAGGTTCAATTAATATTGAAACATCTCATATGGCAATTCATATCTGGTCAAAACTAGAGCCAGCTAGAGTTGAAATGGATGTTTATAGCTGTGCATGTTTTGAGACTGAAACTATTTTAAAGAAGTTAAATGAATGGGGTCTTGAAAAATATCATGCAATGATGGTTGATAGGAATGATGATGAGTTTAAGGTTACATATCAATCAGATGGATATGAAACTTATATAAAATAATTTAAATAAAGGAGCTTTGTATGCAAGTAGTACAAGCAGGAAAGATGCCAGTCAAAGTCTGGGTTAAAGATATTTCTGAAGTTGAACCACAAGCTATGGAACAACTTTATAGAGTATCTCGATTACCATTTATTTATAAATGGGTAGCATCAATGCCAGATGTTCACATGGGCAAAGGTGCAGCAGTTGGATCAGTTATTGCAGCCAAAGGCGCAGTAGTTCCAGCTCTAGTTGGGGTTAAAGAATAAATCGGCTCCAACATTAAAAAACTCGCTCAATTGCTGGAAAGCTAAGTCGAAAGATATGCCAATCAGCAGCCAGAAATTATAGAAATATAATTAAATGGTTCAGAGACTTGCATTATTTTAATAGGAAATAATGCAGAATGTTCTTCAAAAGAGGATAGACATTGAATGCGGACTTATTTAATATATCTGCATGAAAAAAGAAAATCCTTTAATTGAATGTGCTTGTGGATGTGGTCAAAAATTAAAACTCTATGATGAACACTATAGAACTAGGAGTTTTATAAGTGGTCATAATGGTAGAAAATATAAAGACCCTAAGCAACACAAAAGAGAATGGAATTATAGAAATAAAGAACAAAAACAGATCTATAAAAGGAAACGTCTTCATAAAATAAAATCAGATTTTATTTTAGATAAAGGCGGAGAATGTAGTCATTGTAAGATTAAATATAATTTTAAAAATGCAGCTATATTTGATTTTCATCATATAGATCCAAAAGAAAAAGAATATAATTTAGGTCAAGGTACTGTCAATAAAATTAAGCTTTCAGTACTTAAAGAAGAACTTAAAAAATGTATTCTAATCTGTTCTAATTGTCATAGATTAATTCATTCTTCAGAATATTAACACGGCGAGCCTGTCTTAGAGTCTATTAACTCTTTAAGGACAGTGAAGGTATAGTCCACGCATATAGAAATATATGATTAACGCGATATTGGATGCGGAATGTTAGCAGCGAAGCTAAATATTAAAGCATCTGATCTTCCTGAATCTCTTACACAACTTCGTTTAGCTATTGAGTCTCGTGTGCCAGTAGGCCAGAACTCTCATGACTCAATGAAAAATCCTAACTTAGATCCAAAAGATCTTACGGTTTTTAACGACTTAAGATCAGAAGTACTAACCCGCGTTGGTACTCAAATAGGAACATTAGGTGGTGGCAACCATTTTATTGAACTTTGTTTAGATGAAAACCAAGATGTATGGCTTATGCTTCACTCTGGCTCACGAAACATTGGAAAAGAAGTTGCTGAGAAACATATTTCAAAAGCTAAACAGTTAATGAAAGATATGTTTATAAGTCTTGAAGATCCTGATCTAGCTTATTTCGTACAAGGTAAAGCTGAATATCAGAACTACCTTAATGATGTATTATGGTGTCAGACTTGGGCAAGAAATAATAGACTTAAAATGTTTGATGAAGTACTTGCTGTTATTCAGAAAGAGCTAGTTGGCAAGAACGTAAAACTAGACGGCGCGATTACTTCATGTCACCATAACTATGTATCTATCGAGAATCATTACGGAGAAAACGTAATCGTAACTCGTAAAGGTGCAGTATCCGCTAAGGAAGGTGAGTGGGGAATTATTCCAGGTTCTATGGGTACAAAATCTTACATTGTCGTAGGTAAAGGAAACAAGGAATCATTCTGTTCATGCTCCCATGGAGCGGGTCGAGTAATGTCTCGTTCAAAAGCTAAAGAATTTTTTACAGTTGAAGATCTCAGAAAACAAACTGAAGGTGTAGAGTGCCGTAAAGATGCTGGGACTATTGATGAAATTCCAGGAGCTTACAAAGATATTGACGAAGTTATGGCTAATCAAGTAGATTTGGTAGATATTAAGCATACACTAAAACAAGTCTTATGTGTCAAGGGCTAGTATGAAGAATGGAGATTGGAGAATTAATAGATCACCATCAATGACTTATGAAGCAAAGAAAGAATTTTACAAGAATAAAAGACTTGAAGTGATAAATGCTTTAGGCGATAAATGTTGTAGATGTAATTTCGATGACTTAAGAGTGTTGCAAATTGATCATATTAATGGTGGAGGTTCGCAAGAACGTAAAACTAAATCCGGTACTTCATATCTTTATCATGTCTTAAAAAACTTATCTAAATATCAATTACTATGTGCTAACTGCAACTGGATAAAAAGATACGAAGAAGATCCTCCACAAATTGGTAACAGACAACCGCTTAAGGGTTAGACATTACCATTTAGGCCATAACTAATTAAATGTTAAAATTCTCCTGGGAAGACCTAGGAGGTTTTATGTTTAAAAAGCTATGGCTTAAATTTTTAATGTGGATGATGCAGCGTACATTCTTTCATTTTATAGTAATGAAGATTGTTCCGTATCTCCGCTTCTCTGTTTATTATTCGAAACCATCTAATAAGAAGTATCCTACATGGGGACCTCTTGCTTATAAGGGTTATCAGATTCTTCAACCTGGGGATCTGATCTTTAGTCTTGATGCAAAAAAACTTCTTACATTTGTTATCGGTAAGGCAACTGCAGATAGCGATCCATCTTTGTATCCATTTGTTCCGGCTCATGCCGCCTTATGTGTAGCTAAAGATAGTGACTTTGAAGTAGCAGAGATGACACATCATAATTACACTAAATCTACATGGATGGACGTATGCAGTGAAGCTACTAGAGTAGTTATTGCTCGCTGTGAAGACTTTGATCAATCTTATATTGATAATGTTCTTATTCCTACTTGCCTATCATTTGAAGATAAAAAGTATGATGTGAAATTTATTCAAGGTATTGACGAACTTGCATGCTCTGAAATGGTATATTTCTCAGATGCAGAACATAGACTTAATGTTAAACTTGAACCTATAATGGGTTTAGATCCATACATAAGTCCAGTAGGATTATTGAATGCTAAGAACTGTAAAGTTGTTTGGGATTCTGACTTAGAGGAATAAGTATGAAAAATTTAATTTGTCTAGTAGCTGTAACATTAATATTGTTCTCTCTAAACAAGGATCATTTTAATGGAAATGAAAATAATACAAATTTTATTAAAGTAGAAATATTAAAATAGGAGAGAAAATGTCAAAACCAAAGCATTATCAAATTGCTGAAAAATATATTGGACTAAAAGAAATTGAAGGGCCTAAGCATAATGAAACTATTGTTAATTTTCATAAAAGAATTTCCGGCACGGCTCATCCTGATGAGACATCTTGGTGTGCTGCCTTTGTAGGCTGCTGTCTACTTGATGCTGGACTTCCTTCTAGTGGATCCTTAGCAGCTCGTTCATATCAAAAATATGGTGATCCTGCTCTTAAGCCACAGATTGGCGACATTGTTGTCTTTACAAGAGGCAATAAAAATAGCTGGCAAGGCCATGTTGGATTCTATGCTGGCGAAAAAGGTGATTACATCATGGTACTAGGTGGGAACCAAGGTAACCAGGTATGTGTTCGCGCTTATCCAAAATCTCGCCTCCTTGCTACTCGTAGAGCACCTAAGGTTTAACACCTTAGGTCTCTATCTTTTCATTTCAAAGGAAATATATGTTTTATCATTCAGTACAGCCTTATCAGGTTGAAGAAGCATATCGTATTATCTACAATAATGAACAAGAAACTCATGATAATTTAATTGCAATAAATGCAAATATTAATCTTATGGCGCACGAGCTTAATAGTGTTAAAAATACTCTCAAAGAAGGTGAGGATTTTACAAAGATCTCTGCGATTGATAATAAAGATATAACCTTTCATTATATCGTGAGAGGCAAGGAAAAAGATATCTCACTTTCTACTATTGCCGGATTGTTAGAAGATTATGAAGATAAAATTAGAAATCTAGAAGAACGAATTGCATCACTTGAATTCTATATTAAAGAGGCAACATGAGTTTAATTAATGTTTTCGAGGATACTCCATCCTATAATGAAGAAGAATCTTATGCTCTTGCTCAACAAGCAAGAGAACTTAGAAGACAATTAGATGCAGGACTCATTTCACCAAGGTCATATAGTGAACTCGTAAGAGAATATGAGAGAAATGAAAGACCATACAGAGATAGAGACATATATTATTTTAGAAACATAATAGATAAACTATTTGATAAAATAGAATCATTAGAAAATGAAGTTGAAAATCTTAAAGAAAGATTAGATACTATAGATTTCTATAAGGAGTGAGCTATGGCTTGGTATGATCTCTTTAGCAAATTCAAAAAAGAATCTAAAGAATTAAGCATAATAAGTAACCTAGCATCTGAGGATGAGTACCATTCTATTATCGAGGAAGAAGAAGGTGCGGATAGAGCTGAAGCAATACCCTTAACTCTTAACTATATTAATATAAATGATCCAATAGATATAGATCTTACAAATAGAGAATGGGCTGAAGAGGCTGAAGAAGTTGAATTTGAAGAAGAGATAATTGAAGAAACTGAAGAAGAAAGAATACAGCGCGAACTAGATGATATTATTGATGAAATTGAATATGTAGGCGGAGAATCATCTGCTAGACTTATTAAATATATGTATGATCAAATTAAGGAAATGAAAGAAAAACAATCTAAATATGAAAATGAAATCCATTCTCTAGAAGAACAGCTAGCAAGTATAGAATTTTATAAGGAGTAATAATGTCGAAGAAAAATTACGTATTAGACACATGTGTTCTATTGCATGACCCTGATTCTATCTATAGCTTTGAGGACAATAATGTATATATCCCATTTGTTGTTTTAGAAGAATTAGATAAATTTAAAAAAAATAATGACGAGACAGGTCGTAATTGCCGTCAAGTAACTAGAATGCTCGATGAGCTACGCGAAAAAGGACATCTTACTAAAGGTGTACAACTTGAAAATGGCGGAACTCTTATTGTAACAAGAGCATATACTGGTGAAGGTCAACCAGATCTAGATATGAAGATCAATGATAACATGATCCTTTCTACTGCTGCTGTCCTTTCAAATCGAAACAGAGAAGTTAAAACTATACTTGTTACAAACGATATTAACCTAAGGGTAAAAGCAGATGCTAATGGTGTTGAAGCTGAAGCCTTTGGTAAAAAGAAAACAAAAAATAATCATAGTGATATTTATTCTGGCGTAGCTGAAATTGAAGTTGATGCCGAAAGCTTTATTGAATTTAAGCGTAATGGATGGACAGAATTCACTATAGAAGATGCTGAAAAATTAAATGTCTTTCCTAATCAATATCTAATTCTTGAAAAAGAAGGAACAGGTCAAAGAACCTATGCTAGATATAGCCTTAAGCAAAACCGATTAGTAAAACTAATTGATGCAAGAGATGTGTTTGGTATACATGCAAAATCTGATGAACAACGCTTTGCTCTTGACGCACTACTCAACGATGAAATTAAATTAGTTTCACTTATTGGTAAAGCCGGAACAGGCAAAACATTATTAGCTGTAGCATCTGGGCTACATAAAACATTAGATGAAAAGATTTTTACAAAGCTTTTAGTTTCTAGACCAGTAATGCCTATGGGTAAAGATATTGGGTATCTTCCTGGGGATTTAAAAGAGAAACTAGCACCATGGATGCAGCCTATTCATGATAATCTTGCATTTCTTTTTGATCTTAAGAAACGTCATCATCAGCCAGCTGCAAAGAAATCTAAAGGTGCTCGTTTACATGAAACTAAAACTGCACCTACAGCAATCACACAGCAATCACTTATTGATGATGGTACAATACAAGTAGAGGCTTTAACATATATCAGAGGTCGTTCAATTCCTGAACAATATATGATTATTGATGAAGCTCAAAACTTAACTCCGCATGAAATAAAAACAATTATCACTCGTGCTGGTGAAGGAACTAAAATTGTCCTCACAGGTGATACGCAACAAATTGATAGTCCTTACTTGGACGAATCAAGTAATGGTCTGGCTTACTGCGTTGAAAGAATGAAAAGTCTTGATATTGTAGCTCATGTTACATTAACACAAGGTGAACGTTCTGAATTAGCAGAGCAAGGTAGCCAACTATTATAAATTAGATCTTAACGTCAATACTTTATTGGGATATAATTGCCAATATATTTAGGAGAATCACATGTCAATTAATGGAACTTTTAGATCGGTAGTACGTCCTAATAAAGTATTGATCACTACAGATTTAGCAGGAGTGCTTTCTTTTGCTCAACGAGCAACGTCGCTTGTTATTAACTCTGGACAATCTTTACCCATGTCATCTGTTACAAATACAGAACATTTAATTCCAAATCAAGTAATTGCTATTACCAACAAAAGTGGTGCTGATGTTATCATTGCTGCTAATTTAATGGAACAAAATACTCTAATTGATATAGAACACGGAACTACTGTAGCATTAATTTGGACAGACAACAATAAATTCTATGATATTGGTGGCTCATCTACTGTGAAAAACATTACAGATGATGTAGAAGAAATAAAGACATTTAAGTCAGATCATAATCATAATGGAACTAATGGAGTAAAAATCAAAGCAACTGATCTTGATCCATCAGGTGGTGTTCCGGGACAGTTTCTTTTATTAAATGGAAGTGGTGTGCCTTACTGGCATGATCCATTAACTGGAACAGCAGAACAATCATTCCTCTCTAGGAATACTGACATTACTACGAATTTAAATCAGGCTAGTCCAGTGATTGCACCATTGGTTGGAACAATAGAGAAAACAAGTTCATACTTTAGTCCTATCGGTAACACTGTACGTATTAATAATTTTACTGGATGGATTAAGGTAAAAGTATTTCTTAATACAACCCTTAGCAATAATAATACAATCATTAAAGGTGAAGTATTAAAGAATGGAGTAGCACAACCTGGACATGCTATAGTTCGATCTATAGGCTATCTTGAATTTACACAAGATGTATATGTTACTCCTAATGATATAATCAGTATTCAAATCTCAAGACTTGGTGATACTAACTCAGTTTTATTTGATGGGATGAATTCTAGATTACAAATTACTATTCCTGCTAGTGCTTTGGCACGAGGCCCAGAAGGCGTACCAGGAAATCCTAACTGGAGTTTTTTATCTGGTTTCGGTATTCCAAGTCCCAGTTTAGGCGTACATCAAGATCTCTATTTGAATAAAACTAATAGTGATTTATATCGTAAAGCAGGATCTAACTGGCAGTTTGAACTTAATATCAAAGGAGCAACTGGCCCTGCAGGTATTACTAGATATATGATTTTTGCTGAAAGAAACGGAAATCTCAATAATAACTCTGAGCAATGGTCGTTTGGTTCAGGCTCTACTACTAGAGGCAGAGAGCTAATTATGATGGGATCTGGTAGAATTACAAAAATGTCTTATCATGCAGTTACTGCTGGAAGTAGATCTACATCAGTTGAAATTTTAAAAAATGGTATTTCTACTGGCCAATCAATAACAACATTAGCTAATCAAAATAAAACTACAATAACATTTACAACACCAATAACATTTGTGGATGGTGATGGAATAAGTTTTAGAACTGTTCTAGCAGGTGGAGCTGGTAATGCCAGAGTTGCTGCCTTAGTAGAACTAAACTAAAGAGGATAGAATTAAATGGCCTTAGTAAATGCACAATTTCTAATTAATGACAACACAAACACTGAACAATTTGTTGTTAACTTGCCTAGTAGTTACGAATATGGTCCTGGTGAACGATTAGTAACTAGAGCCATTTCCCAGGAATTATATGATAAATATATTGCTGATAAAGAAGACCATATTAAATTATTTAGATATGTATCAAATCTTACAGGATATGACTTAGCATTACCACCTAAAGGTATTGATTACAAGATCGGATTAAATGGACGTCTTCATCATAAGCCAACATTTTCGGAAAATGGTTTTTTGATTAAGATGGAATTTTTTGCATCAGCAATTTATGATACAAATATAGGTGGGTATAACTATTCAGACAAAGTACTAGAATCTAATTTTAATTATACAATTGACCCTGTTACTGGATTTGTTGTTCATAGAACTAAAACAATAACCTGGTATAAAGAAGATGGTACTGCTCATCCAGATACAAAAATTATGCATAAAATATATAATCCAGCAGAAATGGATGATGAAGCAATCCAGCGCCGCAAGAATGTTATTGCTATATTAAAAGTTGAAATTGCTATGTTTATGGCTAGCCTTCTTAAAGCCCAATATCCTGACCCTAAAACTAGACCCGACTCAAATCAGATGGCTAAAGATCTTATTGCTCCAATAAATGTTCATGTATTAAATTATATTAACGGTGCAGATCTGACTTTAAGAAATGCAGTTCTCCATTCACCTAATACATTTTGGGATACATATATGCCTAAATATAACAAAACAGCACGAAATTTTGTTGCTGATAGGTTGATTGTTTTATGAAAAAAATACGTATACTTGGAACCAAACCTTACGGTCATTGGTTTCCTGTTGTGTCTTGGCTTATTAGGTTAATAGAATGGTCTAAGCAATCACATGTAGTAATACATGACTTAGAAGATAATACAGTTATACATGCTCGCTTTAATGATATTATTAAAGAAGATTTCGATGATTTTATTAAGAAGAATTCTATTACAGAATCTCATACAATAATTCTAAGTGATCCTGAGTATTATAGTTTTAGTGCTTTTAGTAACGCACTGTCTGGTAAACAGAAAGGTTATTGGCAATCATTGATTGGCCTAATAATTCCACAAACATTAAGAACGATAACTAGAGATCGTATTAAGTTAGATAACTTCTGGCCTAAAGGTTTTACATGTTCATGGTTCTTATTTGTAGTAATGGTAATGACTGGTGCTATGGTTTCAGAAACCTGTATCAAATATAAACCAACAAAAGATGAAGCTGCTTTATCTACTGATGATATTTTATATTTATCAAAAAAAATAGTTGACCTACAAAAACAATAAGAGTAATATTTTATACATGAGAAAATTAAACTATCAACAACCCTCGCAAAATAATTGGAATCCATCGGATACCATGGCAGTGGTTTGTTAAGATTTTAATATCTCCTGAGTTAAAGTTTTAGAAAGCCCTGCCTTGTGTGGGGCTTTTTTATTTGTACGGATCAGAAGCTTAAGTGGCATAAGCCTTCGGCTGTTAACCGAATGATAGTAGGTTCGAATCCTACCTGATCCGCCATTTTTATTTTTTAGTTTTTTGGAGAGTTGGCAGAGCGGTTGATTGCACCTGACTTGAAATCAGGAGGCCGGATAACTGGTCCGTGGGTTCAAATCCTACACTCTCCGCCATTATATATCAGAGATTAGTGTAGTCTGGTAACATGCGATGTTTGGGACGTCGTGTCGCAGGTTCAAATCCTGCATCTCTGACCATGGGGATATGGTATCAATGGTAACATGTCGGATTCCAAATTGACAAACTGGTTTGGAAACACTAGTATCCTTTAATGAATAAAATTTGCTTTAAATGTGAAAGAGAAAAAGATATAACTAACTTTAGTTTTAAAAATAAAAAGACAGGCAAACGAAACACTATATGTAAAGACTGTCATAGCAATTACAGGAAAGAACACTACGGGTTGCATATAGAAAAATACAAGACACTAGCAACAGTAAAACGTGAAGAATTAAGAGATCGTAATGCTGAATATGTTTTTAATTATCTATTGAATCATAATTGTATTGACTGTAATGAAAGTAATATTTTAGTTCTAGAATTTGATCATAGAAGCAGAATTGATAAATCTATTAATATTTCTGAAGCTATTTCATCATCGTGGTCATTAAAAAAAATACAAGATGAAATAGATAAATGTGATGTGCGCTGCAGAAATTGTCATGCAATCAAAACAAGAATAGAGAATAATGATAGAAGATATCAATTATTTCTGGGTTCGAATCCTAGTTCCTCTGCCATTACAAAAGAGAAGCATGAAAACAAATTTTGCTATAAATAGTTCTAATATTTATGCTGTTACTAAAGATGGAGAAGTCATTGCCGAATTATGTAATCTCAATTACCGTATTAGCAGAACACCTGCTGCTGTATATACTCTAGGTAGACATGAGCCTGCATCATTTGCTCCTGGCAAAGAAGGAATTACTGGCAGTTTTATGTTTGCTAAAATATACGATGAAGCAGAAGATGTGGTACAGTTCGATATTAAAGTAACTGCTACAATGGATGATAACATGAAAGGATGTATGCTTATTAAAGACATAAAATGTATATATGAAAATTCTGATGACGTAGATAGAGATCTACATACATTTATTGCGTCCAGTATAACACCTTGGATTATGGAGTAAATATGTTTATAAATTGTAGAAGATGGAGATCCGGTGTTCTTTAGGTAACTAAACCTAAGGAGAACACATGTGGAATAATCCAGATTATATTTCAGAGAAGGAATATAAAGAAAGAATCCAGCCTGAATGGATTCAACATTGCAGAAACAAACTCGACAATCATCCTTGGTGGTGTACACCAGGACAACACATTAGAAATGTAAAGATTGAAGGGCTATATCATGAAGGTAGACTTGCTGGATACTTAGAGCTTATGGACTATGCACAGTTCGAAAAACTTCTAAGCAAAAACAAGTATAACTTCTATTACTCTAAACATTGGGCTCGTGATCGTCTTCGTAATCATTACAAGTACAATCGCAACAATGGTAAACACTTCCAAAGACCTAACTATAAAGGTAAAAAAGAGGTGACTGAGCATGAAGAAGCTAAGCATGAGTGGCGCGAGTTCAAACAAGTCCGTAGAGATAAAGCAAAAGCTTATCCTTACTGGTGTGCTCGTAAATCATCTCGTGTTAAGCCTGCTATTAAAGCACATAGAAGATATGTTAAGCAGAAGCTTGCTAAAGGCGATTACGATATTGAAGTAGATTATAAATTCAGCTTCTCTGATCCTTGGGATTGGAGATAATTAAGTGCTGATTCAGCTAGCGGCTAGGCTGCCACTCTTTGACAGTGGTCACATAGGTTCGAGTCCTATATCAGCAACCATTTTAAAAAGGAAGAACAAATGGAAACAGTTACAACAGTAGACATAGAAGACGTAGCGTTAACAGCAGAGATGGTTACAGAAGCAGCAGCTCATGCTGAAGCTCGTGGAGGCTTTGCAGTAAGAGAACTTCCTGATGAAGTTTATCCTGAACTCTCAGCAGAAAGAACAGAAAAGCCAGCTAAGCATCTTTTTGGATTTGGTAAAGGTCGTAATGGTTTCCGCAATATTGGTACAAAGAAACTTAATCTAGTTAATCGTCTAGCTCAGCATCTAGGAAGATTGCAAGCTAAAGGTATTAATACTGATTATGTTCTTAAGAAGTTTACAGATTGGAAAGGTCCTATCCGCACTCCAACTAAGAAAATATCAGGTATCATTTCTCAAGTTAAAGAATTTGAAAACGCATAAATAAAATGCAGGTTTCTTTGCCGGGCTTCCTAGAACAAAAAGAACGGCAGTCTTTTAAAATGCGTCGGTGGCCGAGTGGTTAATGGCTCGGGACTGTAAATCCCGCCTCTTTAGAGTTCGCATGTTCGAATCATGCCCGACGCACCATTCTTTTATTTTTTAATTTACATATTATGATAAAGTACATACAATAGGAACACCTAATGAGAAGAGAGATTGCTTTTAAGATCTCTGCAGAAATGCTTAGGGAACTGCTATTTGAAGATAGAACTGTAGATATTATTGATGTCGAGTTTGATCGCAGTAGGCATATTTTTAAATTCTATATTTATTCAGATAACTTTGAACCACTACATGAAGGAGACGAAACTCCTGAATATGGTGCTCATACTATAAAACTAAAGGGAAGATTATGAATAAGGTTATTATATTTAAAGCTGGCTGGTGTGGACCATGTAAAGCTTATGCTCCTGCCATTGATGCAGCTGAGGATACTCTTGCTGAACTTGGCATTGAAATTGAACGTATTGATGTTGATACACATCCAGATACTGCTATGAAATATGGGGTACGTGGTATTCCTTATACTGTTGTTGAGTCTAATGATTCTATTAAAACAACTTGGTCTGGATCTAAGTCTGAATTTGATTTAATTAAAGAAGTTAAAACTGCACTAGGTTTATAATGAAGATTAATGCTATTGCTGCCATTGGAAAGCAAAACCAAATGGCGCTTAACAATGAACTGCCATGGCATTATCCTGAAGACTTAGAAATCTTTAAGACTAAAGTTAATAACAAGATTGTGATTATGGGAAGGAAGACTTATGAGTCTATGCCAAAGTCTTTCTTTAAGAAAGTAACTCCAATTATTATCTCTACGACACTAGAAGCTAATTTACATCTTGCAGATTCTCTTGATGATGCTTTAGCTTTAGCAGAAGATATGGGAGAAGATGAAGTATGGATATGTGGTGGTGTCTCTATTTATGAAGAAGCATTAGAGCGTAAGCTTATTAATCATCTTTATATTAGTCACATCCCATATAAAGGAGAAGCAGATAGATATTTTCCTGGTTTTACTGATATGATTATGAAAGTAATTCATGAAGAAATTATTCAGTCACCAAGTAATAATACTTCATTTAAGTACAAAGTATACATGCTTGAAACAGAGAATTCGCTTTTAACTGAATTTGGAATACGAAATAATCTTTATGACTATGGTAATCCTTTTGCATCTCCATTTCAAAGACAAGCAGGCACAGGTTTGCTTGGCGGATTAGACATGAGTGATGCAAGAAATAGTATACTGCCTGACCGATTGGCTGCTCAGCCATTAGTTTACAGACAAAATAATGCAACATCCATATCCCTAGACACTGAAACTTTCCATGCTCCTATAGTTGTTCAGACATCTATACCTAGTCCTACTGAGAAGCTTCGTGATATTATTTATGAAGTATGTGAACAATATGAAGATGTTGAAATTACCACTGCATTAGCTTATGATTGTCAGAATGAAATAGCTAGAGCTATTAATAGAAAAGATCAAAACTCTTCTACCATGATTAGTGTCGATCTAGAGATGGAAGCAATATCAAGACCTATGTATACCTTAGGAGGGAATATGCCTATTGAGCATAGCTTTGATTACGGTAACAATTTCTTTGATATTAAAGTACGGGGCACATTTCTTGGGCAACTTTTAGATATAACAGAAAGAATTTTAATTAGGGGATAATATGGCAATTGGATTAGATGTCGGCACACATATGCTTATTAAAGCAAAAAATGTTGACGGTAAAATTGAATACACAGATCAGGTAGATGCATTCTTTACAGTAGATGCAGACGATCAAACAAGGGATATGCTTGAAAGTCTTTCTATTCCTTTCACAGAAAAACGCGGAAAGATTTCTGTACTTGGTGAAGATGCAAGAAATTTTGCAAACATGTTTAAAAAAGACACACGTCGTCCTATGCAAACAGGATGTCTAAATAAACAAGATGTTGAAGCACTAGGAATGTTAACAGCATTACTGGGCAATGTTCTTGGAGAAGGTAGTAATGAACCTTTAGTTTATTCAGTTACTTCACAACCATTAGGAACGGAGGTTAGTTTTGATTATCATAAAGCACAAGTGGAATCAATTCTTAAAGATCTTAGTTATGATCCAAAACCAATTCAAGAGGCGCGAGCAATTGCGCTTGCTGAGTTGGCTTCTAATCGTTTTACTGGTCTTGCCATTTCGTGTGGCTCAGGCACTACTACAGTTTGGCTTGGTCTTCTTGGAATGGATAATCCAAACTTTCAGTTCTCTATTAACCGTGGTGGTGACTGGATTGATTCTAATGCTGCAGAAAATTTTGCCGGGCTTACACGGACTAAAGTACAGACCGTTAAAGAACGAGGCATACGGATTACAGAAGCTTTCTCAAATGAAATTGCCAACACTCTTGAAGGCAATAAATTGGTTGAATATCAAGCAAGACAAGCTTTATCCGTTTACTATAGAGAGTATATTCGATCAGTAATTAAGGGTATTAAGTTTAAGCTTGAAAAAGAACAGCTTCCAGAATTCGATGGACCAATTCCAGTAGTGCTTGCTGGTGGAACTTCTGCTCCTGAAGACTTCGTTAAGGTATTTGAAGAAGAATGGAAAGCTGCTAAAGTCGGATTAGAAGTATCCGGCTTTACTCGTGCCCAAGATCCATTTCATACAGTAGCAAAAGGCTGCCTTGTTGCAGCAGAATTAGAAGCTCGTAAGCGTTCTAAATAAAACAAGATGTTGCCTCACGTAACTATTAGTGTTAACATTAGTACTGATTCTTATGTGGGGTAATGGATCTTATGTATAGAAAACACGAAGAATATATTGATACAGCTAGTCAGGGAAATATTATCATGGTTGAGCATAACCTTGGTAGTTTGTTGCCCTCAATTACGCTTTATGAACCTATTAACTTGAGTGATCTTAAAGCCGTCTCTCTTTATGATTCTCGAATTGCATCTATTGAATCTAGAGGTCCGAATGTGACCCGTATTACTTTCAGCAATGCATTTCAAGGATATATTCAATTAATTGATATTCAGAATGTTCGAACAACTATAGCCGATAGAATCACTCATCTTGAAGAACTCACTGACTTAATAATTCAGCAGCAAAAACAACTAGTTAACTCTGCTCAATGGCGTCAGATGAATACTTATCATGATAATCAAGCTGCTATCTTAAATAAAAAGATTGTTGAATTAGGTTTAGAACTGACTAAGCTTAAGAATGATGTCGCCGCGCTATAGTTTACACAGATAGAATGGAGGGATTCTTATCCCATATATTCATTATCCCCATAATTTGTAGGATAAAGTCCCTCTATTCTTCCTGTTTTATTTATCAATCCATGGACTTAAATATCCTAGCACTCTCATCCTTGCTGTTCCCTTAGATGTTCTTAATCGCTCATGAATCCCTATTCTTTGCTGAGTAATAGGCTCTTGTTCGAAATGAGATACAATCCCACCCTCTAAAGTATTCACTGTTAAATCTCTATTTACATTTATAATTATACCAAGTTGTCCTGAAGTTACCAACTGATTGTTTTTCACATGATGCATAATTACTAAATCTCCAGGTACTGGTCTACCTTTCTTGTTTCGCTTATCTAGATTTTGCCAAAATTCTAGCATATTATCTGTCCACCTCAGGTTGCATTCATTATATTCTTTTCCAAATAAATTCTTTCCAGTTTCATCTACATTCTTTATGCAATGTTGTATGAAAGACAATCCCCAATTACCTTTACTGTAAGCATGGTGTGCTGTAATAGCACGCACTAAGTGTTCATTGCTCTCACCCATCATATCATTCAAGGACTTAAGTTTTCGTGCCTCATCAAGGAGCATTGCTCTTTTCTTATCTAACATTCCATTATTCGTACTCATATCTCTAAGTCCTTTAAAATATCCAGACTATCTTCAATACTATCATCCGATTGCTTTGCTTTAGCTAGCTGACCTTTAATCTCAATTTTATCTGTCTTAATAATAACTGGACCATCATCATAGCTAAACTTATCATGTTTATTGTTTTCTAAGTAATTGTTAGAGTAATTATCGGGGTAAACCAAACGGTCACCTAACTTAGATATGATTTTATTTGCTATATCGTCTACGTTAACAGAAACTTCTATATTTTTTTCTCGAATGAATGCTGTGAACATACGTTCTGCTAAAGAAATAGCAGTTTCATGTATAGCTTTTTCTATATCTAAATTGTTTAAATAATAATCCTTATCTCTTTTTACTGGTTTCCCAGTAAGTGTTTGGCGAGATAACTCCCTGCTTTTTCTATTTTCCATTCTGTATATTGTATCTTATTTGGAACAAAATCAATAGTCATCTGATAAAGTATTAAGTATAATTAGCTCAAATAAACATAGGTTTATGACAATGAGCAAAAAACTTAATTCATTCTTTTTTTTATCTTTTTCAAAGATCTATAATTTTATTATTAAAATCTTAAATAAAACTTTTATTGATAAATCTGGAATTTGTTATTAACTTAGGAGCTTAGCCGCAAACACTTATCACTTATCTACTAATGAAAAAATATCTTTTGATCAAGCTAACGATATTACCGTAGAGGTGCTATCGGGAAATGTTTTAATTAAAATAGACTATATTGGAATGTCTACGTTTAATAAACTTAAGCCAGGTCAATATATTTTTATTTCAAAAGGGCAATTACATGAAGTGATAGCCAACCAAGATTCTGTCTTATTGATTTCTAACAGATTATAACATCTTTAACCTCATAAAAGCTATTATGCTATCATTGAACTATGGAAAGAGTTCAACTTGGTGACATATATAATCAGGGCTTTGTATACCGAGAGTATGATGAAAATACAGTGATTCTTCATCGACTTGAATCATTAAATTTTCACGTAACAGAAGTAAATAAAAATCTACCTATTGGTGGCGAGCTGCATTATTTCATTAAAGATTATTATTTATCTTTATGGAGAGAAGCAGGTATATTCATAGAGAATGTAACCTTTACCAGTAGAATGATACTACCCGGCTCTTATGTTGATCTGCATTCTGATATGTCTAATTCTCAGTATAAAGCTATTATATTTTGTCCTAAAGAAGAATATAAAGGTGCTGAATTTGTTTATGGCATTCGTGGTGAAAAATTAAATAGAAAGAAACTTAAATTCGGAGATATTATCTTCTGTAAAACAGGTGACGATAGACTAGTTCATGGTTTTACAAAACTGGAATCTAATGAACCAATAGTTTATCTAGAACTATATGGTGGCTTAAATAGAAAGAAACCTATAGAAGATCAATACTATGCGGATTTAGATATTCAAAAGCTGGAGCCTTAAGCTCCAGTCTTTTTAGCTTTGAATGCAGCAGTAATCGCTGGTATAATCTTTTCAATTAAACTATTAAACTTCTCTAATTGTTCAGGCTTCATAGAACCAACAATAGAGATAATTTCAGGGCCTATTACTAAAGAAAGCTCTAGTACTTCACTAAAATCTAATCCCTTCATTTCTACAGGAACATCTTTCGCATCTTTTAATGCTTCTAAAACTTTCTTTTTAAATGTTTGATCTGATGCCATCTTAGCATAAAGCGCCGCGATATCATCTACTCCAAAACCATCTTTTAATCTTTCATTTAAGAAATTAATAAGAGCAAAAATGCCTACTAATAATTCTTTTGTTTCTTTAACATCTGACATTCATCTCTCCAACAAAAAAGGGAGCCGAAGCTCCCCTTGAAATTATTCTTAACTTTAAGAATTAAGCTTTCTTGAATAGTTTTACGTATTCAGAAATCTTAACAGCAAGCTCAAGACCTTCTTCAACTAACTGCTCAGTACGATCAGAAGCAAGATCAAGGTCAGCTTTAACGAATTCTACAAGCTCTGCTTTCTGTTCAGTAGTAAGCTCTTTAAGCTTAATAAGCTTAGCACCTTCAACAGCTGCTGGAAGCTTCATTACTGGAGCCATAAGTAGGCCAAGTTCAGCTAGTTCAATTTTTCCATCAGCCATAACAACATCTGCTGTCTCACCGAAAGCGATTGAAAATGCTAATACTTCTTTAAGTTCTTTCATAGTTACTGATTGTTCCATTAGAGATTCTCCTGTTTGTTTATTCTCTTTCTTCAAAGATCTAACTATCTTATTTATCTCCCATAAGATAGTCAAGCACTTTATCATATGTTTAAGTTTAATTAATATTCTATCCATTAGACATTATTTTCCTAAATGTTCTGTCATAAACTGATTTGGGTTTTATTGTTTCTTTTACTGTAAAAACTCTAATCTTTTCAGTTTTTATTTCATCTTCCGGTAATGGATAGGGGACCGTTTCCTCCGTTCCTCCATTGAATATATGAATCTGATTTTCATGTATTTCCTTATGGTTTCTATCAGGATAATTATTAATAGTATCTAAATATTTTTCCCAAAAGAAGATACGAGGAATTTTTGTTTTTTTTATTTCTATCTCTTCTATTCCTTTTTCAATATCAAAATTTTCATTACATTTTATAGGACCAGAAAAGTCATAATTTGAATCAAAAAAAAGCAAAAAATCACCTTCAGGAATAAAAGAAAATAATGAATCAAGATATAGTTCTTTTATTCTTTTTACTATACTAAGAACTTCTCTTTCTTTATCAACTATAACACAGGTCATTCTCATTTACTTTCTCGCGATTTTATTATTTCAATAATCTTTAATCTCATTGTTGAACAAGAAAAAAACATCATCCTATTCATTAATAATACAAACCTTTTTCTGTCTCTTGTAACTTCTAAGTCTAAATCTCTTAAATACTTTGGTATTTCTTCGTTCTCTTTGACCCATTTAATAAAATCTGTTTTTATAATCTCCCATCCTTCATTCCAAAAAGAGTTAATTAATAAAATATCAATAATTAATTTAGGATTATAAAGAGGAACCTTTTTCTTTACATCACAAGATAGCATTTCCAATATTGTCATACCTGAATCTAAATCAAACCAACGTCCAGGAATGTAAACTTCACACAATATACTTCTGCAATATTTGTCATCTCGCTTTTTGTTAAAAAAATCTTCCATATAAATTAATTTGTGTATTCTGTAATATAAAAAACTATACTGCTATTTTCTGACCTATTACGGGAACAAGAAACATTCGTTCCTCCAGGAATATCTATCGTTCCACCTTCTGGCCATTCATAAGAAATACCATTAAAATGTATTTTAGTATAATATGAATCACCACTACTATTAGTTCCACTTATGAATACACCAGGCGGAATTGTTAATTTTGCAACTCTTCCAGATGGAATCGTTCTTACATGGTACGCCACATTATTAGTTGGAGCATTTACAGTTAGTATTAAATTTTCTGCTATTTTCAATCCGCCTCCTCCACTAGGTTGAGCAGCAAGTGCATTTAGCCTAGTATTTAAATCATCTAAGTTGTTTTTAATTTTACTTACTAAGTCAGATGTAATTACATCTCCGACTTCTATGTCTGTACTTGGTATATTTATGTAAGCCATAATTATAATCCTATTTTATTATAAATGAGAAACTTTAATATAAAAATTAACTGCCAAGTTCTTAGGGCGAGACTCAGTGCCGCCAGAATTTTGGTTAGTTGCTGTAGTGTTTTGATTGGTTGCCACTACTTGACTTGTATTAATAGCCCATTTGGATACTGAGGCAGTATTTGGATTGTTATTCATATAATTACTTGATGTACCAATAGGAGTGGTTCCAAACTCTGAATATCCCCATCCTGACTGTCTAGCTAACCCTTCTAAGTGGTGATGTGCATTTTGTGTATGTGTATGTGGATCTTGTATGTGAGTATGGCTCTTGTTATCTGAGTCTTGGTAACTTCCTAACTCTCGTCCAGAAACTGCTTGTCTCAGAAAGGCTCCTTGAGTTGTTGCATCAGGAACATTCGTATTACCAGTAATAGCTGCATATTCAGTCCCTGCGCAAGTTTGTCCATTCATTAATTTCCATACACCAAATACCTGTGCATTAAATGCCGTTTCATTTAGCATTGATTGTCTAATATCTCCAATAGGAGCTTCAAGCTTAGAAAGCATTAGACTATCCATAACCATTCCCGCTGTTTCAATTGCCATAATATACCTTCTTATATATTAAGAGGAGAGCCGAAGCTCTCCCATTAATTAATATCCAACACCTACATATTGATATAATGAAGCTTGTTTACCAGAAACTTCTGTATAAGATGGAAATCTCAAACGAAGACTCTTATCAGCATAAGCACCAACAATCTGTTTGCTAAGTTTTACTACATCTTTAGTTTCTAGTTTTTGAATCTCAGTAACTTCATAAACATCTGCACTTAAGAAAGCACCAGAAGTATCATCCCAAATTTTTACTTTGAAACCTTCTTCTATGCCACCCAATGTTCCTACAGGAAGCTCTACATAATCAGGAACTTCTTTAATGCTTACGTTATCAAAAGTAGCAGTTAAATGAGAAGAACTAGACTTTAAAGCAATAGAGGCAGTAGAGCTAAGCGCAGTAAATTGACCAGAGATCGAACTTACTGGAACAGCTCTACGATTAGCAAGTAAAGATGCTGTTTCAATTTCTGCCATAGTACTAAAAGTACCATTTGCCACAAGAACATCTGCACTACCATTCGTAATAGTAGCTTTATATTCATACTTTCTTTCTGGAATAGTTGCAAAGTTTTGAATAAAACCTCTTTCATTTATCCCATCTTGAGATGTCTGCATTGCTGCACCAGAAGACCATATAGCTCCAGCTAATGTAGTCCATCCAGATAAATCTATATCAAATGTCCCATTAACTACTTTTTCTGAATTAAGAACAACAGCAGAAATAGCAGGAGAAGGAGCAACAATACGTTGAACACTTACGTCAAATGTTTCTGGTGAAGGCATATTTGAACGAGTAACCTGAAAACAGTCACCTTGTTTGTCATATACTTCAATTTTTTCTACAGACCATGAACCAGTACGAGACATTTCAGATGGTGCAAACCATCCTCGTCCATTATCATCTTTAAGAATGATAATTTGTTTTTGATTATTAGTTGCATCTTTATAGTAAACAGCAATTTTAGCCCAATTTAATTCATCGGCAAAATATGGGTTAGTTGCAAAGTTAGTAGCAAAAAGGAATTGATCTTTATTGAAAAAGAACTCACCTCTTTCGCCTTTAACAATTGAACTTAAGCCTGATATATAAGACATAATTTTATTCTCCTTTTAATTACCAAGTAGCAAGATTTATAGATCCTACATCACCTGCTTCTCCGTGCATTGCTTCTTCAACTTCTGTATTTGGTCTTGTCCCACGATTACCTTTGTCTCCACCCGTAACAACAAGGCTAAGTGCAGGAGTTCCTATTTTATATCTTAACCAAATTTTACCACCAGAACCACCGGCTCCACCGCCACCAGCTCCGTTGCCATAGAAGATACCGCCATTATCGTATTGACCACCGTTACCACCATCTCCGCCTTTTTGTCCACCGGCATTGATAGTTCCAGTACCTTGGATTTTGCGAGCTTTAAGGTATAAGCCTTGCCCATGAGCACCACGGAAACCGCCAGAGCCTGCTTCAGAAGCAGTAATAGAAGGAGCACCTTCTTCTCCATATGCATCAGCAGGAGCATCATCTTGACCAGCACCAATACCAGCTTGGTTAGTTACTGCATCGCCACCTTTAAGGGCACCAAAGGTAGATGCACGACCACCACCACCACCATTACCATCTAAAGCAAGACCACCAATTCCTCCAGCTAATATTCCAGGTTCAGTATAATGGAAATCATACATATTACTTACAAGATCTACCTGGTCACCTCCAGTACTTCTTAGTGTACCTCTGTAATAGGTTTTATCTCCTATTGTATGCTCTGTTGCAGTATAAGGTAAATTATCTGCGATAACAACACCGCCAACATAGATAGCACTTTTCTCTGTTCCAGAAGCAGTGTGCTTGTAGACATGCCAGAGGTCTCCTGCTGAGTATATTTGACCGGTTGCAGGAACTCTGACTAAAGAAACTCCTGCCTGTCCTTCTCCACCATTCCCGCCAGCTTTTTGAACAATAGAGTATGATAGTGGCTCACCAAGAACAGAAGTTTTATTCCATGAACCTGAAAGATGCTTACCATTATTTGCTTTAATTGTACCATTAATCAAACATGATTCATTGATTTCAATTTCAGTAATACCACCGCCATTGTCAATCTCTAATATTCCGCCTGCTTCAATAACGAAATCACCATACTGTCTTTTCGAACCAGCAGGAATAGTTACAGTTTGTCCTGCACCAACATAAAGATCACCATGAGTTGCATTAGACTGAACAAGAAAATTATAATCTTGAAGTGAAGGAATTTGATTAGCGAAGATTGGAAAATCCCCTTTATCAAAGTCTCTAATTACAACACTGTCTACTTTCCAAGTACCTGCCCGAGCAGCATCTGTTAAGAGTAGATTAGCAGTAGTGCCTGGACGCTTGAAATGAACAGTCCCTTTTTGGTTACTTCCTTCGTGTTTGAATCGTACAAATACTTCTTTCCAGTTATTTATATCTTTATAATAGCCTTCTGGAATAACTGACCATTCAGCAATTCCATTATAATCAATTGTAAATTGAGCAGCTATTTGCTTAGTTACAACTGGTGGCTTAATACTAAATAATGCCATATAGATTTTCTCCTTTATTAAACTGAAATAACTTCTAAGTCATAAAGATCAACATTTGGAATGTCTAATCTTTCAAGAACACATTTCCCATGATCTTTATCTATAATTACTACTTCTCTAATTTTCCATTCACCAACCATTGCAACAGGACTAAAAGTCATCTGATCTACATCATTAGATGTATAGCATAATGTTTTTCTTTGTCCTCCAATACTCCCAGTCTTTTGGAATGTAATCAATACTTCTCTCCAGAAGGCCGGATCTTTAAAATAACCATCATCTTTTGCCGCTGCAATGATACCAAGATTCGCTCTATTAAGCGTAAACATTTCTGCGCCGCCTTGAGGTATGATTGTGTTTCCACCTAAAAACATATTAAAGCCTCCAAACTAAAAAGGGAAAGGGAAACTTTTCTGGATCCCTTTCCCCCTTGATTTTACTAATTAAATTTTATTAAATCTACTAAGCAATCTCTACGATTCTAACTTCTACAATTTCACCGACAAGAAGTTCACCACCGCCTGCAGCTGTAAGAGTAAGAGTTGTTCCAGAAATTGTATAACCTACTCCACCAATCAAGACAGCACCATCTCTGATAACGAAAGCATTTAAGTAAGTTGCAGCAGAAAGATCCTGAACAACCCCACCAACACCAACGATATCTTTAAAAGAAGTAGTAAGGTCAAGAGAAGTAGCACCAGTAGCAGCTGCTTCATGAAGACCGCGTCTCATGTTTACAAGATTAAGACTATCAACTTTCTGATCAAGTTCAGCAAGGGCATCTTCAACAGTAGATCCTGCGAAATTACCAGCTACATCCTCGATACCAATCATTGATGCACCTTTTGCAGCAGCAGTAGAAGCAAGATCGCTTTCTAACTGAGCAAGGTCAGCACCAACTTGAGCAATATCAGATGCATTGTTAGCAATGTTTGTTGTGTTCAACGAAACATCAGCTTGTAAGCCTGTAATATCAGCTTCATTCTGATCAATCTTCTGACGATTTTCTTGTAAAGCACCTTCTACTGTTGTAGCAGAGATGATAGAAAGAGCATCGTTAATCCCAACAAGTGCAGCGCCTTCACCAGCAGAAGTTGAAGCTAGCTTAGAGTCTTGAGTGTTTTGCGAACTAGTAATAGCAGCATTACGATCAAGAACTTCTTGAGCAATTGCTGTAGAAATAGCTGTGTTTCTATCTGAAACTTCAGTAGCAATTGCAGTAGAAAGTGCTGTAGCAGCATCTGTCTTGTTCTTTTCGATATTACCATCTAGTTTCTGAAGAGCTAGTTCAACGGAATCACCTTGAACAATAGTTTGATCCCCAGCACCTCTAATATAAGAACCAGAAATAGTAATACCTGTAGCTTGATCCCAATCAAGATCGCCAATTTTAATAGCAGTCTTAGGAGTACCAGCAACAATATGATACATTGCAGAACCTTCTGCAGAATCTGGTGAATCAATAAGATCTGACTTAACAATGAATGTATCACCAGCAGCAAGCTGACGATTCAGTTTAAGAGCAGGATCTGTTTCAGTATGGTCGTACCAACGCTTAGTTCCAAGATTGTCACGAACAACCATTAACTTAGGTTCTTGACCAGCTTTAGCAAAAAGCACAACTGTGTCAACAGCAATATTTGCAGTAGTATGAACAGTTGGAGCCTCATCATCACCAAACAGTTTACCAGACTGATCAGCAAGAGCCTCACCGTTTACTGGAACATCAGCAAGTGGACGGGCAGTTACGATATCAACTGGAGATCTCCAAGAAAGAGAAGAAGCGTTAGCTGAGATCATAGCTTCAAGTGAAGCGTAAGCAGTATCTAATTGGCCTTTGTTAATAGCATCACTAGAACCTACACCATTAGCTAAATTCAATACTTTATTTGAATTAAGATCAAGGTTACCAGTTAGAGCACGAGAACCATCCAGCTTAACAAACGTAAGATCTTCATTAGTACGAGCAGTTGCCTCATTAGAAATAGCAGTTACGTTAGCTGCAATACTATCTCTTAGTCCTTTAACTTCTGATTTATCAAAACGTCTAAATGAAGTATTTGCTTCATCAAAATAAAGAGTCTCGCCATAACCAGCAGGAATAGAATGAGAAAATGCTCCAATAGTAAACTGAAGAGCCATAGATGGATGGCTGTTTACAAAGTAAAGCGGCTGACCGTTAATTAGGTACTCATGACCAGACAATGAAGTGATCGCGGCACTAACAGCGTTATTGCTGAATAAAAACATAGTTGCTTCGCCAAGAGGAAGAACACCACCAACTAATGAGTTGGTATGAACTGCGATCTTTGGTTTTGCAACATCTCTAAAAGTTCTTTGTACTGACATTAATATCCTCCCAAGTTTCAGATATTCAGTTGTGTAAAATATAAATCTTTTTATAAGACAGGTAAAATGATAAACTCTTAATTCAGAGTTATTAATTATTACCTAATAAATTATAATCTTTTGCTAGCCTAGAGTCTAATCTAAGATCTAGAAATTTCTCTCCACATTCCTTGATCAAACGATAAAACAATTCCACCATAATCATTTGTAATCTCAAAAGCAGTACTGCCCTTAAGGAGCACTGGCTGCATCGCAGTGATATCATTATGACTAATAGAGAAATTATTTAGATTATTTAGTTTTACTATATATAGGATCTGGCCTTCTTGTCCTCCTGTAAATCCCTTTAAGGAAACAGAGCCAGAAGTGTTATCTATTAATAATTTAGAGATATTTGTTACATCAATCTCTTCATTAGTAATTTCTCCAGGTAGAGTAATTGCTTCATAACCTATTGATTCTTTTATTAAGAACTTAGGCTTATTAGATTCTCCAATACTTGCAGTTGTATTAATTAGTATACTTTGAGTATTTAATATAGTTTCATTTTCATCTATTTTAATTTTAGGCTGACCATTGATTGTTACTTCTAATGGTTTTAGTATTGAAGCCTGACTTTCATTTAAAGAAAGAATTTCTGTAAAGCCTGTTAATTTAAAGCCATAAGAATTTCCACCCAGTGTCCAGATAGCCTCATCCCCAGGTGTTACAGATTCTAGTTTTAATTGACTTGATGACTCTGTTTTAATAGTTAAACCAGAGGATTCTAAATTAAGAAACTCAGGACCCTGATCTTGGGCAAATGAAAGTTTACCTAATCCAGATGCCTCTAATCGTATATCATTCATTTCAATTGATGGTTTCTCTAAGCCTTCTGTCTTAAGTAGAAGATGGGAAGAGTGAACTTTTCCTGTGAAAAGTTCTTTAAACTTTGAAACAATAGAGCCTAGAGATATGAAATCTGTACTTGTAGGTACGATGCTTCTATTTAAAGAACCTAGATCATCATCATTATTTATTTCATTATTAAAATGCTGATCATTATCAATTAATTTTTGAATGACATGCATGTCTGCAGGTAATCCATTGATAATTCTAATATTTTCTAGATTAGTATATGACATGATTATAAGCCTATTCTTTGTTTAACTATTTCTATTTTCATTTTATCAGCAGAATAGTCTTGATCTAATTCAATAGTATTAGCATCAAGAACTGACCAAACACCAGAATGGATTCCTACTCTACCCCCATTCACATATACGTCTATTTTTCCATTATCTATTTGGAAATGGGTACTAATTCTAGTCTTTCCTCCAAAAAGAATTGGAGCAAATGCATTAACTGGGGTTTCGCTATTATCGGTATATACAAGAGCTTCGTCAATAGTCTGAGCATATCCATCTTGAGATGGTGCAGGAGGAGCTTCTGGAATATATTCCATTATGCCATTTACTCCTGTAAAGAACATGAATTCTACAGTTTCCTGGTTAAGTAAACCTGGCCAAACTCTTATTGTATTAGGAGCAATTAATTCATAACCTTGATCTAAATGCAAAAAAGCTCCATCTCTCATTACTGTTAATAATGAAAGATTAGAACTATCTATATTAATCGAGTCTCCAACTGTATCAGACTGGAGATTAATATCTGTCTTACTTTGATCTGATTGAGTTGCTAAAGTTCCATAGAACTTAGATCTCAACCATGCAAAGCTATGAAACTGAGGAAAGCCTTTATGTATCTTTTGTGTCATTTTAGATTACCCCTCGTGCAGAGATCATCACTAGTCCTTCATTTTCTTCATCTTTATTTTCTAAAGAAATTCCAACTGTTGGTTCATAGCCCATTGCTGCAACTCCTGGAATACTTGGATGCAATCCAAGCTTCTCGCCTTTACGTATTTTCCCTACAACTCGACATGGAACCTTTCCGAATAGAGCTACAGGTAATGTAATATTGCTACTCATTGCCATGGTGCTATTCAGTAGTAGTCCAGGATTTGTAGAAATAACACCAAAAACTTTTCCATTTTGTGCAATTGTAATCTCTTCTTTTCCTCCAATACAAACCAATGTTCCTGGTTCGTATTTAGCATCTGATTGGTAACATTCAGCTAAATCTGCAAATTTTGCTGCCATAGCTGTGCCATCAAAAACACCAGATGTTTTAATATTACCTTTAGAGTAAATTCCATCTACTGGTATAAGTGATTGATCTGCACTTGAATTTGAAACGAAAAGCTTAGAAAACATATGAGGAAGGACGGAATTGATTCTATTGTTACTAATAGAAAATCTTTCTATACCACCAGTACTAATAGAGATTTCATTTGCCGCTTTATGCCAGATACCTGTATCCGTATCTGAAGCAAAAGCCATAGAAGGAAATGCCTGACTACCATCAGAAAACAATCCATTACTATCAACTTGATACCAGGTAAGGATCCCTCCATTTTCTTTACAAATGAAGATAACTCCACCATGGGAACTACTTCCTAAAACTAAATCTTGGCTGTTAGCCATTAAGACTTTTCCGCTGGAAATAGAACTACTTGCATGTTTTATAGTTAAACTATTTGCTAATGTTGTTTTATAAATAAATAAAATTTGACCATCAGAACTGTTAGCAAAACCATCTATAGTAATATTTCCATTAGTAGTATCTACATTTATATGGCTTTTTTCTGTGACATCAACTATACCACTTGCAGTTACAGGAAGGATTAAGCTATCTATGTAAATAGCACGTCCTTTAAAGTAGCTTGCTTCTATATGTCCATCGTATTTATCTTTATAATATGCATATGGAAAAGGCATTATTCCATCTCCTCAATAACTGAAGCATATAAAGAGTTTCCAGCTTTAATAAATGTGAAGATACTAGTTCTTCCAGGACGAATAAGTCTTAAAGGAACACCACCTTGCCATTTTGCAGTAGGAAAATCCACATTAATATCTGCTGCTCCAGTATTTTTAATAATAATATTTTTTACTTTACCATTCTTTACATTGGAAAATGTATAAACTGTACTAATTACAGGTTCATGATAAAAGAATTCGGATCTATTCCAGTCCATGTTAGTGTCAAATACATGTAAATATCTTTCGTCTAATTCAAATGTTGTAAGTTCTGATTCATCAAAATATACGGCGCTAGTGTTATTAGATACTTCAATGAAAAGTCTAACATATCTAGTCCCCGGTTTTAGAAAGCTAGAACCAGCATTTGCTTCACCAAATGCTGAGTCTTTTGAGAAATAATACTGTCCAACAGGTATTTGAAAATTATTATATAAAAATCCACCATTACTGCCTAGTAGGTTTTTCTGAGAGTCAAGGCACTCAACACCCACAGTTATGATTGCAGAAGGTTGAACTGCTCCTATAAAGATTCGACCTGTTACTCCTCTAACCTCAGAAACTGCAAGCAATCTATCATAATAGAATCTACCATTGCCATTAATTTCAAAACGACCTGTGCCAATTTTGCTCGCACCAAATTCATTATAGATAATAGTCCCTGTTCCAGATGATCTTTTCCATAAGTCTAGAAATAAATGCTTATTATTCCAGTTTAATAATCCAGGAGCCATTGCTTCTGGAGATGTAAATTTTAATAAATCATCAATAGTTAAGAAGATTGAATCAAGAGATTCGCCCTTAGTGTTTTGAATATAAGGAAGAATACGTTCAATGCGCAAATCTTTTACTTCTAATTGTGTAACCATTTTTAAACCTTATTTATTCCATTGGACCTGAGGCAGTGCCCATCATTTGAACATCTTTAATAATAAACTTTCTTCTGTCTTCCGCATAGCCAATTTTAACAATTGCATCACCGATACCGTATGTTCCTTTGATTGTTCGCCAAGACTTTACAGATCCATCATTGGCTAAGTATAAAGGGAGACCAATATCTTCATCATCAAAAGGTACTTCACCTGGAGCTAAGTCTATTTCTAAATATAACTCAATTGGTTCTCCAGCTACTACATTTTGCTTAGGTTGTACTGCTGCAAATGCCCAGAACTTCTGCATCATATTTGCATTTTCTTTAAAGGCTTTATATATAGATCCTCTTGTTTCTCCATTCAGAGCAAGACGAACAACTTTTGTTTTATTGGCTTCGAAAGCTTCACCAGCTATTCCTTTTTTCCATGACTTATTATCTTTTCTGTCTCGATCAATTGAAACAATAAGATTGCCACCATTAACAATACCAACTTCCTGATATTGATCATTAGGTAAAAAGGTAACAGAATCTCGATCAACCAATAATCCTGGGTTTCTAGGATCTACAACTAGTATTGTTTTATGCCCAAACATTAATCCTGAGTCAGTGAAATTTCCTGCAAGAATTATTCTGCCTTGATCTCCAGATCCAATATTCTCAATTGTTACACCTAAAACTCTTGATGTAGATAAATTATTAGATGTATCACATAATACTATATTGTTATTCAACGAAGGATGCAATGCAACAGCAGAGCCTTTCACAATTGGAAGACCTGTATTGTTGATCACATCAATGATTATTGCTGATTGAGCTTTTTGGATTTCCTCTAAAAGATCCCAGCTTTTTGTTGTACCTAAATGATATTGATGAAAAATTAATTTATTTAGATCATTAACATATAATTGATTTTTATTACTAGGACCAGGCAATCCTGTTTGAGGTGTAAACTCTAAACCTCTTAATGATTTTATAATCCCTGCTAATATCATATCACCAGTAATATCCAACAAGACATCAAGATCATATGACATCATTTTAATAGGACCAACTACTTCAGTAAGAGATATCTGCGGTCCTGCCATATAAACAGATTGCAATGTATCTGTGTCTACGCCACCAGCTACTGCTGCAGCTTTAAATGTAATTCTGAATCTTAATTTAGAATCAGTTGCAATAGGTTTAAGTAAACGAATTCGCCCCACTGGTGTGCCTTGATATTCTTCATAGTCACGCATAACCATTTGGTAAACACCATCTACATAAACCTCAAGTTGAGCTTTATTTTGACGATATGTCATTGCAGCTCCACCACCTCTACTGTTTGGTGGTAAGGTAATTATTGAGCCGGCTGCTAAGCCATTTGTCGCTACAATAGTTTCATCGTAATGTGCAGTAGACATCCCCATATGAAGGAATGGTCTTTGATCTTCTAGGATTTCAATAGAGCTTGAAAGTATTCCACCATTATTGTCTCCTTGGACAATAATTTTAGCTAATTTCATGAATGCTGAAGGTATGAAATTTTCATATTCAGCTATTGCTTCTTCTTTAATGGTTTTTTGTGGACCATACTGGAAGCCTATTGTGTTGGAATCATCAATATATATAACTAAGACTTGCCATTTATTTTGAAGTGTTAATAATTGGCCATCACCTTGTAATCTAGCCTGCAGATTGAAAGATCCTCCTGCATACTCGCATGGATAATCCATTGATATCCAAGCAGCTATTTTTTGACCTTCATAATTCGTAGAAAAACCAGGAGCAATATAAGCCATCTTGGTAATATTATCGACTTTAACTTTTAAAAGATCTGTAAATGTTAAGTCGCCAATACCAATATATCCAGTCCTGTTTGGCAGTATCCAAGTTCTATCTTCTGTTAATCCTTGTTTTGTAATCTGACCTTCATATAATGAAGTACGATCTTCTAAACTATAAGTATTAGCATAAACAAGTCCTTGATCTGTAACCTGAAAAGCAAGACGAGCATTACTATCTGTAAGCTCAAAGACAGATGCATTATTAGCTTTCCCAAGTTCTATTGTAAAACTGTCATTTGTTTTAGCAGAAAAATCATTAAATTGAGCTAGATAATTAGTACCTGTGTTATTAATAACCAGAGCACTATCCTCTCCATCTTGATTGATAGTCAGACGACCATCCAATGTGTCTGTAGTATTTCTTAATGAACGATGGATTGCTTCTTGAATATTATCTTGTGTTCGTACATGAATGATAAATGTATCTGCTATTCTATAATCACCAATAGCTGGAGAGTCAAACCCTATATGCCCTGTATTGTAATTAATATTAGTTACTGTTTTATCTTCTGGACCGAATGTAGTTGATTGAAGAGATAGTAGATCTCCAAGTTTTACAAAACGTATATCATCTAAAGATAGTCGTGTTTGTTGGGATCCTGCAATAGTGTTCATCGTTGCAGTATATTGATTCCCGAAACTTATAGCAGTAGCATCGTGCGCATCTTTATTTTTTTCAATATGCGCTACCATTTCACTAATAGAATTAGCGATATCATTTGCTTGACCAGGAAGTACAATAGAATAAAGATTATCAATTTGTGTTGATAGCTCTCCTATTACTGTTTCTATTCCTTCTATACTATTAGAAATACGAATATTGTCAGCTTGTGTTAATGGATCAAAATTTAGTTTTTCTGCTGTAACTGTACTATCAGCCAAGGCACCACCATCAATACTGTTAGCCAGAATAGTGTGTGCTGATGCTAGATGTTTATTTAAATGATTATTAAGAAGGGCAACTGATTCATAGGCCTGATTTAGTTGTGTGCCATTATAATTCAATCCTGTAATTCTATTAAGATCTGCAGATGTGGCAGTTAAGCCAGCCAACAGATTAATCTGATCCTCAGTTACGAATAAGTTCTGTATATCTCTCCAACGGATTACACCAAAAGCCATTATAATTCTCCAGTAGAATCTACATCATAATGAATCCAAAGCATGTCATTTGACTTGACCCCATCATTTTCTAATGGTTCTCTATATGATGTAATAGTGAAGCCTTTATTGTTTGCATGTGGGGTATATGTAATATTTTGCGGCTGTTCGGAGCCGTTGATAATAACTCTTAATGTTCCAGTAATAAATTCTTCACCACTTGGAAGGTAATATTCTCTGTTTATACCATTGAGTGCACCAATAGGTTTTACATGATATTTATGTTCATGAAATTTTAAATGTCTATGAGACATTGTATTAAAATTCGGGTCATAATCATGTGAGTTCTGAATTGCTCTCATCTGATCAAGAATTGAGTACATTAAGGACTGTGTTCCGTTTCCTAGAATGTAATTTTCACTTCCTGATATGTCTAAGGCAATTTGGTCTACAGCTCTTTCTAGTAAAGACGTTTTCCCGTCTATTGATGTTGGACTTGAATCTGTTCCTGGATCAAAAATCCTTGAACCAATTGCTTGTTTTTGTCTTGGAGTAATCCCTGTCTGTTTTCCTACTTGAGCAATCTTAACTTCAAGGTCTTGAATGTTTTCATTTAATTGATTTTGAATTTTATTAAATGTTTCTTTGATTGTTAAAGGGCGGGAAGCTGGCTCATCATAAAAGCGACCATCATCAGTAACAGATGTTGACGTAAGATCTGTATAGACCTGACTTCCATCAAATCCGTTTATAAAAGGATTAGGATCTTCAGTTCTTTTATCTTTATTAATGCCGGTCAGACCACCTGGCAACGTATCTAACAATGGCTGAAGTCTATCATTCCAAACAGAACTAATCTGGGCTAAGGAATTTCTGATCTCTTCCATTGTCGAATTGAAGTCTATAGATGATGTAGGCCCCTTATTGGGAGCGATCCTTTCTATGACTCCAATATCAATTTTATTTAAACTCATTTAAATTACCTAAATTTTAATAAATACTCGGTTAGGACCGGAGTAGACTTTAAGTTCTCAGTTGATAAAGTTGCCTTAAATATTAACCCCTTAACAGGGTTAGAATCCTGTATCTTTGTAATTATGGAAAAGCTTTCGCTATCCAATAAACTACCTTCTAATTCAGACTTTACAACTATTCTTTCTTGGTTAGTATTATCTACTTTATAACTAAATACATCAAGTGTTGATTTTTGTTCAGACTCGATTTGTTCAAAGGATAATTCATGCAATCTGTATTGCCAGATTTTATGTTTTTTCCGGTAAACTTGCAATGGGTCAATTATATTAATTAAGCTAACTCCATCTATAACAGCAGATGTGTCCCGCCCGTAAAGAGATGAACCAATCCCCTCAATCAAATATTTGTGATTATAGGGATAAAGAGGATCAACTTTAATATCCTTATCTAATGGTAAAGTGCTCAAGTCAACTGAATGCCAATATTTTTTGAGTGACGTAACTTGGTTTAATCCAGGACTTAGTCTAACCTTACCAGAGTAAGCTTTCCCATTTATAATGATTTCCGTTTGACCAATATCAATAATCTCGCCATCAGGACTTTCTATAAGAACATAGGTAGAGCAATAGAGATCAGTAATATTCCAGCCTAACGCATTGCTGCGCTGTCTTCTTGCTTTTCCTATTGTCTGATAAAGACTATTATCTCCGGGGCTTCGGAGTATTACAGTGTCACTTTTGCTCATGCCAGTAAGATCTAAATCGAGTAGATAGTCCCCTGATCTTTGATCTTTATAATTTAAAGCTGAGTCGATTTTAATTTGATCAATTAATGGTTCAGATATTAGCTTAAGCATGTCAAGCACGAATGAATCTTCTTCTTGTGCATCGGCAGAATAAAATCTCAAGTCTTTTAGGCTTAATATTCCTGTTTCTAGGTCAGTAATCTCCTGCTCAATAAGTGGGCATAGCTCATATTTTATCTGGGTAGATGGAGCCTTAGATTCACAGATCTTCATACTAACACTTGAAATCTTATCAATCTTCTTTGGCTTAATAATCTTGGAGTGGATGACTCCGATATCATTTAGATTTATCTTCTGATATTCTTTCCCTAAGAATAACAAGGACTTGAGTCCAAAATTATATGAATAATTATTTCCAAAGAAACCATCGTTCCCTTGCTTGGTTAGTCTAAGTCTCCAGTAAGCTGCTTTTATAAGATTAAAGTCATAGCTAGTACGCTTAACTAAACGCTTATTGCTTTCACCTACAGGGAAAAGCCAGTTGATTCCATCTTGTGAGTATGAAACTTCTAGAGCTATTTGTGTTCTGATATTGGCATTAGCAGGCTCAACAATGATTTTATTAACCTCAGAAGTATTAGAAGGAAGTGTAAGAATTAAATCAACACTTATCTGAGAAACTGGGTCTTTTGTTGTAACTTGATGCTGCCACGTATTATTGCTTTGATTAAGCAGATTTCCTGCTTCTAATCCGATAAGATCTAGGCTGCTAACGATTGATGCATTAGGGACTGTATTGACCTGGATTATGGTTCCGCTGTTTTCTAATGGAATTAAATTACTTGTCGTTGGTTTTAATGTTACCGTATTTGAAATATCATCAATATCGACTGTAGTATTAGCAAGATCAACCATGTCTTTTGAGTCAAATTTTTCATAAAAGATTTCTTCATGCCTGTCTGAATTCTTAGACTCAAATAGTAATGTTGCAATCTTAGACTGAAGACCTTCAAGTCTGCGCTCAAATCCTTCTAGCTTAGAAAAAGTCGAATCATAAATATCCGTAATATTGTTCCCTTGTATAAGTAATGACTTAACGCATACAGACAAATCGGAATAAAGTAAGTCAAAAGTTTTATTCATTTTTGATGCTGAAGAAATTTCTTCGTTTTCTATTCTATAATCTTCCTTTTTCAATAGAGGAATACTGAAATTATTATTCTGCATTTGAAGCTGATTAATTGATTCATTTATTTCTTCTATTGCTGGAATCTTTCCAGTGCGAAGCTTAGACTTAATATGTTTTTCTTTTAAAACATTTGAGTAAATAGATCCAATTGTTTGGCTCATGTTAAGACTTCCTTCGGCGTTGTAATAATCTTATAATTATTAAGGAAAGGAGTTACATATTTAACTAACTCATTTGAAGATTCCTTAATATCTTCTGCGTAACTATATTCAATTTTAAATAGTGGACTCTCTCTTTGAGTTTGACGTTCCGCGAAATAATCTAAAACATAATTATCAGACAGCACAATCTCTTTACTATCTTTCATTATAGCGAGTACAGACTGAGGGAGTTTGCGGCTTATATTGTATTCAATAAAACAATCTGCAGCAGCCAATAATCCTGAAATCTTTCCAACTAAAGGAGCCTTGCTATATAGAAAGCCATTAATATAGTCTATTGAATATGGATTTTCAATATCTGACTGAAATGCAGTTTGCATTTCGTTTATCTTAACTTCTGTTCCTAATGCACTTACTGTATCATTAAATTGAAGAGTTCCTTTCGCAATATTCTTAATACCCAGATCTAAGACATAAAGTGGAGAAGTAATATTAAATGAAAAAGTCTTGCTTTCTGTTAGATAGTCAGAGGCTTTAACTTGAATAATCCCATCAACGATATCGAAATTAATATCTTCTTTCTTTTTATATGAAACACTGATTACTATTTCTTCATCATTAGAGACTTCGTCGAAAGTATATATAACACCTTTATTCTTATCGATAGAGAACTCTCCAGAAGTGAGCAGCTCTGCTACTCCATTCTTAAATTCTCTCTCTACTTCTAGCTTATTATTAATATCTTTAAGAATATTAATATGTTGAATCTCTGACAGATTCAAGATATGTGTTCTGCTTAAGTTCTTAAGTCTAATGTCTTTCTGAAGAATATCTTCTTTGATCTTATAAAGACTTATCTTTTCTTTAATTCCATCATGGCTAAACTTAGTTTCAACATGAAACTTCTCACCAAAATTATTAAATAATGGATTTTCACGTTTAATTCTAAAGAGGATATTCGTGCCTGGATTTTTGCCCTGACGAACTCCGCCACTTAATCGATGAAAGATGATCATGTTATTAATATAATCAAACTCATAGACCTGGTCTGTAGGCAGACTAGCATTAAGAGAATCTACTCTGCTCCAAATTTGATTTCCAACATAAATAACTTCCTTATCTTTACCTATGTGTTCTGAACTAAAGACCTCTAAGGGAAGTTCAACAATTATTTTATCATCAAGTTCGAGAATATTAGACATAGGAATTCGATAAAATGAACCATTCCCTACTGATCCAAAATTTAGTTGATATATATTAAGCGAACCAATTGGTTTCTCTTTAATTATTAAGGATTTTGATCCAGGGCTTATCGATACGAATTCAGATGTTTTCACGTTTCGAAAAGAAGAATTGATAGTAGTATCATCACTATTCTTCTCTAAAAGAAAATCAGCTTTTAGCTTAATGCTCTTTACTGGAATATTTGTGTCTTTTGATCCTTCAAGGAAGTCGATATTGTAATTTAATACCTCTGGAATATCGGTATTGATTTTTTTAGTATTACCAATCTCATCCCAATTTTTTCCTTCATCTACAGAGATGAAATACTTTATTGTCGTATCAAAGTTAGGAGGAAAAGTCTCTTCTGCTGTTAATGCAATTTTAGATATTTCTTTTTCTGAAATAAAATTAGTTGAAATAAGCGAGCCTTCTTGCTTGAATTTCTGAGCTTTAAGCTTAATTTCCTTTAAAGCAATAGCAGTTCTGTTTTTTAGTCCTGAAGGTGTACGTATAAGATATGATGCATCTTCCATGAATTTAATAGTTAGATATTTTACCTTCTTAGGAGAGAAGTATAGCATATCACTTTCATTGGGATTGTTATCATCAGGATGAAGTGCAATTATTTTATTTCCAGCAGCGTCTTTGTCTGTCTGGCCAAGAAAGAATGGCATTAGATCAAAATATGTATTATTGTCAACAGAACCTCTGATGGAAGATATGGCAGGATATGTACCATTTGGCATTGCTAATGTTGCAACTTCAAGCATGTTGAATATCTTTTCTTCATTAAGTTCTATTTTGAGATTCAATATTGTGGGTGTTATTATTTCACGTTTCGATACCTGTTCGAATTCAAACCATGTATCCATATTTCCATCAATAAGAAGCTCTAAGTTATCCCTGGCTACAGCACTAAGCTCTTGATTGTTGCCTGATGTACCGATACTATCACTTGCAATACTTATACGCTTGATTTTTAACGCTTCAGCTTCGCCATCCAGGGGAAGTACGACTCTAGCTCCTTGCGTATCAATGAATACTTTATCTTTACTAAAAGCTGTATCGTCATTTTCAATCTTTGATAAATCTATAAAATTATCCGCAAATGTAGGCTGAAATCTATTGCTATTCTGAATGCTATAATCCAGTAAATCAGAAGATGCTTGGGCTATTCCGCTTTTAATTCGGGATGTTGCTGCTGTTAAAGCATTAAAATTAGAGGCAAGCTTCTGTCGTATAGACGCCATCTCTGTATAGATAATTTCCAGATCCTGCTGGGCAGCAATGAACGAAGAGTTGAGCTCAGCGATATTGGGCTCCTTGCCTTCCTTTAGTTCTCTATAAGTGAATAATGGTTCTGCAACTGTAGAGTAAAACTTGAGAACAACTTCATTGAAAGAATTAACAATATCTTCTTTTGTTTTGTTCTCGAAGTTTGAGAAGTCTCTATTTAATCCAGCTAGCATAATATTGATTTTATTTCTCAATAAACTTGAAGCAGATGAAGTTTCTAATCGGTTACTCATTTGACTCTTCCTTAATATTTAATCTGTAGAAATCAAGAACAGGAGTAGAGAGTCCTGCCTTGTCGTAACTTCTAATTATGATCTGGACAGAGATATCAGAATAAGAGATCTCTTCACCGTATGCAGTAATAGGATGAACTGTAGCTCCAGATTCAAGATATCTGATTCCTCGATCTACTACATTGCTTTCAGGATTCAATACATAACGAGGAACATATTCTGCATAAAATGTTCCATTAATAATTTGCTCATTATTTTGGAGTATCTCAACTCTAGTATTCCCTGTATTTGCAGTAATCATAGGGGAATCTAATTCGGCAATATTTGCTCTGTCAGAAAGGCACCAGTCTACACCTCTTATCAGTTCTACTCCATTTCTGTATAACTTAACAGATGAAGCATCACCATTAATGTCATGACCTAAAAATCTTAATGGGAGAATCTTCCCTTGGCTAAAAGGAAGGTATTCATTTGAGATTAACGTTTGGCCTATCGGTAACACAGGGAACAGACTTGAATCTATCATCTTTCCTGTATTAGTGTAATCCTTTTTTAATATAGCATACTCAATTGTCCCTTCTGGTGAGCTCTGTCCTGTGAGAATGTCTGCATAATTTTTAACTGTCTCTTTAGCTTGAAAAGCGATAAGGCTTGGCTTATTGAATTTGCTAGGAATAGATGTGTATACACCTTTTGACCTATAGTCTGAGAGCTTAGCTTCAATAGATTTTAAGCTAAAGACATAATTATTTAAAAGAATATTATTACTGATCGGATTCTGATTTATTCCCAATATTCCTTTAATATTTGGATCCTTAATTTGCTCAATAACATTACTTGTTATGCTTTTTAAATTTCCTTTTAATTCGTTATTCCTTTGAATGTCTTCTAGGTTTGTATCTAGATATTCAGAACTAAAAGATATTAGTTTGCTTCTATCTTGTTCAAGAACGATCTTGATGCGACGAGCGATAACCTTAGGAAATGAATATATCTGATCTTTATTTAAAGCTCGGTCTTCAACCTCGATGATGCTTTCTTCTCCATTCTCGTCTTGATAAGATATAGACTTAATATAGGCAGGAACATCTGCACTTGGACTTATCAAGAGCTGATTAATTTCCTTTTTATCACCAAGGTCAACTTCAAGAGAAAGAACTGCTGGGGCTTCTAATTTATTTCTTTTTAATATATTATAGGACCAAGTTTGCGGAGAAGTTGTGTCTAATATGATTGAAGGTAAAGATCCGGGGATCTGAATATCAAAATCAGATACTGTGGTTTCTGATGTATTTATCTGAATATTTGCAATACTTACATCTTTGTCTAGATATTTAGGAAGACATAGCTTTCCATTATCAGTATCAATATATGCAAAGTTTAATGCATTAATTTGTTTCTCTTCTCTGTTATCAAAATATCCCTCAGAAGCAGATGGGTGATCTGGTGACATTCTCATTGATCTATCGAGAAAACTATCAAAGCTAGATTTGTTATAAATAGTATCAAGCCCAGCTTCGATGCTAACTGCTTCTAATCTTCTTTCCAGTTTACTAATTAATGACTGAATCTCTAATATCGATTTATTGTAGAATGCTTCATGCGAAGCTATCTTACTGAATAGGTAATTAATTTCCGAAAATGCAACTTCGAGATCAAGAAGTATCTGATCCATTGCTTTGTTTATATAGTCAGAATAGGCTAGTCCATTTGTGACTGGAATAAAATTGAAAACTGGCTTGTTTTCATTGTTCGCAACAGCAATCAATTCCCTCTTAAGTTCTTGATTATATTCGCTTTCACTTCTAAATAAGCCAAGCTGCTTGTCTTCTTTCATCTTCTGAACGATCTTGTTGCTCTGTAAAGAAGCGATAAGCGATGGGATTGAAGTAATTGGCTTCATCTTATTCCTCTGGTGTGTATTTCATATTAAAATTTAATAGAGAGATTCCTGCTGACTTCATGAATGGTGGAATCTTTAATTTCATTTTAATAGTTGCAATATCAAATCTATTAATAGTGCCCCCATTGTGAAGTAACTGAATTGGGTAATCAACAGATGTTCCTGATCTACTCTTGATGTAATTGGTCTTTTTAATTTCTATCTTATATCTCTCGCCATTTACTGGGCCAGAGAAATCTCCAACTAATTGAAATAGACTATTCTGGGGATCAAAGCTTCTGATCTCTTGAACTTCTCCTGTTAGTGGTCCTGAGATAATCTCAAGCATGCTTCCTTTAAAGAAGTCTACATCTTCAGTTCGAGTAATATCTATTAGTCTAGAAGCTTCCTGTATGTAAATCTCTCCGAATACTGTGTATTCTTGGTCGATTGATAGTCCGTAGTTTTCGTAGTTGTCTCCATACCAGATTATTTTTTTAAAGTCTTCATTGGCAGTATTACTGCCATTGTATATCTGACTGTATGGACTTAGAAAAAATGAACATTCCCTAATAGGCCGATTAGAGTTGTGACGAATATTAATCAGGAATTCCTGAGAAGTCTCATCGCTTTCAAGAGCTCCCATTTCTAGGAACTCTCTAATAGTTTTGTCGTCATATTCAAATGTAATATTAATATTATTCATAAGATCCCGTAGCAAATATACCTTCGCCGTACTTAACAGGAGGCAGTGTATTAGAATAGTTAAATGGCATAAAGCTCATTATTCTAGAACGCAATCGTGCGACTCCGCCAACAATGGGCTCGATTTGAATGTAGTAAATCTTGTTATTCTCTAAACCAGTAACTTTTGCTGATGTCCTAGTCCCAGGTTGACTTTGATAGAAAAACAGATTATCTGGTGAGTTACCAATATAGATATTGTACTCGCTAGCATCAATAAGATCCCATTCAACAAGCACTTCTTTATCTCCAGGAGTTACTTTTGTAATCTCGGTAGAATAATCGTAATACTTAATAACCGGATAACTTCCAGCTCCCATATGTCTTAGAACAATCTCTCTTACTTGCTTTCTTTCAAAAGGGCCACCAAGTTCTTTCAATATGTATCTTGGTAATTCAACGAGAATTGCTCCCATACCTGGATATGGCGTTCCGTCAAAATTTCCAATATCCCAGTACCATCTAGCCTCATCTTGTAACTGCAGTCCGGCATCTTCTTTTTCATCTTTAAGCCCTCCTCCATGAATACGAGAATCGTAAGATTTAATATCCGAAATTGTTAGATTCTGAATAACAAAGACATCTCCAAGCTTAATGTACTGATTCGCATATGCAATATCATTCCATCCGGTATAGCTATATGTCTTATTTAGGGTAGGATCGAAATGCGTATAGCTGTCTATCTTTTTCAGGATACGATAGTGGGTCCCTTTCTCTACAGGAAAAGACATCTGATCTTCAAAGTAGAGCCTATGATTATTATAACTGCTTATTTTTACACGAATACCAGAATTAAAGCCTGAAAGAATCTCTAATTCGAAGTGGCTAAAATAGTCTTCTTCTGGAAGATTTAAATCTTCGATATATTCAGTGCTTCCAGAATCTGCAACTCCTTCAAAGGATTTATTTAAATCAGTTAAGCTGGATTCTAGTATAGTTCCACTTTCATCGACCACAAGATGATGTGCCGCTCTTTCTTCTGCATCAGGAATGACATAAAGGACCATTCTCTTTCCGAGAATATCTGGGTTAATACTTGGATTAACTGACAAATCTAGGTATGTGAAATAATTCTCGATATATCTATAGGACATATAGACTTTATAATTTTCAGATACTTTTTCCTTGAGTTTGATGAATCCCGAATTTGCAGAGATTGACTCAATTCCGTCTTTATCATAAAAAATATTTGTAACAAAACCTTGCTTGGTTATGTAGGTATCCGCCAACGGATCATTGGTTATAGCTTTAACTACCGCTCCAGTAGAGTCTCGAAATAAGATATAGACGAAGAAGCCTTCTATTTGAAGACTTGCGATGGGAAAGAGATTAGTATAAACAATGTCCCTATCGAACAGCTCGACCTCTCGCTCCTTCTCTATCTTGTATGGAAAGTTGGGGCTATAGAGTTGAGTGTAATATTCAGGGATCCAGTATCTTCTTCCTTCGGCCAAGAAATCGCCTGGAGAAATTCTTAAGTTCCAACGTTGAACAGATAATGTAGCAGAAGGTTTCTCGATAGATATTTTCGACTTCTCTCTATTCTTAATAAAAAAACGCTGACTTCCTACGAGTGGAGTAGGGCTATAGTTCATAGAGTCAAATACTACATTGATTCTGTAGCCACTAGTTGTTTGACTCAGAACATATTCTCTAGATGTTCTGGCATTAATAAAACTGGACTGAGAATAAAATGGCTTAGAGTCTAATAGCTCGGTAAGCATCTCATTCCTGTCATTATCGTAATATCGAATATAGAAAACTTCATAAGCTCCTTCTTTTCGATCTACGATGCATTGAAGATTCGTATAGATACCACTACGAAGATACCCTAATGAGTTAGATTCATTTTCATATCTCCACAAATTCGAATTAACAGGATTCTTGCTCCCATCAAGTATTTGCAAATTTGATATATTGGGTCTTGGTGTTAAATCATGCCAGAAATACAAAGGAACTTTCTCGCCTTCAACCTCATTCACAATATCAGTTATATAAAAACTTGCGAAGTTGATTGCAAAATCATCTGTAAGATACTGAGATTCAATAGCAGAGGCTTTATTGTTTTGAGCGATTGACGATATCGGTTCTTTAATAAGTACATTATCTTCAATGCTTATTCGAGGAGCATCAATAAAAGATATCCCCACAGCATCTTCACTGAAGACTGTACTGAATCTTAATTGCTCGACATTATCTTTAATGTTTATTCGAGTATCAAAAGTTTTATTGATCGGAAATTTTTTAGTAGTATACTTGAGACTAATTGTTCCAACTGGCATTCTCGAATTCCTTCCTAACGGCATCGAACCCGGTTACAAGTTCATTCCTTAATGAAGAATAATAAGCAGGAACCTTTCCTACAGGAGATTCACCGCAATCTTTTCCTTCAATATAAGTTATTATTTTATCAGTATTATTATCAAATTCTACCTCAACAATTTTAAGTGAACCAGTCCACTTTTCTTTGTTTTCTTTTAACCACATAGACAAGAAGTCACATGCGATGCAGCCTTCTGATTTGAAAAAAAAATCCACAATATCCTCCAACGAATATAGTGTATTCTAGCATCATAAGTACAGGTATGGAAACGATAAATTGATATGTTATCTAGAGATTCAGATTAAGCTCTAAGATTAAGAAAAGCTTAGAGCTTAAAATATTATTATGTTATTTTTTGTATTTGAATAAAACCATTAGGTCCAGGACTGCCTGCAAAACCTGGGCCACCGTACTTGAGAGTTGGTTTCCCCCCACCAGTGACTCCTCGTTCTCCACCAGCGCCAGCTCCTCCTCCATTTGCTCTTGTGACTACGGAACAGCCTTCAAGATGACGGATCCAAAGATGTCCTCCTGCGCCGCCACCACCGCCGCCGCCCCCTCCGCCGCCGCCGCCGCCTTTAGGAGAGCCACCTTGATCGTATGCTTTTCCACCTTGACCACCATTAAAGCCACTCTGTCCAGAGACATTAATAATTCCAGTTCCAGTTATGCTTCCCCATGTCTTGATAAAGAGAGGCAAGCCTCGTGCTCCTACCATTCCGCCGCCTCCGCCTCCGCCGCCTCCTTGACCACCAGCTCCTCCAGGACATCCGCCACCTAGTCCTGGTATAGGTGTAAGAAAAGGTGAAGCAATAGACCAGTTTCCTGCGGGATAGCCAGCTCCTCTTGTGGAGTCCGTATAGAAAGAATGTCCTGTTTCCCCTTGTGTGGCAGCAGATCCACCACCACCACCACCACCACGACCGGTATTAGGGTTTCCACCATTAGTCCTGACTCCGGGCCAAGATGTCCCATTTTCTCCAAAACCTCCAGCTCCACCCTGTCCATTAGTACTGCTTGCAGATAAAACAAGACCATCAGGAGTTGTTGCCGTCATGCTCTTTGTTAATGTGCTCTGAGCATCATAGCCAGAGATAGCTCTGATTGTTCCGTTGACTACTATGTTCGATCGGGCACCTATGACTGTTAAATTATAATCACCCTCAATTCTTAAGGTAGCTCCTGCAGCAACATATATGGAAAGATAATCTTTTACAGAACCAGAAGGGATAGTATATGTCCCAGACAAAACTTCCAATTTGCCATCTAGACCAAATGGCCAACCTCTATTATTTCTCAGATAAGCGCAAGGTATCATGTTTCTCCTACTTACACATTAGTTAAATGACTAAGGAATGAGACGTAAGTATTTCCGTTTACACGAATAAATGTATAAACATGTTCCATTCCTGGAATTATTGTAAGAATAATCCCAGCATCCTTGTATATACCAGAAGGGAATGCAATTGTTCTATTTGCTGCCCCTGAGTTCCTTACTACAACAGACACAACTTTTCCTTCTGTCATATTACTGAATGTGAAGGTCGTATTTGCCGTAATTGTTTTATGAAATACATTGCCTAAAGACCAATCAATATCGGTTCCGGTTACAGTGTAGCTTCCGTATGTAGAAATATCTCTAGCATAGCCTAAATTCATTATCTCAAATGAATCAAAAAGGATGCCGCTATTATTTGAAACAATAGTTATAATAGGCTGTATGAATCTTGTGCCTGCAGGGAAGCTATAAGTATCTGTCCCGATCCCAGTCATTATTCTTTTTGTAAAAGATAAATCCATCGTTGCGTTTCCGATACCTGCATTGCTTAATAAGAAGTTTCTTGTTCCTAGATTAGTATAGTCAGCTCCGTAGCAATTTACTCCAACCGAGACACTGGCTATAGTGCCAAGCCTTCTAATGTTGATATGACCACCAAGACCTACGTTTGGGTTTACTGGTAACATTTTCTTACATATAAATGTTCCTGTTCCTGTGACCTTAAATGCACCAAGTCCTATTGCACCTTCTGCTGCCTTGTCTAGAGTAATAACAATATTTCCAGATGTAGGAATGTATTCTTTTAACAACTCCTCTTTAATGCTCCAATCATTTACTGTAGAACCAAAAGCATATGCAGTTGCATTCTTCGTAACATTTTCATTTGTGAGAATCGAAGACGTTCCAGAGAAATCAGTTGTCTCCGTACAGTTGTCATAAATCACGCCTTCTAAAATCTGTAACCCTGTAGCAGCACTTGTTATATCTATTGCCTTAGTGCAGTCAGAAAAGATAACATCCCTAACTGATGTACCTGATTCACTTACAAGTAAGCCTGTTGATGCATTTTTAATGCTAAGATTCTGAATTGAAGCATTTGCTCCAATTGTTTCAACTGTATTTCCCGTTCCAGTAAGTATAGTCTTAATTCCAGATCCTTCCAGTCTGACGTTGGCAGGTACCTGAATAGTATTTGTTAACAGATTATAGTTACCAGGAAGGATCTTAATGGTTCCTCCTGTAGAGGTTACCTCCGCAATAGCAGCATTAAAAGGCGTAATATTTGTACCATTATATTTACCAAATGTAGTAACGCCATCACCAATAACAGCGGAATAGCCAACCTGATTTGCTGAACTTGTCCAGCTGGTACCATTGTGTACTAAGATGGTCTTTTCGCTGGAATCGTAAATCATCTTACCGGCTTCGCCAGTAATTCCTGCTTTTGCTCTTGGTATCAATGTAACTTCGTCATTGATATACAATTTCCCCTGCATGTATATAGTATCTGAGGCAAGCTTTCCAAGAATAACACTTCCTGTCGTTCTTACTTCTCCGTCTAATACAATATTCTTTTTAGCAGGATTCGAATCACTTACCGCTCCTTCTAGTAACAAAGCAGTATCAGACCATGATAAAGGTAATCCACCATAAGAATGATCAATATTATGAGTAAAAATTTTATCAAAACTTAGCGCAGGACCTTTTGCTACATTCCCGAAATGCAATTTAAATGAATCTGTATTGACATTAAAATGTTCATGAATCGTGTCGCTAGAACCAAGATCCTTATTCCCAATTACAAGGTTTCCCCTTAAGATGTTTCCTCCGGCTCCCTTATCTGCATCAGTAAAACCATTTCTATGAAGATACTGAGAATGATCATTCGCATCAATGTTTGATGGACCATAGTATTTAGACCTATTGGATACATCTAGAGTAGATGTTCTTAGTCCGATTAAGTCTTTATGCTTAATTAGTCGGGCCATAGAAGCAGAATCGCTTCTATTATTAAAAACTTCTTCAGATAAACCTTTAAGTTGATTAGTGATTGTATTTCCTGGAACAACTAATAGGTATCTTCCAGAACTATTAAGTAATACATCAATTCTTAACTGTAGCATGAACTGGTATCTTCTAGCTTCAGGAATAGGAGAGGCCTTAACTCTAACGATTCCTTCAATCTCTTTCTTCGTATCCCAGTTGTAAATTTTAATCAAGTTAAGAGGAATAACTTTTCCTCCTCCATTGTCTGGATCGTCTTCATTTAGTGCAAGACCAGTGCTGTCGAAAAAATAAGGAGGCAATTCATGTTGAGAATTAATTCCTGCATTATGTTTTGTGTTTGATGCAGAATAATCAGTAATATCTCCTGCTTCGTCAAACATCTTTGTTCTTAATGGTAAGTTAACAATATAGGTATTAGTAACTGCATCAGCTAAAGTTATATTAAGGAATGGTCCACCATATTTAGCTTGAGCAATATTCGGAATAACATTTTCTAATGAAGATATTGTTGATGAACCTTTTCCTGTTGTGACTTCAGAGAAGACAATAGAATTGCCTTCTGCTGGCGAGTGAGTGACTAGCTTACGACTCCGAACAAGCTTGCCATCAATAATATTTCCCGCTCCAATTGTCCAGTCTCCTGGCTTCTCAAGAAGCTCTATTGAAGCCTTGTATTGTCCCGGCAAGATAGAAGCATCAAGTGAGGTTGAGATTAAACTTGCAAAATCACCTACAGGTAGAAAGTCAAGCTCGTGCTCGACCTTACCTGGAGTAAGATTCTGCTGATAATATGTAATCACTTGATTAGGAATAATTAAAGGATTAATTTCACTTCTATCCCCTAAGTCTCTTGCAAGTGTTGACATCCATGTATTGAATTTTTCTTCTTCACCGAATGCATCACCGAACATGTTCTCAATATACTCTAGCCCTTTCTGGACTTGAGTCATCATCCCTTCAAGCTTCTCCGAAGTAGGAGATTCTCCTGCCAAGAAGTCAACGTTTAATGGTGTAAGATCTTTTAATTTATTGTCTTTAATTGCCATATGTTACCTAATCAATATTAATATAAGTTGCTGTATTTATTTGTGTTGATTCAAAATCAATTGGTGGAGTTGGTAATCTCCATGTTCCTTTTTGTAAAGGAGAATATTCGACGGTCATTCTTATGATGTCAGAGTATATTCTTATATCTTCAAGATTTATAAAAGCTCTTGCCTGGACTGTTTTTTTACCAATAATATAAAATCCTCTAAGTTCAGGATCGTAATTCGGCCCATCTGGATTAACTGATTGCGGTAACTGACTGGCAAAACCAATCACATTCCCAGCTAAGTATTCTCCCCTAATCGGACCATTATTATTATATAAAAGAACTAATCTTCCGCCTTTTCTTGTTTCATTATTATAGGACAAAAATGGATCACCATCATCTAGAATTTTAAATAAATAAATATCCTCAAGCTTTCCTTGAATTACCTCGTCTGCCTTAAGGGACATATAAGGAACTCCATTCTTGTCTCCGTAAGCAAATGGATTTAGGTCTCCCTTAATTAAGGGGTCTTCGCTTGGTTGATAAATGTCTATTCTGATACCAATATCTTCGAGTCTAGATGAAGGAGTATAGATAGTACTGATCTCTCCATTAGGGTTACTTAGTAATTGTGAATCCCTTAACATTCCTCCACCTGCAAGAATTTCAAAGTGAACTCTTGCTCCAGAAACAACATCCCCATCTTGTGTCAAAACAGTTCCGTTTATGTCTGCCGTTTCGAAGGCGTTAATGTTTGGTGTTGCAAATTCTAGAAGAATTTGTGCTGGCAAAAGATTTTTGCGACTGAGATAAAGGAATCCTGAATTGATAGTTTGCTTGGTTAGATTAAGGTCGATATTTTTCCCCGACCATATATCACTAGAAGATTCTGGTTCATATTGGATCTTAAGTGTTGGTTTATATCCGACTAGAATTTGTAGATATTTTCCAGGCTTCTTCCCATTGATGCCATCTCCAAATGCAACGATTCCTTCTGCAGAATTTACTGTATAGACTTTTTCTTCAGGACCATGATTGTTTATGCTTGCAACTCTCTTCCACTCTCCGTCAAATGTATTATCAAACTCATCATAGGTAAATAGTTTAAAATTAGAAGTATCGACTGTTGCATATGTGCTAGTGTCGATTATAGGAAAATCACTTAGTCTAAATTTTTGATTACTTTGACCATTAGATGTTCCGATATTATCTAGGCTCTTTAAATCTGAGAATGTTGGATGAGAAAGATAGGTTCCGTTATCACTAGTATAGTCGTTATTAAATTCAATTACTGCAGGATAGTCAAAAGTATAACTAAGATATCCAAGATCTGTATATGGACGATCAATTAAAACTTCCACTTTTCTTCTACTATAATCAATAGCATAGTCACCAATCTCTTCGATACCTTCTCCGTATTGGAAAAGATTATAAACATCTTCGCCATACTTTCTTGCTACAATCTTTTCGTTTTTAAAGATATCTTTTCTAGAGAATCTTAGCTTAAACTCTCTCATCGGAGTTTCAGGGAGAGCAAACTCGAACCTTCCTGCAGCAATATTAGTTACAGGAATTGACCAATTCTTTACTTCATTATTGGAATTATATATGACGATAAACTCTTCTTTAGTTTGATCTATATTTGTTGGATTAGAAGTATTTAATTCTACTCCATTTAATACTTTTCCTGTGAAGCGTCCTCGTTTCTGAAATCGTCTTTTTTCAATTATCGTATTGTCTTCTAGCTTTTCGCCCAGAGAAGAAGCAACAATAGGTACTCCAATCTTAGGCTTAAAGAGTAGAGGATGCTTAGAGCGTCCATCTTCAGTCTTTCCTTCTCCAAGATACTCAATAACTGATTCATCGGAAAAAAGATAATATGGAACATTTCGAACGTAGTAAGTACCATGCTTGATTTGAGCAAACCATTTTTCCTGATCTTCTGCTGTGAATTTCTCTATACCTTTAAACTCGAGGGCTTCGCTAGGAGCTGTTCCTGACTGAAAGAAGCTAGCTGGAATATTACCAGTTGTTGGGTCCCATAGGTTTGGCACAGCCAGATTATTGTTTTTATTTGATTCTGAAAGCAAATATCCTTCGTCCCATTTAAATCCATTACTACTCTTGAAAAGTTTTTCTCTTGCTGGATTTACATATTCATTAATAATGGCTTGAACTGTATCGAACTGTTTCCTGATAACAGAAATTGCACTACCTTTAACGTATCGAACGTGGTTTCTTAGGCCATGAACAGTAGCATTTCCAGTAGATAGAAGAATATCTCCTATTGAAATCTCACCCGTTGTTGTCTTTACTCTAACATGGGAATTAGACCATGAAATAATCTCAGTAGGATAACCAATAAACGAGACCATTGGATGTATGACAAGATGCTTTATATCTATTTCTGATTCATAGCTAACGCCTTCAGTTGGACATTCCGTGAAGACTCTTACAGAATAACCAGGAGCAATAAGCTCAGAGGTTTTACCGAAGTTAATATGCTTAGCATTGCTTTTTACAAAGCCATGAATGTATTTACCACAAGCCTGGACGGATATTGATTCAATTTTTTTAGGATCAAATGATGTTTCTTCTCTATGTTCTAAAGATAAATTTTTCCATGTCTCTATTACAAGCAGATACCCCTTAGGTCCTTCATAGGTAAGGTATACCCTAACCTTATTTGTAACATTTGAAGCATCAATGAGGTCTATTCCTAGAGCCTTAACGCCTTCAGTCAAAGGAAAAGATTTTACTGTACTTGAGAATAGTAATTCTAGATTAAATGCTTCTGGCATTATTCTATTTAAATTGAATGATGCCCTAGAGTTGTTAGTGCCATTAAGTGACAATCGAGCAGTGGTGCCATTATAAGACAATAAACCACCAGCTCCAGATGTATCTGTAGTCTCTATTTCGTTTACTGGTATTACTGTGTCAGGCTGGTCAAAGCCTGAACCATATAAATCAAGGACTACTCCGCCAGTTATTTTTGACGTTTTAGGCTCTACTAAAGTAATTGCCACTATTTACCCCAATTTTGATCGGTAACTTTAAGTAATTCTGCTATATACTCTATCATGTTAGATCTTGGTTGACTAGAGATGTATCTATCTCGTTGATCTTCATAAAGAGTCTTTTCTTGCTGAGCAAAGAAATACGGTTCTGCATCTTTATCCGAGAAAGCAGTAATGACTGCTGGTGTTGCTTCTAGCTTAAATGGTATGTTCATATATCTATACGAGACAGTACCTCTCCCACTTGGAATGTTTTTAGATAAAACAATTCCCTGCTCGTAATTAATATTATAATATGGACCATTCGGAGAACTCTCTATATCTTCGATTTCCCTAAAGAATATTCCTGACTCTGAGAACTGTGCTGAGCCTGACTTGATATGTTGATTCTTTAATTTAAAAAATCTAGTCCCAGGAATGAGCTCTTCGTTAACAGTTACATCTGAGTCTTGCTTCCTAATTGTAAAAGCAGGAAAAATAGAATTATCCTTGATTAGACTCTTTGCAGTAAAAAATGCAGATGTATTGATTTCATTAATAACAGAGCTGTACTGAACTCCACGTTTACGTATATCTATTTCTTTATCTAATTGATAATTCTCTTCGTTTACATAATCCTTGTATAGAAAAATTCTAGATGAGGTAACTTCAATTCTAGGACTGTTTGCAACTACACTATAACTAGTATCGTCATTAAACTTAACATTAGAATCTAATCGAATTGCATTACTTGTATTTTCTGTAATGATGTAGCGTCTCTTGTTTAATTTTAAAGCGAGACCAATAAGACTGTTTGTTATCCAGTTAGCTTTTACTGAATATGTTTGCCCAACAAGATTAGACATGTCTCCAGAGATCTTAATCTGCTTGCTTGTATTTGATTTTATCTTATACTCATTTTCACCAATCGTTAAGCAGAGTCCAACTAGTTCGTTTTCCTTCCATGTATCGGTTGGAACGGTCAATATTTGACCTATAGCAGTTGTCTGAACACCGTTAATCATTCCAGTAAAGTAACGATTATCGGTAATAACATCGGCAGAATAAGAGACCCCCTGAAGCGAAAGGTCTCCGCATATCATTTTCTTGAGATCAATCTCAATTAGATCTACGCGCTCAAGTCCTAGCTCTCTGTTGATACCATTAATCAACCCCTGATAAGAGGAGTTCGCAATACGCTGACTTGATTCAAGTACTCGTTTTTTATAAGAAAAAAGATCCTCACCTGTAATCCTAGAGATGTCAGTTATTGCACCAACGTCATCTACAGATGTTACTAAATTAAATTTTTCTGGATAATATCTTTTTGTCATTCTATGTCCACTGATTCATATTCTTCTATAAAGTAAAGGATTTTACTATCGTAATCAATAATGACTCCATCATAATGAAAGTTTATTGTATAGACACTGTTTCGATCTGTTAAGAGTTTAAGCTTCTGATCATAGTCAAAAAACAAGGAAACAGGCTTCTCTTCATTGAGAATTCTTTCAAGCTTATATTTGATCTGAGCTTTCTTTGTAAGAACTCTTACTAGCTGTCTATGGCGTGAAGATTGGCCTTTTCTATATATCGTTTCTAACTCTATTATATAGTCACCAACTTGATCTGCAATAAAAGAATACTGCTTATCCTCTAGCTGGATATCTTTTTGTTTTACGATGATACTAGCTTCATTCATATCTAGTGTCTGGCTCCCATCTGCCCGAAGAAAGATCTCAGTGCCATCTGGTTTCTTCATTCTAACACGGTATCGTACAATCGTACTGCCTGGACTCTTATGAACAAGCTTGAACAGAATTTCTTTCTGCCCATCTTCATCTAGTCCCATTTCATCTGAATCAAGTTCTATTAAGAAATCGGAAGAGCCATTGTCTCCAGGGATTTCTTTTAATCTTTCCGGGTAAGATTCATGCTTATCAAATATGTATAAGAATTCCTCATCTACCCCGTAGATTTTATTTGAAAATGAATCAATAGCTATGTCGATAAGATCTAAAGACGAAGCATTATCAATATCTAAAAGCTCATATTCTTGTATAGGCTTGGTCTCTCCCGCGTTTCTCAGTAATTCCAGAGCATTATCACCTGTAGTGATGTGCTTCTGGAGGACTGTTCGAGTATTGATCTTTTCAGCTTTCCAAAGAACAGGCTCTCTGTTGTCTTCAAATGTTGTTGTGAACTTTTTATCTTGAATAACAGCTAATGGTGATTTGAAAATTTTAAGTTCAAATGTGATCTTCTGATTATTAAGATTAAAGAACTCAATAGACTGAATGTATGACCAGCTTTTATTTGAAGAAATTTCTCTATCGTTTAATAGAACGATATCTTCTGTTTGCTCAATACTGAAAGGGTTCTTGCCATGTATTCTACATTTTACAAATAAAATATTTCCACGTTCATTTCTATAAATAGAACTACCAACATTACTTGCCTTAATGCAGACAGCGCCTTCTCTACTTAGCTTCTTTTCTATTAATTGAGAAGTCTCTGTTGCTAAGGTTGGCCCATGTAGCAGATTGCTATCTATTACAGTTCTTTCAGAATCAATCCTGCTTGGGTAAGCTTCATAGAAAGCAGAATTAATATTATTGCTTTGCGAAGTATATAGGTCATATCTTGTTATTCCTTGAATTCCAGAAATATCTGGCTGAATATAAAAGAGAGACCTATCTTGATTGAGATTAGATTTTATATCAAAGTCTTTTCCTAATTCTATCTTATGAAGGTATGGTAACTGTTTAAGATTAGCAGTCTGCAAAAAGTTATTTGCTGACTGTTTTGTCACAAAGTCCTGAACTTTCTCTAACTGTATACCAATAGGATTCATCAGCTGTTGTAGGTTTGAGAATTTATCGAATCTAGACTTTGACCATTCTGGGAAGTAGTTCGCTATTCCTTGTGTTGCTTCACTATAGTAGTAATCATCTGGGCGTTCATTACTAAAAACGCCTGGCTCTGTTGTAAAAACGAAGCGATCGGTAATTCTTTCCTCTATATTGTTTGAATTGGTCCCCCATACTGTAAACTCTATAACATACCTTGAATTATATTGAAACATGCTTGGGAAGTTGTCTCTCATCCCGTAACGTAGATCTTCTTGTCCATATCTGCGATTGGTTTTATATTTAATACGTCTACGAACATATAAGGTAACATCTAGCTCTGCTGTATTTGTTTCTGGATTATATACAGAAAAAGTATTAGGAACTACGTCTACTTCGTTTATTTTGAAGCTTATATTTCTTGGATCTAATTTGAAGTCTGCATTAATCTTAATATTAACATCTTCATTAATATGAACATTGTATGCATTCTTGTTTGGAGTAATACTAGATATCGTAATCATTAGTTATTATCTTTGATTAAAATTGGGCTTTCAATTCTTGGTTCTAGAATGACTCTTTCATTACTTTTGGTTTTATAATCAGTAAGTAAGCTTTTTCTAATTACTGAATTAGACATACCGGAACGCTGATGAATAAAAACATAAGTAAAATTACTCGCAGAGCCTTTATCTCCAATGCTTTCAATTTTATCACTAGAATTCAGAACTACACGGACAAGTTGATCAAGAATAAGCTTCTCTCCAATCGCCAGGTTATTAATATAATCTGCTAGATTCTTTCTTATTTCTGCTCTAATCTTTTCTTTCTCTGAATCTTCTAATACTGTTTTGTATGTTAAAGGAAAAGATAGTTCTAATCCTACAATATTTGGTGCTTTTGCAAGATTACTCATTCCTGCTGATTGTCTTTCATCTATAACATTTTGAACTGCATCAATCAAGCTACTTGATACCAATGTTGAAGTCGAACGAATTAGCCAATCATTTGTTCCTATTCCTCTGCTATAAGGAATTTTAACAATGTCAGACACTCCAGGAATAAGCAATGCCGATAGTCTGATTGCCGTTTCGTTTCCTGCTTCTCCCGATATCTTTTCTCTCTGAATTCGAAACCTAAAATTATCGTCACTTTCTTCGTTTCGCCCATATGTAATACTTTCATTATTCGTAACCAAAAGTGTTCGACTTAATGAATCTGCATAGTTAGTAAAGTCGTGAAACACCAAGCTGTTGGCTCCAACATTTGAGTTCTCGCCTGCATACAATGCTTCTGCAGCAAAGAATACTCGATTACTATTCCTCGGAAGTGTAATCATTTGCGTGTTTTTATATGCGACTCTATTTGCAGAACTATTAGGGGTGCTATAGATGTTAATAGCTCCTACTGGAATATTAATATCCTCGCCATTATTAATTGCACCGAAGTTTGGCTCTAGAGTATAGATCATAAAGTTTTCTTCTTCCGAAAAAACAGAAGCCTTGACCTCACTTAATCTTGTCATACCAAATACTTCGCCAATATAATCTAGGAGTTTTCCTTTGCTATTACGAATTAAGGCTACACCAACATTCTGATCTAAACGCTCTGCTTCCAGCCCTAGCTCTTCTCCCAATATCTCAACAAGAAGACGAGCCTTAGATCCTGGCGACAAGAAGGTTAGATTAGTGTAGCTACTTAGTTTCTGCAGAGCATTACTAGTACTTTCATCGGTATTAATATCTAAATATTCCATTGGCTTATCTCATTATAAAAGGACCTTCACCGGTTAAGTTATAAATAACTTTAATCATATGAAGGCTAGGATCTATGTGTTTTTTTATATTATCGGAGAAATCTATTCGAACAGCAACCTCAGTTGCTGAAACTGGAGCTACATGAACTGTTAAGTCTAGTGGCGACAAAAAAGAATCGAATGTTAGGGCGAATACAATGCTGTCCTTTATCTCATTCCAAAGGATCTCATTATTTATTCTGTCCTTGAAAACATGAAGATTTGCTCCGTCTTGATTTCTGAGCTTCCAGTCATTGAACGAGCTCTGGATCCGACGCTGACATTCTTCGATAAAACCTTTTCCCTTTACTGCCCTAGTGTCCTCAATGTCACCTAAGGCAACTGTGAAGTCGCCCATGTCTGACCAGGTTAAGTCTTCTCTATTAATACTGTATGGTCCCATCTTAAATTCCCATTATCGCAACAAGTGCGCCCATGATCGCTACATCTTTACCTATAGGACCTAGTAATCCAGCTCCCGGTAAAGACCAAACTGTGGTTGGTATTGGAGTTACAATTGTAGAGGGAAAACACGTAGTCAGCAATGGATTTAATGTAGTTACTCCTGAAAGCCTAATTTCGTGTGGAGCTGCGGTTAAACTTGTCGGTCCTTTTATCACATTCCCAAACTTATTATATGAATAGAAGCCAAAATCTGGAGATCCTCTTAGTGACGCACTGTCATCTGTGATCTCTAATATTGGCCCATCTGATGTTTCACTTGTTTTTAAAACCTTAGCAGCACGCTTATCGTATGGCTTAGTTTGAGTAATGTCGCCCTCGACAAAAATATTATCTTCTATCGGTTCTCCATCTGAAGCTCTTACTACTTTTAGTAGATGTTTTGAAGGATTAAAGTCCTTAATCTTCACTAACGTCTTTGCATGCTTAGAGTCGCCCTTAGGAATAGGATTAGCCTTACTCGCCTCATTATATGCTTCTTTGTTCTTCATTAAAGCCCCAGTCCTGCAATAGCAGATAAAGAAACAGTCGGCCCTCTTGTCTCTGATTCGTTTGCAAACTTAGAAATATCTGGATCCTCGTGAAGAGGACCAAGTAGCTCAATTGTTCCTACACTTGTAATATAAGCATACTGACCATTTATTTTCCCTAAAAGATTATTTAGAGCCGGATGCCAATTTGGCCTAAACCATACTTCTACTTTGCTGTTTTCATTAGCCATTTTTATTTCCTGAATGAATCGTTTAATACTCTATTGTAGATATTATAAAATTCAAATTTATTTTTAACTCTCTTTGCTTCGAGACCAAAGTGCTGAATAATAGTATTATCTTTAAATCCGTCTAATGCAGCGTACCACGCTTCTCCTTCTCTATAAAGAGGAAAGAACATAATTGGTTGTCTATATTTAGTCCAGCTAACAATCCCATCAATAAATGTGGAGAAGCCTAGATGTACTAAAGGGCCAGCAAAAACTGAGCCTAAAGTCAGTGCGCTTTTGGTTACCACGGAAGCACCAGTTAAAACTGTTCTTGTAGTATTTGTTGCAATATTAGTAACAGAGCCAGACCCGAATATACTTGTTGCAGTTGTACCCAACTGTCTTGCCGTATTAACAGTTGAACCTGCAAGTCTTTCAGGAACTCCTGCTGCAAACATCAAGGAATTAGTGCCAGCTGCTAAGCCTGCTGCTCCTATTGCTGCGGAGCCTGCTTGAATATTTCTGTCTTCCATCCATGTACTAGGATTGCTAATATCGAGATCTGTCTTTTGGTAAAGATCTAGATTCTCGTAATCTACTACATCTGACCCATTTGCAAGTCGAACTAAGTCTGCAATGTTAGTTCCTAGATTACTAAAGCCATTCTCAGAAGGCATATATCTTTTTAAATTTGTATAGAATCTTTGAAACTCATCACTCAGCCAGTATGCCGCGCCTTTTGCTACTGTGCTTAATTGATATGCTCCTGATGCATTATCGGGAAACACTATTAGCTTTGGAACAATTTCAGTTATCCATCCACCATGTGGGCTCATAAGATGAATGACCTTAGAGACACCTACTGGTCCCATAATATCGTTAACCGTATCCCTTAAGATAAGAATATCATGTGGCTTGATATTTGCTCTTCCCATAATAGTCAGCTTTCCACGATAGACTCTTTCTAGCTCTTTTACTAATTTGGATTTAGCATATCGTTCAGGGAGGTCATCTACAGAATCTTTATGTGCATTATGGAATGTGAATACTTTCTTAGTGATCTGAGAAGCATCGATATCATCATCCGCTTTCATTTCTGTTAGTTCATAATCAGTAAAGCCTACACTTCCATCAAAGTTTTCATGCTTAGATTTTGAAGGATATGCAATCTGAACTGCATTACCAACATTCCTTGAAGTTGTTTCTATTGTATTCGAAATAATATCATGCTCGGAAGCAACTAGATGATATGTCCTAAAAGGTCTTACCATGCTTAAGATTATTTCGTCTTTTGTTGCCTTGGCATTTGATTGTATCTCTGATCGAGTTACTTTCTTTTTGTTTATTGTCTGTTGTCTTTCTGTGCCAACAATTGCAGAGGAAGCTTCAAGCATTTCCTTATCTAAGTTGTAAACATCATAATCTAATTGCTCGCGTAACGTTTGTCTAAAGAATGTATCGCCAACAGTTATCCCTGCTTCTAATGGTGTAGGACCTCTATAGAAATATTGTTCCGATGGCTCTCCGAAGTAAATAGTACTTCTATTATCATAAGGAACTACTGAACATATAGTTCCGGGATGCCTATAGGTTAGCTCCTGGAGGACGTCCCATACTGTATTATTATAGACAGTAAAAGGTGAGCCATTTAGCCATCTGTCTCCTATTTTAAATCCTTCATATGCTGCTGCTGCCGCTGCTGCAACAAGCAATACCTTCCCTGCCGATGCTGCGGCTACACCAGTAATAGCGAGCTTTGTAGCTCCCCATACTCCTCGCTTCATCGCAGAACTAATAAGCACATAATACTTCGCTGTATTCGCTACAGTATTTACAGCTTTTGCAGGCATGGTATAGCCTTTAAAAAGTGATGGAGCAAAAACGTTATCTAGAGCTGAGCGTCCGCCTGCAAACTCAGGCATAAAACTAATTTCGAAGCCTAAATCTGATTTATAGTTTAAATTTCCAAAGCTAACTATTTCTGGAGAATTCTCAGTCAGCTTAGCAATAAGGTCGGGGGTATTTGAGTTAAAGCTATATTTGTCTTTTATCGTTGGAGCCTTAATCTCTTTAATTAACTCTTCTCCATTTCCGAGACAGACTACTTCAATAATATCTTTTCCGCTTACAGAAACAATCTTGCCATTAAATTCTACATTTAATTTATTTGGATCAACCTCGTATCCCAATCTAGCTTGAATCCGAACCCCTTCTGTCAGTCCATATTTTTTCATGTGCATTTCTGCATCTGTAATCTTAGTGCCTTCTTCTTTTCTGTCATTTATTCTCTGAATAATTTCTCTATGCGTTTGAAGATGACTCATTGTTTGAGATTCAATATCTCGCTTAATCTTATTAACTTTATCTCGATCAGTTCCAACAATTCGAATCACTAAAAGATCAGCAGGTTCATTCTCATCCTTAACTATTCGGATATCTATAACGTTACTAACATCAAAATATTCAGAGAAATCTCTAAAATTACTAAGTGCACTGCGCTGTTCTCTCGCTGATCGATCTGCTAAAGAAAGTTCACTTTCAAAAAATAAGCTATCTTGTTTTAAATATATTTTGAATGTAGGAAATGCCTGTCTTAATGAGTTGGTCATTGCTGTAGCTGCACCCATTGCTTGGAGTGCTAGCAGCTTACGATGATCTTCATTACTGGGATCATGAGCCATTCCAGACTTAGCTGCATTCTCATTTGAGGAAGAAAGATTAAATGCTGTAGTGTACCCGCCCACAGGAGGAACATAATCTTCTCCTACATTTTTTACAGCATCCTTACTAATGAAATTCTCCATTATATTATTGTGAATATTTTGAGATAATGCATCCATCCCTTTCATTGCATTACTTCTATGAAAGTTCTCATCTTCAAAATCATAAAAATAATAAGATGGAGATGGCTTCCCTTTAGGAAGTAAGAGATCGGGATATGTTTCAGATTCAGGAATCTGAGCTAATTGGGTTACTGCATTTGCTTTCTCTGTATAAGCTTTTGCCCAGCCTCTATATTCCGCCTTAGCTGCTTTCTTTAAAAGATTAATAACAATGACATTCATGTTTTCGCTATTAAGAAAGTTAATATCTCTTCTTGAGTCTTTTTCCCATATAGTCTGTCTTAATCTTCTATTTCTTAATTCAGTTGTAGTCAAAAGAAACCATCGGCTAGCTACTGCTGAACTCACGCCGCTAATCTCATTATCAACCGAAAGAAGATTAGATAATCCTTGAGCCACCATTAAGGCTTCTTCTCTGTCTGGCTCTCGTATTTCTGATGTTATCTGAAAAAATGCTTTTTGCTGTCCTTCTATTTTTTTTATTTGATATTTGCTTTCAAGTTCCTTGACTATATCAATCCATGAAGACTTTAAGGAGTTACGTCCAAGTCCTGCCCCGTTACCATCGCTAATATTTTCTCCAGCAATTTTAATAGTATCATTGTCGTTCTTGAGTCTTGTCTCTTTACTCTTAAACTGGAATCTTGAAGCGAATGGCTGTCCCTGAATAGTGGCAGAAACACGATTAGAAATGACGAGAGGCAAGAGATCATTATAATCGAATGTAACTTTTTTGATTTCTGTGAGCTCTGGGTTGTAATAATGATTATCTTTAATTACCTTCACTCCGTAATTAACTTGAGATAATCTTTCTGGATACATATTGATTGAGGCATTGGGTTCATCAATAACTGCTTCATATCTATTTTCTGTATATGGCTTATATTTAAGAAGTTTAGTTATTGGATGACGGAACATTACATAATCTTCCCCTCCGTACTTTTCGTAAAGAATCCTATTTTCTGCTGTTCTATCAAAAATTTTTTGCAACTGAGCGAGCTTCAGTGACGTAGCAATCGGATTATTCTCAGAATCTTTTTCTGCGGCTGCATAAACAATACCATCAACTTCAGCAATAGAACCACCCATGAATTGAGCAGTCGGTACCGAGTATCCTTGCAATGGAATGTATGAAATATTTGTATTAATTGCAAAGCTTAAACTCTCTAATATTAGAGCCCCATTTTGATCCAAAGCAGTAGTAGGTATGTCGAATTTTCTCCATCGATAATACACTCCATCTACATCAGGATATCCCATTCTTTCTGCTGCAGGCATCCATCCCTCTTCCCTTAATCGCTCGTCTTGACTTTTGATTCTTGTCTTAACTCGCTTAGTCATCTGAGAAGGCATTTTTGGGTCAAATGAAATATCTACGCTTTCATTGAATGTGTTGTATTCCTTGTAAAAAATCTCTAAAGTGTCTTCTAGGAGAAGACCTTCTGATGAAAGGGGGTCATTAATTAATCCCTTTTGGGTTGTTGTTCCAGTAGTGTAATATTCATTAAATAATGAAGTTGGATTTTTGCTAATTAATGGTTCAGATCCATCTGCAGCACCACGATAAAGCACACTTGGTGTATAAGGTAAGTGATTGAACCATGCCATCTGTATGTCGCATCGAAGTAATGATGGATATTCCCCATCAATAGATCCAGAGATGCTTTCCACAAGGAAAGCCATAGAGATGCTTTCATCTGAATTTGGTCCATAGATCTCAGATCTAAGCTTCTCGTTTTCAACAGTAACAATTGGGCTTTTTCTTATTTGAATTAAAAGCTTGGCAATATCTGAGTAATTACTTCCACTCTCCCCTAGGTCAAAGGCTAAAGGCATATGTACAAGTATTTTTTTCTTTCCTCTTTTTCTTGTTGAAGGAATAGGCTCCCTTAACATAAAAGAAGAATCATCATATTCAGTCTGTATTATAGTTATAGACTCAGGAGGAATGTTCATAAGAACATTATTTAATCGAATATCTCCTGGCTTAACTTTAGTTCCCAATGAAAACTTAGTCATTTCTTTGGTCGCTTCAGGTTTACTATCTTGTGTAAGTTCTGGTCTATCCTGCATTTATCTTTACCGGTAATGAGTGCGATTATATTAAAGTTCTATTTTGTAATTATAAGTTCCTATAACTTGGTAGGCAACCATAGAATACAATAATTCACTCTCCCTCCTTTAGGTCGGGAGTTAGCCAGAAGTAGTTCTCTTTTTCTCATACTATATAGTATACCATGTAATTTTGTATATGTAAATGACTATACTGTGTCATTTTATTTTGGAACTAATTGAGATTGTTGATTAGAATGTATTTTATAGTACTTTTATTATTGTAAACTATGTAATATAATTATTTGATACGGAGATTAATAATGCATTATCTAACATTTCTTTTAAAAGATCCAGATACACAATCTATTCGTTGTGTAGGGGTTAAATACAAAAAAGCTAAATTCACAAATGATGACTTGCTTCGTATTGCTAAAAGTGGAACTTCCAACCATGACGTTAAGGCATGGATTAAAACTTTAAAAGACAACAATAAGTCACCTCTAGTAGAAGTTCTCTATCAAGGATCGGATTCTGCTGAAGCCTGCTGGCATAAGCAGCAAGTCCTCATTAATCACGAATCATTAAGTGAAGAACTTTTAGGAATTAAGATCTCTACTAAGAAGTACACAAAGAAGCTTCGTATTAATGAAGAGATGCGTAGGCCAATTATTGATCAACGTGGCGTTCAGTATTCAGGCGTGTTAGAGGCTGGAGAAAAGCTTCTCCTTGCACCATCAAATATTTCTAAAGTTCTTCATGGAAAGTTGGAACATATTGGTGGCTATGTTTTTCGTTTTGCTGATGAAATAGAATAAGAGGGACTAGATCCCTCTTTCTACTAATTCTTGTATCTCATACTTGTTTAAGGTTCTCTGATTGTCTTCAAATCTGACATTTGAATTATTTGGCAGATTGTTTGGATTAAACTGCTGCTGACTTGACTGTCCTCGTATCTGCACATGCTCGTATTTTGGCTTACGCATTTGAGGTTCAATCACAGGCTTAGGAGTATGATTACTACTAAAATGTCTCTTCTGATTATCTGTATAGTTCTCCTGTCCTACTGCTCTGACTTCACCTTTAGATCCTACCAATGTTCCTATGAAACCTATTGCTGCAGCAGGTGCTAAAGCGTATTTCAGGAAATTCTTACCTCCTTGAAAGCTAGCATTTTTTACATTTTCTGTAATCGCAGTTATGGATTCTCTTCGTGCAGATCTTTTAAATGCTTCAGAGTCAACTCCTTCTGATGAATACTGAATTACTTGTTCTGCAGTATTCCCCATTGTCTTACCTTGTTCGATTGCATCAATGACATCACCAATAGTCTCAGTGTTACCGAAAGATCTAAAGTAAGAAATATCGGCAATACCTTCAGAATGTCCAGCCTTTCTAAGTGCTTCTAGCGTTTCTTGAGTACGTCCATTTTGCCTAATGCTTTCAGCAAGAGAATGATTTCCTTCTCCTAGAATCATTTCATCTAATATCTTTAGTGTAGAAGCTTTACGTTCAGCAACTGAAGACTTGGAATGACTGCCGCTACCAGTAATAACCTCAAGGAGCTCCATAGACCTTCCTTCCATAAGGTTTTTCTGTGTTTGGTGTTTACCTTTAAGTGTAAATTCTGAAATAAAGCCTAGGGCATTTTCTATTCTTTGAAATTTTGCTTGTGATGCCAGGTCTCCTCCGTTCACAGCCATTGATCTTGCAGCATTATGGGCGGGTTCTAATCCTTTAGAGAGAATACCGATATTGGCTTTTTCTGAAAGCTTCTGAGCTAATTGGGTTTGTCTTCTTTCTATCTCTGGTACATCAATAAGCCCTCTTTCTGTTCCATCAGGATTATAGCCATATTTGGCATGACCTTTTAATTGAAGGTCTGCCTTGTCCATTTGGGTCTGACGATAAAGAGTCGCAACTTCATCGTTGCCTGAATGAAGTCTTTTAATAAAGTTTTCAGACTTTTCATTCGTCGCTGCAACAAGTGACCCCATATCTCCATCGGTATCTCCATAAAGGAAATCCATGAATGAACGCGTCCAGCCATTGCTGCGCTTCTCTGTTATTACTGAAATCTGTCCATCTCGAATATTGCTATTAAACATTGAGGCAGGGAGAACAGCAGTAGGCATATGATTTAGATTCTCTACTGGTTCTCTTGTTAGCATTGCAAATGCATTTGGCTTGAATGTATTCTTTTCACCAAAGATAGTGTCACGAGTATAAGTACCATTCTTTTCGATAAAATCTGCTACTTCATTAAACTTATCTTTTCCAAACATATTGCGAAAATCACTGTCAGAGATAACAGCAAAGTTAGGTAGAGCATTCTCTACCCCCTTAGATAACTGCCGACTGTACTCATGAAGTCCATCGGGAGCAGAAGTGACAATGCCATTAATACCCTGCTTTATCTTATCTTTGGTATAATTATTGGTTAATGTTCCCTTCGTCATCTTAATAGCATTTTGGTGATTTTCAATGGCTGTAAGAAGTCTTTTCTCTTCAGGATTACGAGACTTCATTTCATAAAGAACTCTTCTCACTGATTCGTCCAATTCAGAAAACTGTCGAGTCTCTCCTTGTGATGCTCCAATCTTTGCTCCGATGATTCCATTGTATGAACTATGTGCTAGTAGAGGTATTCGGCTAACTCCACTGACCTCTCGTCCTAAATCAATTATGGCATCGCCATCGATTCCTAGCTGCTTTAGTCTGGCTGCTCTTCGCTCTATTATTTCATTAATGTCAGCATTTTCAACATTAGGAAAAAACTCAGCAATATCATCAGTGGAAATGTCATTAATGCTTATTACATTTTTCTTTCCTGACTTCACTGCATCCATTGTTCTGTAGAACTCTTCTGCTGCATCAACTGCTTCAGGATTAGCTCTACGAGAAAGGATATCCTCAACAAAGTCATCTCCTCCGAGAGCTGAAAAGTTTTCTAGATGTCGCCTTGAGACGAATGCTAAGCCTCCTGCTCCCATATCGCTTGCTGTTTTTCCTAGTGCAATTTCCATATTCTTAACAACACCAAGCCCATTAAGCGATTGATTTGCATATTTATCTAAGCCCATTCCTGTCATTTCTTCGATTGTGGAAAAAATTGATTTTCTTTGGGCTTCATTCATACCGATATAATCTCTGTTATAATTATCTAGAACCTGTGCAAGCTCAGTATTATTCTCGGAGATAGCTCGATGTCTAGCAGAGTCAAGTAAAGCCGAAGTATTACGATCTGTAATACCAGTCTTGATTGACTCTATTGGCTCAATCATATCAATAGTTCCAATAATCTTCTTTAGCTCAGGAGTGAGTTCGTTACCGGAACGAGTATATGCTTCTTCTGCTATTTCTTGAAAGCGAGAAACTGACTCCTTCCCTACAACCTTTGTCTCTCCTGATGAACCGTGAATTTTAACTCCTGCTCCAATTAGCTCTTCGCGTCTAAGTCCTACTTTGAATTGTCCGTTTTCTTTACTGATATTATCAACAAACAGATCTTCCATTCCTTTTTCGACATGTACGTCTCTTACGAAATCAATATTCTTGCCGAGATAATTACTCTGATCAAGACGTTCGTTTATTTTAAGTAATTCGCTATCATAATTTCTTTTAAGCTCATCGAGTTTGTCTGGTCCTAACTGTTTTAATGAGGCATTATTCATTTCCTGTTTATAACCAGAAACAATCCTATCTCTCTCTGCTAGTAGTTCATTTCTGTGATCGCCTAGCTTTATGCTTCTCATCTTTTCTTGTACTTCACCAGAGAAGCTATTGAGATCTCCACCTTCGTCAAAGATTTCAGAAATTTGCTCGGGTGTCATCCCTGCTGCTGAGGCTAGCTTGTCTAGTATCCCTTCAGATAGCTCGCTCATTCCTTCTTCTGCAACAGATATTCGTCTGCTCTTATCTATAAGAGTTCCCATTCTGTCACTGTTGAATATTGCTTGATCGGAAGCTAATTCTCCAATATGAATTCCTCGTTCTGATGCAACATCTTTAAAATGTTTAAGGAAATTTTCATCAGCAAAGAGTACATTCCTGTTCGCATTATAAGAAACTGACCCATCCATATTTTTAATTTGAACATCCCTAATCGCTTTCTTGGGATCTGGAGTGTCAAGAAGGAATGGCTTAGAATGCAGAGGAGAGTCTAGGTCGTGAGTGATCCCTTTACTGATGTCTGATGGACCAGAAACTGCTCTATTTTCTGCAGCTTTCTTTAGCATAAAATGGCGTCTAGTTTCACTACTCATTTGTAGTCTATTAATTTTGAGTCCCGGATCTTCTATCTGTGATTTTCTCATCAAGTCAATTTGTACTGGATTTGAATTCAGTGCAAGCATATCCTCACTGTCATTATAGAATCTTGCAGAATCAAATGCATGCTTAATATAGCTAGTAGACATCTGGCCCGAAAGAATGGCATCCAAGTTTCTATTAACAGCACGGGCCATACCAACATCTTCACCATAATATGAAGTTCCAGCAGCATTATGATGATATAGTTGACGAGAGACAAAGTTACTATTTAAAGCTTTTCCTGCGAACACTGAACCCGATTTCGTTACAGGATTAAAAGGAATGTTCGCATTCTTTGTTCTTAGATTGATCTGGGCAATTTCTCCTTCTCTCATTACATAGGAGAGCGTAGGGACCCCTTCTTTGTGAACGATTTGATTATAAATATTTCGAAGTTCGTCTCCGAATGTTGCACTATTTCCTCGGAAGCCGCCTGACATTTTCTGAATTACTTCATCGATGCTCTTGGCAAATATTGTATCCTTATTGGCTTTTACTAGATTGTTTGATGCATACTTACTTCTGAAGATTGAAAAGTTATTTTTCTTTTTTTGTATATTCTTTGAGCTATTAGAGATAATGCTGGCAAGATTTTTTTTAAATTTATTATCTCGTTGAGATCTAAAACGTGCCAATCCACTAAAATCTGTCTTATCAATTGAGTAAAGTGCCCCCCCAAGCAGTGCTGCCTTTCCTGCTAACGAGAATGGATCATGACTAACTTCAAAGTTTCTTTCTCTGTCTGCTTGTTCTACAATCATATTATATGTCCTAGTTCTCTGAGGATTTCTCTTTGTTCATTATCCCTGTCCATCTTAATTTCGAGAACAGTCGATTCCCCTAATCCTGGGGTTATAGCTATTTCAGGATTAACAACTCCTGCATCTCTAGCTTGGGCATATGCATCTGCATATCTACTACGATACTCTTGTGGTCTAAAATGTAGATTTTCTGCAGCTTGCTCGATATATGGTTTCCTTGCAAGCATATTCATTCGGTCTTTCCATAAGCCGTAATAGTGATAGTCCCTACCTTCGTTAATTAGATACTTCATTTTAACATCGTCTAAGTCAACGCGTCTATCCCAGCCTTCCCATGAATCATCTGGCATCTGTTCCGATGATCTAAAATCTTGAATCTGAGCTTTACGTCTTGCCCTTAACTGGTTAGCTCTAGTCTTAATGTCTGAAAGAATCTCTGATCGCTGATCTCTTTCCATCTCGACCTCTCCCGACTCAAGAGAAATCATTACTTGCTTATCCCATTGTGCAAGATAAATATCCCGCATAGCAGGAGATGTTCTTTTTAATATTCTAGCCTTGTCTTCTTCGTCTGCCTTTAGGAACTTCTCAAAAAACGGACGTTCTCTTTTTGGAATCAAAGAGAGCAAAGCGTTATGGTCCATGTATGGATCCAAACCAGACAATGTTTTGTCTTGATTCCTTCTATACAGATTTGCAGCACCATTATCTCCATGTGACTCAGCAATACTAGCAAGCCTTTGATATTTCAAGTATTCAAGCTTATCGAAATAATCTTCTAACTGTCTCGAGTATTCTATTTCAGACGGGATTGCATCTGCTCCAATAGTTTTTAAAGCCATATTCATTGCAGGCTTAACGAAGTCTTCTATCGGGCTAGACCACCTCTTGAAGTCTTTAGCATAAATAGTTTCCTCATATCTATCAATTGGGTCTTGCCCAGGAAGAAGCTTATGAGCTGGAGAGAAAGGGATTAAATGCTCAACAGGATTGGCCCTTGCTGTATCTGTGAGGATTGCAGCATATTTACCCAGAATAGTTTCATACATTGCAGGATCACGAAACTTTTCATTTGATGCATTTTTTTCTTTTATTTGTTCTTCTACTTCATTGTAGATAGTCATTTCTTCAGGACTGAGAACCTTGTTATCTATCTTTCCTTTTATTGTAGTAAATTCATTCGACCCATAAGCAACATCTGCTAATATTTTATATTTAAAAATATCAGGATAATCTTCAGGATTAAGATCTTGAAGCTCTTTATATCTTGTGGCAAATCCTTCTCCAGGAAGTCTATAGTAACCTTCTTTTACTTGAGAGAAAGGATCTCCTTTATGAAAATTAATATGATAACCAGCTCCTGGCATCCAGGATGGCATGTTATTTCTTAAAGGATTAATGCGATCAATAGATCCAGTTTCTTCTCTCTGAAGTACACGACGGACAGCCTCTGTCGTTAAAAAACCACCACCAAGCTGCAGCTCGTGAAATCTATTAGCGAAACTATTCATTGCAGAAGAGGAAGCTAACTCAGGGCTGTAGTACTCGATATCCTTATTACCGGTAATGAGCTCCTTAATCGATCCTAAACCGAAACCTCGCAACCCCGCCGCTTCTAAAACGCTAGACCATTGTTTGCGAATAAGTGACGATGAACCTGAAGGAGTAATTGTCTCGGACCCATATCCTCCTTCTAGGTTTTCTATCTCTCTACTCATTTCGCTTCTATGCATTATAGCTGGAGCCTTAAGGACACGACCTATAGTCGCTTCATATAGAGGTCCAAACATTCCAAATGCAGATCCATCTGGGCCAGCATAAGGATAAGGTTGGTCATCGTATCTTTGTTTTTCGAGCCAATAAGGATCAGCAATATCTTTAATTAATTTTCCGAATGGAGATATTTTTTCGCCATCAAAAAGTTCCGCTCTTCTCGGGTCGTCTAGCAATCGACGATACCAATTAGGACGATAGTAATCGATCTTTCCACCTTCCCAAGGAGTCATTGACGCTTCCCAGAATCTTCCTGCTCTTACTGCAACTTCTTTTTCTCCACTATATTCTGCTTCTAATTCCTCGTAACTTTTATCTGCTCCAAAGCCTGCAAGTAGCCATGGTGCTGATAACGCTAGACCTGCTGCTCCACCTAGTCGAGCATACTTGCCAACCTTTGTGTATTTCTTGCCAAAGCCAGGAATCTTCTTAAGAGCTTCTGGCATCTCATGAGTTTCTTCCATGTTAGCAAGGAATTGAGCGTAATGCTGTCCTTTTGCTGATCCTTCCATTACTAGGTCTTCTGCAACAGCAAGAGATGCTCCTCCTAAAAGTCCAGCTAACCCTAATCCTGCAGAAGCTTTCCATCCTTCCATTCCTGGAGCTTGCTCATCAACTTTATCTCTAAAGCTTGTTAAGCCTGTAATGTCTGAAATTCGTGCATAGCTTTGATGTGCAGTCCTAATTCCTTCTGCTGCTAAGCCTGTAATTCCCGCACGTCCAGCGACAGAGTCATTAGGTGAAATGCTCTGGACAATACTATTAAGTGTTCCATAGCCAAAATAGAGAGCTCCTAGGGCACCTCCTAGCTTAAGCGCATGAGTGCCTACAACTCTAGAAGTAGGACCAATAAGATCAGACTCATTTCCAATACCTAATGGTAGTTTAGCTACCTTCTCTTGAATAGCTTTAGAGATAGGCGCATCAGGCATTAGTTGCGACAAAGCATCTAGTGGATTTGCCATTAGGTTGGCATACTTGGTGAATGTCTCACGGAAATATGCATGCGTCTTTTGAAAACCAGGCGCAGAGAATCCTTCTCCTCCAACAGGAATGAATGGGAAGACTCTTGGGTCAACATAGTTTACGCCATGTATTCTGACCATTGCCTTCGATATTTGGCTCATTGATTCTGCTTGATTCAAATCGAAAGAAGTTCTCATTAAAGAGAAGTCCCCAGGGACGAGTTCCCTTGCTCCTCCCTTACTCAGATACATTTTACCTTTTTCAAAGATAACTGAATCTACTCCTTCTTTTGCAAGATCTCTTTTAATCATTGAGCTAACGTATTTAGCGAATGAATCACTGTTTTTAGCAGTAACATCAAAAACCTGATCTATGCTAGAAAAGGAATTAGGCTCAATGAATTCAGATAAGCCAAAAGACTTAAGCAATCCTCCAGCTGAAGATTCGATTCTTTTTAATGTTCCAAGAGCAACATCTCCGTATGTTGCATGACTCCTTCCTAGGATTTCGGAATTACTCATAGATGGATGTATCTTACCAAGATAGGTAACATCATCTAATTTCATATTACCAAATGGCTTATTCCAGTAATAGGCTCCTGCTCCTACTGCTCCTCCAGCTACCAGTAATGGTGCATAGTTATTACTAGTAGGGTCATTAGTACCGTCTCCATGATACTTGTCTCTCTGCCATCCTGATCCAAAATCAGAATGTAGCTTACGACTACTTTGAGCCCAGCCACCATGCTTAAGACCTTCTACAGTATTAGCTTCATCGTCTCTACCGGAGAATTTAAAAGCATTTTTAGTTGCAGCATATATCAATAGACCTGCTGCTGTAGCAGCGCCAAACCTTAATAGTCTGACGTTTTTATTTCCAGCAATATTGTTTATTCCACTATTGGATTGGATGCTTGATTTCTTTAGCATCTCTTTGTATTCAGGTCTGATGTTCTCGAGTGCTTCTTGATGAATTTTTTTGTTTCCTAATTTATTGAATTCAAAATCATCAACATCCATATAGCGTTCAAGGTCATTCAAGTGACCTTTTGTTTCAAGTTCTGACTGAATAGATCTAGTTCTGCTATTAACTAGAATTTGCTTAGCATTAGTATTCCATTCATTAAAGAAGCGAGAGTATTCAGACTTATGCATGTTCTGTGCATTAATCTCTCCTGATTCTACTAATGAAAATAAATGTGCAAGCTTAACAGAAACAGGGTTCTGTTTTAAGGTATCACTTACACCTTCATGTATTTCTTTCTGTTGAAGTAATAAGTCTGAAAGTAATTCAACGTTGGTACCAGAGCCAAAGTTTCCAGTCTTAGGTATAAGACCTTTGCTCTGCGCTGTGGCATAGAGTCCGCGAGCGATAACTAGTGGGTCAACGATCTTCCCTCGTTGTGCTGCTGCCTCTCTGAGCATTAATGCGGCAAGTTTTCTTGCTCTCTTTGCTTCATTTTCGAAGAACTGTTCATCAGTAATCAGCTTCCTGCGACGCAAAGAATAATCCCCTCTACGTTCCGCCTTAACTTCTCTTGAAGCTAAAATGTGGTCATCTGCCAATTGCAGAGCCTCTTCTTTACCGAGAATATGTCTTGATTGTCTTATCTCAAATGGAGCATTTGCAATGATAATATTTTTACGTTTAAGCTTTGCTGTATGAGTTAATTTATTAAGTAGTCTTTCCTGCTCTTTAATACCTGCAACTCTTGCTTTTACGCGATTGAGCTTCATCTCTTCTTCTGAGAGAATAGCATTAGCGTAATTAGGTATGTCCCCTTCTTTAGTCAGATCAAGATTTAATTTTTTTTGAACGTCTCCTAGACCACCTTCTTTATGGAATCTAGGAAGTTCATTTGTTGGTTGCTTTGAATATACTGTTTCATATTCACCATCACCAAGACCTGCAGCAACCTGTATTACAGATCCAGAATAATCTTTAAGTCCTGTTGTTTCAAAGTCTAGAGCCATCTGAGAACGCCCAAGAAGTGCTTCCGCAGTTCTTAGATCAAAACTCTTAATAGTATCAGAGACATCTTCGTCAAGGAATTGAGATAAAGAATGGAACTCTCCTAGTTTATAAGGAGAACCGAAGGCAGTATTTTCTGAACGCTGTCTTCCGAACCATCCGTGTTTCATTCCCTCGATAGTGTTCTGGTCTTCACGCTTGGCTTGTGGGTTTATTGCTTGGTTTGAAAAATGCTTAGCGAAAGAGATTTTTTGATCATTACCTCTAGCCTTATCTTCCTTTCGTTGAAAATGAAAAAAGTAATCAATAAGATCTTCCATTTTACTGGTATCCGAAACTAGCTTAGAATGAGCGAGTCTTCCTTCTTCCTCTAAGGATTCTGCGCTAGTTCCTTGTCTCAACTGCGAATATTTAAGACGACCTGAAGCAAGATCTTTGGCTACTCTCTGCTGAACTCGTTGAACTTTAGCCATATCGCTTTCGAAGAGCTTTTCATCGTATTCAAGCTTAAAGACAATCTGTTGAGTTGGATCTTCACGCATAACATATTGAATGTATCCTTCCTTCTCTCCAGTAGTAGACATGTAAGCATTAACCTGAGTAACGTGAGAGGACATCGGTCCTTGACGCTTGATTCGATTGAACACTCCACGAGCAACGGTTTTAACGTCACCTAGACCCATGTTTCTTGAAACCGCATCAATGTGACCAGTAAAATTGTATTTCTTATTATGTACGAATTTCTCAGCAGTAACTAAATTGCCCTGCTGGTATTGCTGTGCAAGCACAAGTCTGTGTAATGCAGTTCCTGAATTAGCAGAGAGAATAGCGATATGGTCTTCGTCAAATTCTTGCTTCGTAGTGAAGTATTTATATATCTCATCTTCACTCTTACCAAGCATGGAGGCACGAGGCTGCATGAAGTAATACTCCTTGCCGTTTTCCCTGTGTCTCTTTGCTTCGTTAGTATCTAGGATCATTATTCGCGTAATGCGGCATTCTCTTTTGCAAAATCAATATACTGTGAACCGTCAGAGCCTTTACGTGTAGCTACTCCTGATGTTGCAAGTGCTTGATCTTGTGCTTTTTTAGCCGAATCTTCTCCAGTTGTAATATTAAATTCAATACCAAGAATCTTCTCTGCTTGAGAGAGTCTTTCGATTAATGTAGTCCAATCCATAACGATAACATCTTCTGGAGTATAACTAGGAAAGGCTTCACAAATCTTAATAACCATTTGATCTCGAACATCCTTAAGCTTAAGGCGTTCTCTATCTAAATCCTTTTGCATATCTTCAATGCTACTTGGGGTAGATAATCGAAGAATCACCCTAACAATAGTAGCAATGATTCCAGCATTCATGTCTTCTAGGTTACTAGGAAAAGAGCTTTCGATAATACACTCATCCCATATGTCTTCTTCAATCTTCGCTGTTAATGCAGGGAATGATTTGCAGATACGCTCTGCAATTCTTCCCTTATCAAAGGGAAGTAACTTGAATAGAGCAGAGCCCATAGCGAACTCAATCAGATATAGGCTCTTGCTCTCAGAATATAGTTTAAAAATATTATCTTTCATTTTAAAGAGGTCTTACTAATTGTATTGCTCTTTCTGGTGGTAAAAAGTTTGATGCTTCAAAGATAAGCGACTGAAGCGTATCAACAGAGCCAGCCGTTAATGTTCCAACAACACTCTCTGTGAGCTTTGGCCAAACAGTTGCTTTCATTACAATAGCATCTGCTTTCTTTGATTCAGGAAACTTACTAATCGCTGTGATTAATTGTCTCCATTCTAGCCGCTTAAGAGGTCTGATAATGAAATTTTCTTTTGGTCCAAGACTTACAAGGTATATGTCTCCAAACTTAGTTTTCCAATCTTCCATTTGTGCCTCAGAAGGTTTGTTCTCTAGGCTCGCAAAAGTGGTAAGAATCTGATCTTGCTTCTTTTTTTTGTCGTTGAGATAAAGATACATTTTTTCTTCATCAGCTGTCATGTGCCAATCTTCCCTATCATGAGGAATATTCATAGGCTCTTCGGATTCAACTTGATCCAATAGATGATCAAGATCACCGTCATCTTCGTACTCTTCTAGTTCCTGTTCGAACATGGCTGAATCTTTAATAGATCCCACTTCTTCGTAGAACGAATCTTTTTCTGACATTATTTTTCCTTTGTTAAATTATATTACGTGCAAAGAAGTTGTATTGCTCTCTAATAGGTGAGCCATCAATTGTAATCAATTTACTTTTGCCTACTAGTTTCACTCCTACAAGCTTCTGACCTGGAGAATCTTCATTTAGATCTGTACCATATCCAATCGTAATATCGAATGTCTTGGCAGTAAAGTCAATTTCTTCAGTGTTCGCTTTTTCTTTAGTAAAAGATCTTTCTTTCTGTAAAGCAGCAGTAAGTTCGTCTGGTTTTGATGTGTTAAAAAAAAGATCTAAGTTTGCTCGCTTGTCATTGATGTAAGATATATCATTTTGGGAATAATTAATATTTCCCATTGTAGACTTAACGTCAAGAGGATTAGGCTTTATGTCAGAAGCATTTTTGAAATCGTAACGTTTAAGTATTGCCCATAAGTAATTTGGTTCTCTGAAATTAATAGAGAAAGAACCTTGAACTAATACTCGTCCTTCAGCTACATGACTATAAAGTGCAGCTCCATAACCATATATAGGAGTAGCGCTATAGTTGACTTGATATTGCCAGTCACAGATATCGTCAACCCATAGATCTCCAATAAAGATGGAAGCTTGAGACCCAGAGTAGAATTCCTTATTTAAGCCAACAGGAGCTTGATTCTTACTGTAACTCATTAGAATAGTCCTCTACTTCTTTGTAATAACTTTTGAATATTCTTATCATTTCTTGACTCGCCAGACAAGGCGAGATTAATTGTATTTATCCCAGTGCCTGACTTAGCTTTTATTTTATTCTGGAATGTAGTCATGCTTTTATTTGCAAAAGCGGCATCAAGCATTTCAGCTGTACTATTAAAGACATTGCCAATATCTTCTACTGGAAGAATGTCTTGAGCATAGAAGTTCATAGTGTTGTTTAGCAAGAGTGAATCGATAGACATGGATTGGGATTCGGTGTTTATATCAACATTGAACAAATGCATTGCAGACATACTGCCGTATTCATTAGAAAAGACTATCAGTAAATTGAAAGGATCAACCTGGTCTAACATACTGTAATTATTGTTACTTATTTTGTTCCCAAAATTTAATATTTCATGAGACTGAAGAACAGTGAAGACCATTGTTCCTGCTATTGTTCTTTGACCACGAGTATAAGATCGAGCGTGAGTCCTGCCTAAAGTGCGTACTGCATTTTTCTCGCGAAATGAAGAATAGTTAAGAGAGTGCAGACTTCCCAGTTCGGAGATAATGGAGTCAAGTCCTTTTATCCCTAGATTTCCTGAGTTGTTGGCCCCTACATTTAAACCTGATGAGCTTGCAGCTCCAGCTTTACGATATGACTCATCACTTATATTTGTTATTTGCTTATTTGAGTATGTGTCACTTTGATTATTGTGAGTTCCTCTAGAAATAGTTCCTTCACTTGAAGCACTTAGATTATTCTGAGAATTAGAAAAGCTATTAGAAGGAGTATTCTCTGACATGCTAACAGTTGAGTCCTTAGAATTAGCCTTGTTGCTTTCGATCTTTTCTTTTAAGCCAACCAAGTCTCTATAAATAAAAACTTTTGTATCTGCGCCTGAGTATGTCGTGCTTTGATATAATGGAATGCTAGTTTTAGCCATGTTTGACCTATACAAAAAATAAGGGGAGTTATTATAAACTCCCCCTATTATAAAGTATAGTTATTGCGTAATCAATCTCTATTATTAGAGCTTCGCTCCAACGGTAGCCATACCATTACTAGTGTCATCATCTTTCTGCCATCCAGTAATATCAAGAGCAATATAGGTATATTGCTGCTCAACAACGATGTCATCAATTGAAAAACCAGAATTTTCATTCATAAGTTCTACACCAACAATTCTCATTGACGCTCTTTCTCCGTATTCATTTGCAGCCGATAGAACTACATCAAATGGAGGGATTTGGTCAACATATGTTGGCTTCATGAGAACTTGTTTCTCAAAATCACCAGACTGAAGCTGAACATCTGCAGCAGAGCCATTCATGCTAGATCGGTTAGATGTGCCAGTTTGGTATACATCTTCACCTACGTCACCTAAGAATCTTGCTTTGCTGAAGTGATTAATAACAGGGTTTTGATCAAAAAGGATGAATACTAGAGAACCAGCAATCATTCTTTTACCTCTAGAGAAAGCTCTAGGAGTAGCGCGACCCATGGTATAAATTGCAGCTTTCTCTCTATTAATAGAGTATGAAATAGCTTGCAATGAACCGATAGGATCACCTGCAAAAACCGCAGTAATATCAATACCAGAGAAACTATTAAAAGTTTTTTGTGTGCTTGTAGCCATTGCTTACTCCTTATTCTTTAGCAAGAGAAGTTACTACTTCAATCTTGCGAACTTCGAACGGTGGTACAAGGATAAGCTCAACAGTCATATCACCTTCAATTCTCTGTTTAGTTGTTGCACTTACTTTTGCTTCAAATCTTTGGATAACACCAGCTTCTTGTTTTTTACCAAGAAGAACATTAATGTTAGTTTCAAGAGATTTACGAGATGCAGAAGTATTTGCTTCCCCAATATATGGAGCAGCAATTGTTCTGATATCGTCAATTACATCATTTACAACTCTCATTGTAGTTAGACGCTGGAAGTCAGAAGCTTTACGAGCAGCAGTAGGAGCATCAGAGAATCTTAGAACTCTATTTTTCTGCTTAAGAGATACAAATCCAAACTTAGCAAGTGAGTTAAGTTTTGCCTTACTCAATTTAAGCGGAGAAACTGCATCAGGAGCAATTTTATTAGAAGGAGAGCTTTGTGGAGCTAAGCTTGTAATAAAACCAGCATAATAAGCAGCACCATTTGCATGATATCCAAAACCTGTTTCGTCAACAGAATTGAAGAATGTTTGTGGGGCAGAGTAAACAGAAATATAACGTCCCATGTCTACCGGACGACCGCCACGATCTTTCTCAATATTTCCACCAGTAGAGCCAGAGGCTCCTTGATAGATATCGTTACTTGTAGCGAACAATCCTGCCTTATGGTTAACTTTACCAACCATAATCTTATTGCCAAGTAACCCTGTACCGTTAACAATCATGTTGCTATCAGCATCAAAAGTTGGCTCTTTACCAATCCACTTAGAAACATCCTTAGGAGCGAAAGAAGCTGGAAGGCTTGTTCCGATAACACCAAGAACATTATATTCATTAGCAGAAGCAGTATAGCAATACTGAGCTAATTGATGAGCAAAGTTAACTTCTTTAAAGTCACCAACTTGAAGCGCAGATCCATCAATCTTTGTAGTGGCTGAAGCAGCACCAATAGAAGGATAAATCTCAGCTACACCATCATTATTAATATCCCAGAAGTAGAAAAATTCACCATCATATTCCTCAACAAAAAGTGTACCTAAGGCATCACCTTTTGAACCAGGAACTGGGAATCTACGACCAACTTGGATACGAGCATCAGAAGCAAGAACAACAGTGTCACCATCTTTGACGTTCTTAGTGTCAAGCTCGACACCCATTGGAACAACCATTGCATACTCTTCTGTTTCAATAGACTTATAAGCTTCAGATAAAGCTTCATAAAGTTCCATTTTAGAAAGAGCAACACCGTCAGATCCAAAGCGTATGTTAAGAGCTTCTTCAGAGTCGTACTCGTAAGAAACAACAACTTCTTCTTCAGATGGAGTGCTTAATGTAAGGGTTTGTCCTGCAAGAGAGAAATCAGCAGCTGCAATCTCTTCTCCATCAACGGTAACCACAACAGTTCCTGCATTAGGAACTTGTGATAGTGAGTATGATGCTGGAGCTGGTGAAATAGCAGTGAACAAATCTTCTTGTTCTACTTTGTCTTTCGCAGCTTCTTCAAAAGATACAAAATCTTCTGAATTAAGTGGATTACCAATATCGATTCCACCTTCGAAGTCACCTGAAACCAGTACTTCTCCAGTGTCAATCATTTGACCACCAGGGTTATTGTCATAAACAACTTGCCCTACTGCATTTTTAATTTTTAAATGACCAACGTCTTCATTAGGTCCTCTAGATGCGGGACTTACGTAACGAAGAAAATAAAGCTTGCTAGCATCTTGATCCTTGAGAAGTGTCTCAATTGAAGATGGATCAGAATTCATATCATCTGTTCCAACTCCGAAAAGGATTGCAGATCTAGCACCAATACGTTGAACGTTTACGTTAGTTGATCCACCCTGTAGTACTTCATACATACCACGAACGAGTGTACCAGTCTTGCCGAAACGATTTTCAATTTCTTGAGCACGGGTAACCTGCACTACTGCGTCAGATGTCCCTTGTGCTGCTGTTCCTAAAACTAGTACAGCAGGTGCGCTATTTTCTTCGAAAATTTGTAATCCACCATCTTGGAGTTCGCTGATGATACCTGGCAAATCTTCGTATCTATCAATAGCCATGTAATTCTCCTTATATGGTTGTCAGTAAAAGTACGATGTTGTTGATAGCCTGTTCAGTTATTTCGTAACATTTTTCCGTTCTCACCCAATAGACCATAGGTCTAAGGTGAATAGCATTATCGCCATCCTTGACAACAGCATCGGATTCTCTCTCTTCAAAATGATACTTCAGAATGCCATTCCAGGCAAAGAATTGCCTGTTGCATTCCATTAACTCTTCAAACCAATCCGCAATATCGTTAGCTTCTTTATTGCTTCGAGCATATATATGAAAACAAATTAGATTATCAAACCATTGTCCAGAATAAAACGTAATTTGGCCTGGAGCTTTAATTTCATCAATTCCAACTCCTCGAAATTGCGGCTTAATTTCTCGACGGGATTTATCAAATGGAGTATTACCTCCTGCTGTAGTTCCTGGAGCTCTTCTATTCAAAGAGTAAGAAACGATAGCTCTTGCATCTTCCCCTGGTTTGTGCGGATTCTCAAACTTGTTAACCTTAGCATACTCGTCAATAAATATAATTTTATTTTTCTTTTCTTTTTGATCTCGGTCTATAGCTTCTTTCACTAATGTAATGAAACCATTTAAGCTAGTGTTTTTATTGATACTAGAGGGCGCAAATTCTCGCTGAAGAAAAGCCCCTTCAGTTAGTGATTTAATATATTCATTCTTAATCCCAATTTGCTCAGGAGTTAGACTCTCATTTAGATGGCAATTAAAACCATTCTTCATGCTGTATGACCTTTATCCATTTGACCTAGCAGTCTTATCTTATAGTATTCAACTCTACCGGTATTATCGAGCCTAAATGGTTCAACTACTCCAACGTTAAATACTTCATCTATCTGGATTTTCGATCCAAGATTACCTTCTATGTCATATTTAGGAACAATTATCTTATCATGTTCATCTGGCATATCAAAAGGATTTTTTGTCGCAGCGACAAGAATATCATGCTCTAAGTATAAAACTCGTCCATCATTCCTTGAATCACCATAAGAAATCACCTTACCAGTCTCATGACTGATATTGCTAAGCGAAATAGATCCTAAAATAAGGTAATCATCAAAGAGGTAACGCATCCCCTCATTGTTATAGAAAACAATTTCGCCACTCCTATTTGAGTTTGATGCATTTGAAAGAATGGGATGACCATTCTCATCTCTTCTTGCACGACGATAAACTACATATGCTCCACGGCTTTCAGCATGAATAATCTTTTTAACTTCCTTACGGATATCCGGCTCGGTAGGACGACCAGACAGTGGTGAATAAAAAGTTCTTTGAATCTTTCCTTTAGTAAAAAATCCCATTAGTTATAATCCGTGTGATTAGTTAGATACTTTCGGCTATTATTTTGTACCCATCCTGTCCATTGAGGATGTACTCCATTTTGTGAAAACATCCGACCGAATACAGGGTAACCAGCACGAGCACCACCCTTAATTACTGTTTGAGCTGGAACTCCATAAACCGAAGCAATATCATCTAATAGGTCTGGATCGCATTCAAGTAATGGCTCCTTGCAGAATTTAACAGAAGGAAGCAGCTTAAATACTTCACATTCAAGCTTAGTTAAAAACTTCTTTACGCCATCTAAAGGATCTCTTGTTTTTGAATCTGTTGAAATAGAGAAGTCACCAAGCTTTTTATATATCTTGCCATTGTTGTTGGCAGCATTAATATAAGTATCCGAATTATATATAAGATCAATTGCAACCTTTAAAGTTACCCATTTAGATGCAAAGAAATCCCATTTAGGCCAAGCGATTGTGTCACAGGTAGAAAGCATATCTGCTTCTATTGAATACTTTAAGATCAACTGATTTAAAATATCATCAGAGATTTCAGCAATATAAGATCCTGCCACTTCTCTAACCTTTAAAGGTGTTGAGTACATTGGCGTAAGCTTAGTAATGAAAGATGTTTGAATAGGTCCGAGAGATTGCCCTGAGATATCAAACACTTCAGTTATCTCTATTGTAACTAATTGATTGTTTGCAATATTCATTTATTTAACCTTGAACTTAACGTTATTCCCGCTAACTTCTTCTATTGTGCCTACTTTTATCTTAGTCTCATTTGCTACCTTGCGATTTCGACCCAACATCCGGCTTTCAATAATATACTGAGATGAGGTTTCATCTTCTTTAATGTCAGTAGAAGTCATTGCAGAAAGATTGCTATTAATTACAGGAATTACCGCACCGCCAATGTCTTGTCTGTAGATTCTTAATTTAACTGTTCCACCCAAAAAAGGGTTCACTGTGACATCAGGTGAATCTGATACTATAGTAATATTTCTTGAAGTCCATCCAGGTAGGTACCATCTTATTCTTACTACAGATCCAACTGCCTCAGCAAAACAGTAATGTCCAGGAATAAGCTGATCGTTATCAGCGTAGAATACTGTACTATTTATTGCTTCTGCAAGATTGTAAGCAGTTTCTTCTATAGTATATCCAATTCTGAACTGAGTAGGAGTAATAATCGTGGCTGATTCTGCGACTGCAGTTAATCTGACTTTTTCACCAACTAAGGTGATCTCTGGATCAATTTCGATAAACTGACCAGGAGTCATCATTTGGTTGATAACAATACTTGCCCTAGCAGATTCTCCGTCAATTCCTGCTCTGAATTTTTCTAGACCTTGTTGAGAGGAATACATCTCATTATTTATTAGACCAACTATTGAGTTTCTGATAGCATCAGCACCTATGTAAGAATCAAGAGCAGTATCAATCTGATATTCTCCAGCAAGTATATCTGGAACTCCAGTTACGCCTTTAATGATCTGAGGAGTAGAGGTATTGATAGTAATTGTCTGACCATCAAGCATTTGACTAAAGTCAAGAATCTCAATTTCAGAATATCCCTTTCTAGCAATATAGAGATCTGCATTAGCTTCCCAGTCACCGTAACCTGTACCAATATCAGCAAGGACCATTCCGCTTTTATAAAATTTACCAGTAGATCCAGGATTGATGTTTTCTGCTGCAACGATTAGCTTAGAGGAGTTATTGAAATGAAATAAGTTAATAAACTCATTTGCAGGATGCATATCTGAAATTGGAAGCCATGTCTTTCCTGATTCATCCAGACATACAGACGTGCCTTTTATGATAGTTTGATTTAAAGAATTGGTTGCTTCTCTAGACTTATCATCATCAATCTTTTTTAAATTACCTAAGAGACTTGACCCTTCAAGGCGAGGAAGAACTTTAATGGCTTCTTCATCAAATGATACCGATTGAAGCTTGATACTTTTTGTTGGAAGCGTCTCTAATAGAATGTCTTGTGTATTAGAATATAGACGTAAATTATTGTTAGCCCGAAGTGTTAATTCGTTAGCTGACTTGATTTCATTACTGGAATCATTAAAATGAATATTTCTCTTTGGCAAAATCTCATCATTCTTAATGATTAAGATTTCAGAAGCCGAAATTTGATCTGTAAAAATCAGTCCCGAATTGTTAAGATTCATGACCTTACTTGTAGCCTTATCATAAACACTCTGGAGTGTTGAACTGTCCTCTACAGAGAAATTAACAATATTTCCAGAACTAGAAATAGAGATACTTCCATCAGGAGAGGCAAAAGAAATGTCACCTGAAAGGTTCATTAATCTTCTTACGGTATTGTGAGGATTTGAAGCAGATAGATGTGATGCCAATGCAGAATGCGCAGTCCCATCATCCGAGAGATGTTCATCCAGAAGTTGAAGCATTGCTAACAGATCCATGCCAGATATCGTTATGTTGTCTGCAGTTATTTTTCCTTCACCTGTAACAGAGAACGTTTCATTCCCGGTTTGGTTTTTTACAATTAATCGCTTAATTGTGTTTTGACCAATACTGGCTTGAGTAGTAATAATACCATGCTCACCTGTCGAGGCAACGTGTTCTTGGTCATATGTATTAATTGCTCCACCAACACTATCTATATTGGATTTCAGTTCATTGATTGCACCAATGATAGAGCCATTATTTGTATTAAGAGTTCCGTGTCCGTTCTCAGATAGATTTAGGTTTATTCTCTTATCTTGGAACATTAACTCATTGAGTTCAGCATTAAGCTTTGTCGTTTGAATCTCAGCTGTCGTTTTAATCTTGCTTGAAGTGATTAGTCCATTTGTGTCATCAATATTGGTATTGGCTCCGATTTTTAGTGAACCAACAGTAAGTTTTTTTGTAACAGAAGAGTTTCCCACGATACGAAGAACATCATTAAGAGACATTGCATTTGGGTCTTCAAAAATGATAGGTCCAGATGTAATGTTTGTTGCGATCTTTGGTGGGGTAGACTGATTATAGACAGCTTGCAACGAGACTGAAAAGGTGCTCGTCTTTAATTCATTGATAGCACCAATAATCGATTGTGATGCCGTTGCTAATTGAGACGCTCCAGACTGAGATAAAGTAATTGGTGTAGTCAGATAGTTATCCTGAAATGCCATTACTCCGCCTGCCCTTAGCGTTAGATTTGTTCCTGGGGAAACTGCTCCAACTAATAAGTCGCCTAGACTGGTAAAAACAGACTGATTAGATAACTCAAGGTATGCCGTTCCTGTTCCACGAATTCTCATGGTAGTTGGCTTGAAGCTTAAGTTTCCTGTTTCATCTATTTTTATTTCTTCTCTAGCACCGAGAATCAATGGACGACCACTGAGAACGGAAATATTATTTCCATTTTCGTATATATCTTGAAGGGTTGCTTCCCCTGCAGTGTTTTCCAAAATAGTTAATCGTTCAGCGATTCCAGAGGTAGGACTAAGGATGGCCGCAGCAGACAATGAAGATGTTTTCAATAATACATCTTGAATATCCTCAATAGCCTCAGCTAATTCATTAGGGTCTCGTGCATCAATATCATCGCCTAACTGAATGCCATCTTCGTTTTTACGATAAACCCACTCGTCCTTCAAACCCTGATCTATATGTTTTATTCTGAATTGTGACAAAGTTGTTCCCCTGTTAGTCCATTAAGCCTAGCTCTTTCATTTTAACCATAAGTTGAAATTCAGGAGTGGTCATATTTGTTCCAAAAATAACAAATTCTATCCTTGCTTTACAGCAAGAACAGACTGGAAGCCTAAATTGCTCCAGTCCATTTTTGATATATTTAATCTCTTTATAATCTAATTCGTTTAGTCCTCCGCAATTACATTCCTGTATTGCGCAGTCTTTTTTAATCTCTTTAATCATTTAGTTCCCAACTGTTTCGTATGTACCTTTAACTTCAACATCTCCAACAGCCGTGGAATCACACTCAAAGAAAAAACCATATTCATTAATATCTGTAATAGATAAATTGTTATAGTTGTGACTTTTAACTGCGTTCACATTAAGTACTACAGATGAAGGAGTTGTCATTGTCTTGGACTTAAAGTTTACACCTTGCCCATGGAATCTACCACCAGCATTTTCTGAATAAAATTTAATTCCAAAATATCCGGTCTCAGGCACACCTCTGGTTAGAACGTGATTACCTGCAATAATTTTTTCTGCTGAAGCTTTTAATAGAATTCGAGTAGAAGTATCAAGACTTCCAGTGTCACCATCTTTAGTTACAGCAAAGTAACCACCAGTAGCAGCATTAGAACTATCTACCTGTAAAACAAAATGAGGAGCCTGAGTTCCTAATAGATCATTTTCAATTCTTGCAGGAGTTCCTGATCCGACTTCGATATGTGAGTCAGCCTTAAGGATCATTGTTCTAATCGAGGTAAGAACAGACAATTCTCCATTCTCAAGGAGACTCATTAGTATATTATTGGAAGCATTTTTTATACGAAACTCAGCATTTTCTGAAATACCATCGATAGGGTCATTTGCATCAAGAATCATTTCGATATCTTTAATTGAAGACATGATGACTTTGTCTGACCCAAAAGCAATATGGGAATATGCTAAGTTTGAAGAAGCTCCAAGTTTGCTTACATCTGGAAGCTTAACATCTCCAAGAAACTGTGAAGCGCCAACAACTGTGAGATTTTGTCCCACTGTAAGGTCACCACTTGTTTCAACTGAATGAGTAGTACTAGCTCCTAGGATGACGTTTTCTTTTGTGCTAAAAGCACCATTAACCACGAAATTCCCATCACATATATTGCTACCAAATGTTTTAAGATATCGATCATCCAGGTTTAGCGATTCAACTTGCCCACCTGTCATTATCATATCAATATTCTGCTGGAGCTCTTCCAGAGCCCATTGAAGTCTTGTTGCTCCAAGATTACCGATAGGAGTGACTTCAATAACATTTGCATGATGCTGAAATGGATCGGTAGGCATTACAGAATCTAAATGATTTTGAAAATCTAATTCGCGCTGATAGACTTCAGCATCTAAGATCTCAACTGCTGTCTTAAAGTCAGCTGTAACTGGGACATAATTATTTGATGAAAAATTAATACTTAAGCCGCTTCCAATTAGACCTAACTGTACGTTTCGGACAGCATCCTGAAGATCATTGATATGTTCGGCTTTAACATAATCAATAGCATTAACCTTCTGATATTGGGGGTTAACGAATGAGTCAACCGCATTAGGGAAATTACTAGCCATATAGATGACTCCTTATATTAAAACTGTATTTTCAATACATTATCATTTATTTCGTAGCTGAAGTCTAGGTTGCCTTGCTCAATTTTTGTAAGAGATTCAAAGCTCGCTTTAATATTAGAAGCACTAAATCTAGTTTGATCAATTGTCTTATTAAACTTAATGATTAATTGACCACCAACTTCTCCTCCTTGGATAGCTACACCTGATTGATGCAGGCCAGCGAGGGCGGCTGGTAAACTTGTTGTTGCAGTAATTGGTAGAGTAGACTGGTTAACAATATCTACGACTTGCTGCTTTGTTGTGTCTTCTAGGACCTCAATTATGAAATCTTCTTGTTCGTATACTGACACTTGAGTGTCAGCTTGAATCAATTTAATTTTCTTGTTATTAAGTATATCTGTTTTTTCTTTTGTTTGAAAAACAATACCGTTTACGACAGCAGTTCCTTTGAATCCAATCTTAACCATTGTCTGGCCATCATATGGTGTGACTCCAGAAATACTAAGGATATCATCAGATGGAACTGAGTTTGCTTCTTGGACTGGTAACTGTACAACTGATGTAGATCTCTCATCATCAGGCTTCACGTATGAAGCATCGCCTGTACTGAAATTCCATGCAATGATCTGATTAAGCTTATTTAAGGGCTGTACATGCACTGTAAATATGTCGCCTTGACGATATTGTTCGTCGGCAAACTTTATGAACAATCCTTGCTCTAATTCAATAAAACGCTTCCTGGATACATTTCCAGTAGATATTGAATTATCAGATAATCGTTTCCATGTGTATGCAGTATCAGAAGAACTTCCAGAGCTTTCAATTGTTATCTCGTATGAATCTGGAATTAGTCCTGTGTATGGCCCCTTGAATAGAGGTGTAGATCCAGTGTTGGCTGAACCAATGATTGGATCGAATACAGAGTTTGTACCAAGTTCTTTGCTTAGGATAACAGAATAGGAAGTGTGAGGATCAAGTGGCGACAAGGGCTCTATTTTAATTCTAGAGCGATACTTTGTCCCAGCCGCACTGTCAGATCCATAGTCCTTACCGGAATGCGTTTCACCATCTAAGAGGTTTACTCTCTCAAGCGTTACCTTTGATGTAATTGTCTTTAAACTGTTATTAGCGTAGTCCGAACTCTTTTTAACAAGAAGAGCGTTATAGGATGTAACAGTCCCTTCATCTAGCTCAAGATTAAATAGAGCACTAACTACAGGGGAAACTTCAACACCCTCTTGATCATTGGGTGGATAAACAAAAGGAGTGATATCCATTATTAATTCCTGATTATTAAATAGCTTTAGCTGTTACTTTTTTAGAAACTTTCTTTTTATTCTTTGAGGTAACTACTGCATTAGTAGCCTCAATAACTTTAGGCTCTACTGCATTAGTGGTTGCACTTAAAGCAATCACCTGATCTGCAGAGATAGCTCTGTTTTTAATTGAACTTTCAATTTGAGTCTTAGCCCAAGATGGTAGTTTATCAAAATCAACATTCGCTTGTGGAGTTGATTCATTCAAGATCACTATAATATCTTCAACATCAATAGGATTAATTAAAGACCAGAACAGTTCACTTTTATTCAGCTTAATGATCATAGATCTTCCTTTGTTTTGTAAGCATAATAAAAAAGGGGGAGTCGAAACTCCCCCATTATAGCACTTAAGTATTTAAGTCTTCAAGCGATATTAGACAACCGGTGAACGCTTAGGAAGATCAGCCAAGTTAACTGTACCAACATCATATGTAGGCTCAGCAGGACGATCAACAATTTTGTTCTCAACGTTTTTAACGTTACGAAGAATTGCTACCGATTGACCTTCATTCAAGATACCGAAGTTATAACGCTCACGGAACTTGATTTTCTTAATATCACGAGCTGGATCAGTCCACTCTTCAGTAGTAAGCTCTTCGTCTACAAGTAGAACACCTAGCTCATTACGATCACAGATAATGATATCTGTAAGTTTTTTGATAGGGTCATACTTAACGTGTGGGCTTACCATGATTTGAAGATCCATACCCCAGTAAGCTGGGAATACAGGCTGAGAATCAATATCTTTGTTACGAAGTTTTGTCTCAGAATCTTCTTTAATTTTTTGTTGCTTACCAAGACCCATACCGCCAGCTTTAAGCCAAGGATTTCCACCTTGAGCAGAACCTTTGTATGTTCCAAAGTAAGTGGTAGATTGACCGTTAAAGAACAATGTTCTCATAACAGGATCTTTACGGAACATAGTATAAGTAAGAGGGTGAAGGATCATAGTGTTAGGTACGAAACCTTTAGCAACTAAGTGACCATCAAGCTCTAAAAGATCGTCAGCGATAAGAGATCCGTTACCAGAACCATCGCGGTTACGACCGTGAGTTACACCAAGTTCAGAAGCAGCAGGATTAAGGTTATCGAAATAAACAACACCTTGACCAGCTACCATGTTCCAAGCTTTAGTTTCTTTATGACGAGCAAGCATCTTACCTGCGTGCTTAATGTGCATACCGATAACATCAAACTGAGAATAACGGATCATTTCTTCAGTAATTTTTACTGCAAGACCCACTTTCCCGATTTGAGCTTGCATATAGCCAGTTGAGCCATGAGCAAGTTTAGTTTCCGCATATTCATCGCCTTCTTGCATATCAAGATTAACTTGAGACATTTCAGACATCATAGGAAGAACGATTTGTTGACCCATAGTGTAGCCAATTCTCTGCATCATAGATGTCATAAGAAGTTGTGGCTCAATAGCATCAAGTGCTACTTCTGATACAATCTTAGGAAGCATCCATGGAGCATCTGGAGTGGCGTACATATCTTCTACGCGCCACTTTACACCGTCTGCAGCCATACCATTGTTATCCCAGATGAAACGGAAATCATCTAGTTTATCGTTGAAGTTAGCAATAACTTCTGAAGGATCAAAGTTATCTTTGATTTCGCCGTTTTCATTTCTCGGCGCATAGATAGCAGTGATGTTCTTCTCTGGTGAAGAAGAGTTAACTTTAACTTTATATTCACCAGATTTTTTATCTAAAAATAGTTTCATATACTGATTCCTCTCTTTTAATTATAGTGATAGTCTGAAACTTACTACACCAGTCTTAAGATCACCACCAGCATACTGAATCATATGAGGAACACCATCGTTTGCAGAACCAGGCATTTTGTCTAGTCCAGAACCGTCAGTGAAAAGACCAGTTTCAGGGTTGATAATAGGGCTGTATAGTCGCTCGTCAAAAGCAGTTACTACTTGATCGAGAAGTTGTTTAGGGAATGAAGTATCAATACCAACAATTGTTCCGACAACAAGCTCTTTAGCAGCAAGAGCAGCAGCTACTGTATCTTTTAGAGATGCAACATCTGTATCATCAAGAGCCACTTCTTGAGCAAGTACGAATTTAGAATCGGCATTGAAAGTTACTTTTCCACCATGAGCAGCAGCGCCACGCCAAGTAGTCATGCCAGCAAATGGAGAAGCATAGAAGTTTTCTTCATAAAGGTAAGAAACAGTTACTTCAGTACCAACGGCTACGCCAGTAGTTAGAGTAAGAGTTGTACCAGCAACAGTAAAATCTACTACGCGATCTTTTCCAGCAAGAACAGCAACATGATGAGCAAGAGCAGTTTTAGCAAGAGTGAAAACAGTTTGATTAGCAGTTGCAGTGAACTTCTCAGTTTTAGCTGAGCGCTTAAGAGGTTCAACTGGGAACTCTAAAACGTATGAAGTAAGAACTGCGAAACCTGTTTGACGGTTGTAGTTATGGTACTGATAAGTAGATGGGTTATATACATCACCATTAAGGTTCATGTATACATCATACTGAGTTACCCCTACTACTTGACCAAAAGTAAGACCTTCAGTGATAACAGAGTTGATAACGAATTCACCTGGAGTAACTGGAACGCCTGCAGCGTTTTTAACACCTGCAACAGCATCAGCTTCAGTGTACTTAGGACCTTGGTTAGCACCAGCAGCAAGGATAAGTTTATATCCTGCAGGAACTGTGAAACCTTCAGAGTCTTGACAAACTGGAGCACCAGCAGCGATCACGAAATGATCCCAGTTATGCTCTTCTAGACGAATTGATGGAAGCCATTTAGCAGCGTGAAATGGACCAAAACGAAGACCTTCTTTCTTTTCAAAATTAGGTGTCACTCTCTTTGAGAGGTGACGTGGCAATCCTTTGTGAGTGGCTCTGTATCCGCCGTCTCCAAGCTTACCGTAGTTGTAACCTTCTGGGTACATCATATTATTTCTCCTTAAAGTGTTTTATAATTAGGCATTATTCTTAAGCCATTGATCCGCAAAAGCTTTACCTTTACTTGCTCTTAGCAATTGGTATTTCTTCTGAGTCTCTTTAATCTTCTTTTCTTCATGTGCTTTATCATCAAACTTAACTTCAGTTACTAACTGTTCGTTAAGAGATGTTGCAGCATCCTGAAGAACTGGACTTTCTATCTTCTTTTCGTGTGAGATCTTTTTAAGATCTACAGCAGGAATTTTAGATAGATCATTCATCGCATCTTTAAGAGAGTCTTCTGTTCTAGCCAAGTGATTAGCAAGTTCAGATTCTCTATCTGTTGCAATGAGATGTCCAGCTTTAATTTTTGCATCAACGACTTTCTCTGCTAATTCTTTTTTAGCTGAATCTCTAAGGGTACTGATTTCACCTTCGAGCTTAGCTACTTCTTCATTCGCAAGTTCAAGTTGCTGCTCTAGAATCTCAATTTCGTGCTGCTTCTCATCCAGGTGAACAGAAATAATCTTATCTAAAAGATCTCTTTCCTCAGCTTGGTCAAGTAGAGTCTTAACTGATTCTAATAGCTTTTCATCACTTAATTCATCTTGATTATTACACCCTGTACTAGCCGTGTCAAGATTTTCAGCAACTGGAGTTGTGGTAATTACTTCCTCAGTTGTGTCAGTGAACGTCGATGCGAGTCTTTCGATATTACCTAGAATTCTTCCTTTTAACGAATCAGTAGTGTTCAAAAGCCCAAGGACTTTCTTAGCGGCAACTGCTGTCTCTTTACTGGTAATAGGGAAATACTTGCTTGATCCAGCGCATGATTTAGAATCAAGCTGTTCAAAAGCTTCATCAGTGATCTTCAGATCATCGGCAAGCTCATCATTCATAAGAGCCAAAACTTCTTTGTCAGTCTTGTCTTTTAGAGTGAAACGCTTTTCTTTGATTGCATTAAATTCAGTCACACAAGTGGCTACATCTTTACCAGTAGCATCTAGTGTAAGCTTGCTTAATACGTCACCTTTTTGGCTACGAACGATAATACGTGCAAGTTCTTTTGCGTCTTTCTTAGTGAGTGTTGCATCAGTAAGTTTGTTGATTTCTTCAAGAGTAGTTTCTTCAAGCGAAGCTTCGTAACCCTCTCCATCCTTAACTGTAAAACCATCAAGGACTTTGATAGCCTTAAGATTCGAGTTCCCTTCTTGAGTACTGTCAGCAATTACTGCTACTGTAGAAGGTTCATCAGCGGGCATATGCCCTTCGATGAAAGTTTTAAGAGCATCTTGAAATTCGCTTTCACTTTTAAACTCTTTAGAATCCATAGCTTGCAATGCTTGTTGTGCTAATTTCGCTATTTCTTCAGTGGTTAATGCCTTTACGTATTTACGTAACTCAATAGACGTTGACTTATAGTCCTCGCCTTCACCTTCTGAAGACCATAGAGAAATTGTCGCACTAATTTGGTCAGCAAGTTTCATAGCTGTGTTCTCCGTTTTTAGTGAGTCTTCAATTTCTTGAATGTTATTCTTAACTTCAATAAGATCCGTCTGTAAATCGTCTGAGAGAGAAACCAATTTACTATCCGAATGTGAGAATAGATGAGCTGCTATCGAGAATTTATCTTTATAGGCTGTATCTATTTTTTCACTAATATCCTTGCCTAATCCATCCTTAAATAATTCTACTGTCTTAAATCCTGCTGCAAAAACATCGGCTGGTTCGCTTACAATACCGACATGATCATAAGACTGGGATCCAGGTATAATAACCATAGGAACTCCAGAGTCATAAGTCTGTCCGCGTTTGTGGTCGCACATACCTTCGTTAATCCAGTCCTGACCGCATTCAGAACAACGGGCTGCATCAGAAATCATTGCAGTAGAAACAGTTAAGTATCTTTCGTCTAAGATCTTAGCGATTGTTTCCTCATCTGTTATTTTTAATGTTCCTAAAATATGGCCAAGCCCTCTGTAGCTGTCCTTACCGTAGTATTCATTAATAACATATTGAACAAAGTCTGTTAGTGTTTCTTTATTATTTTTACCTTTCTTTTTATCTACAAATTGATACAGGTTTGAAAGGAATTTATCATTATGACGGATAGTAGCAGAAGTGTCTGCATACTTACTAGCAATTACTCGTCCTACTGGATCAGAGTCTGCATCATGTCCAACAAGTACAGGCTTCTTATAATTCTTTACGAATGTATGAGCCCCAGCAGCCATGTTGTCGGGAAGGTAGAAACCAAGGTTTCTAGTAACGATACCAGAATGAGTCATCTCGATCTGGGTCACTAAAGAGTGACCAGAAGCCGAAGTGCTATCTTTCGTTTTAATGAATTGCTTACCTGAAATACCTTTAGCCAAATTAGCTTCAGCCTGAATGGTATCAGTAAACCTAATAAAATTCTTCATTTATCCTGCCTTATAGTATTGTATTATATTTGACACTTACTATTATGTAAAATTTATTATGTATATAATGTGTTTTCTATCGCTTGAAGAAAACTCTCTCTTTCAGTTTCATCAGTTAAGATGTGCGCTTTTTTTCTTAATCTGAGTTTTGCAGACATAAGACATGACATATATTCTGGTGAATCCTTACTTATAACCTCTTGTAATTTATCAAGTAATCGCTCTTCGTTTCTTATCCATCCATCAAGTCTGGACTTCTGAGGACCAGTCTTAGTTCCGTGTTGGTTAGTTGGAGAGCTTATGTTTTTAGCAGAATTAGCAGCAGCCTTACTTTTTTTAGCAAGACCACCTTTCTTCGTGACCGTCACAGTCCTCTTGCCTCCACCAGTTGTTACTGATTTCTTTTCTTCTGGAGGAGTTACTGAGGCTGAATGCTCAGCTGCTTCGAGTGCTTGATTGTGCATTTGTTCATTTTGATCCTTATCAAGATCGTTCTGAACTTCAGATAACTCGATGTTCATATCATGTTGAACTTCCATAAGCTTAACTGTCTGGCGCTCTGTAAACATTAATTTTTCTTGTTTTGAAGTAATAGGCTGACGACCAGTAACCTCTCTTGCTTCATTAATATCAATAATATCTGCATTATAAAGAAGCTGAGCGTTAACGTTCTTCTTCATCTGTTCTTCGATATCAATTTCGATAAATTGCATTTCTACAATATTTTGGTCAGTAAGTGGATCGAAACCAAAATCAGCTTCAAGTAATAACTCATAAACGACTTGTGAGTTAATTATTTGTTCCATTACATCTTGATAGCTTTTAACTGAATCAATTAAGGCTTTAGAAAGAGAGTCGGCAGTTGCTCTATTAGAGCTGTCACCATCTCCAATATCAATGCTAGAAATACCTAGACCAGTAAGAACACGTCCCTTGAAATAAGCAAGTACTTGCTGATAGTTAGGTATCTCCCCATTAGCTCCTATGTATTCAATTTTATGGCGCTCAGGCGTTACGATACCGCCCTCTGAAGGCATAAAGGCAATTTGCTGACGAATGTAGTCAACTTCATTGATCATCGAGCCATCTGGTAATGCAATCATACCTGCGGGCTTATCATCTGTACCAACGGTATATTGAAAGATAGGGAAGAGAGTTTGATAGAAAAGGATTTCGACGTTTTCTTCAAGTCGTCGAAGAGCCTGAATGTCAGGTATTACTGGAATAAGACTAGGTGTTCCAAACGTAAAACCTGGCTTAACGTCACATCTAAAATGAATCACATCTGACGGAGAAAACTCCTGCCAGCGACCATCAGGCATTTCCTGGCGATACTTAATAATTTTCCCGTTCTTGTCTTTCTTTACTTTTACAGTTTCAGCAGCCATTGGGAAATAACCTGCGACAGGATTAATTCTATTAACTCCAACTGTTCCTCCAGATACAGATTCTTTTCGAACCTTTACCCAAAAAAAGTTAGACTTTGAAATGAGCTCCTTGCCTGTCATTTTAAGTAATGCACGCCAAGGAATACCTGTAACATACTCGATTTGCCTAATTCGACTCTTAACATAATCAATTGTTGCTGCATTCTTTCCAGCAAAGACTTCGCCTTCCTTAAACATTAAGGAGGTTTTTTTTGAGAAAGCCTGTCTTACATATGACTCTCCATCCTCAATTAAGGATATCTGGGAAAGATCATATTCACAGGGAACAAACATCTGTCTCCGTCCATAGTTCTGAACAGGGTCTTTTAACTTTACAATGTTCCCTTTATCGTTAGAAATAATCTGAACGATTGCGCTTGGTGCTTGGGCTGTATTCGACTTCTTTTTAGTTGGAGTCTTCTTCTTAATATCTTTAGTTTTAATCATAATATATTCTCTGCCCACTTCCTGATAGAATCGGATGTGCCTGTTTTAAATGGCGACTTACTGCAAAAATCATTCTTTATGATAACATAACTGCGTTCTGCCTTTAAGTCTAAACTTGTTTTGTTACCAGTAGCGTCATTAAGAGACAGTGTTATGTCTTTTCCGCTAATGTTTCCAAGATCAAGTAATGTGCCTTTTCTATTTAATTTATCGGCTTCTCCAATATCGTTATATGTAGCTGTATTCTGAACTTCATTAATTGTTGCTGTGTGAAGTAATTCATCTGTTCCTAGCTCTTCGAATTCAAGACTCGTTACATTTAGCTTCGCTCCACCGGGAGCGATAATCATTAACTCATTTCCTTCATCGTCTGTAGCGCGATAAAAGTCTTGGCTTGAGCCACTTGCCTGGTTTTTGAATTCCCCAACAAATGCCCCCATCGCCTGAGCACTATTTCCATGCTTACAGATTTCAGACAAAGAACCGCCAGATTGCTTTAATTTAATTAATGCATTAACAATACTAATCCATCTTTGGTACTTTTGTATATCTCTAGTTAACTCAATAAGATCTTCTTGAGTTTGAACTCTACCTGTAATGGTCTTTTCTAGTTCGAGCCTATACATATTTAATGTATCTTTAATCCCCTGAATTCCGTCATTTAAGCCTTGGGTCATTTGGTATACGGCACTATGGATGCCTTTTTTGAACTCTCTGGCTTTCTTCGTGTTCTCGTAAGTGTCTCCACGATTAAAATCTTTAAGATCATTATTCTCTTTTGCAAGATCCCTGATTCTCACTTCCGATTTCTCGATATCCTCATTGATTCGCTCCATCTCTTCATCTAGGCTTACTGAGTTCTTTCCTAGTAATGAATAAGGAATATCAGCAGAAGAACTTTGACTTCTACGATCCCTTTCTGAGATTAAAGCATTAGAGTAGTCTTTTATGTTCGAGACGGTATCTTTAATAAAACCTTTACTCTGACTGTCTGGTGTGGGTCCAATATTGGCAAATGGAGTCGTTATAGGATATCGTTCAAAAGCTCTCAGTTCTGAGTTTACTACTTTTAGCTCTTCTCCATTAATATTAATTGTTGAATTTGTTTCAGAGAATTCCTGTCTTAACTCATAATTATTTTCTGCAGCATAGGAATTAATCGTTCTTTTTCTTTTCTCTAATGCTGCAATTTTTTGTTCATAGAAAGTTATTTGCTTTCTGTTATAAGACTTCTGGTAAGCTTCCATCTGAGCTTTTGGGTCTATGCTTGTTATCTTATACATTTGCGATTCTAATGCTTCGACTACGCATATAAGCGGATCAACGATTAGATCAATATATTTCTCTAAGTTCGTAACCAAAGGTCCGATCACAGGAGCAAGAAAAGGAGCAATGATAGAATTGAGAGCTCCCTCAATATTAAAGTTCATATTGCCGGCATACTTCATTTGGAGTATTCCAAGCATTGATAGCATTGCAAACAGGTCTGGAAGACATTGCGCTTCTAGCAAGCTGAGCAAGTCACATAGATCCATTTCTGCTGCATTACTTAATAGTAATCCTTCAAGAAGCCTGCTTAGTTCCTTGAGCTTATTTTTTAAGTCTTCCATTGTATTTGCAAAAGGATTAGAGACTTCAAGATCTCCAAGACTGAATTTTCTAATACCGCATGGAATACATTCTTTAACTATTTGACCTGCTCGTTTCCCAAAAATGCCAACAGCTCTATCTGCAAGTTCGGCTTGAGTTTCGAGGGTTGCTCCGTTATCGAAGCCTCCATCGGTAATTTGCACTCCAGGAATAATAGTATCAGACTGAATATCTCGGAGTCTTTCTCGTTCTGCTCGTGAATATTCAGATTCTGGCTGGTTTGCATTTGAGTTCTCTAGAACTCCATCAAATGCTCCGAACTTTTTAATATCAATGTTAGGAGTATTCCCGTCAGTTAAATACCTTTCTACCTCTGTCTGAGCTTGTTGAAGAACAGTATTAGGCATCCTTCCTGAAATAGAGTATTGAAGATGCGTAGCAGTATCCTGTCCTTCACGAGACATATTTTCGACAATTGCATTTGGTGCATCTTTATTTATTTTATCTTTAAGAACAATATTTTGCAGAGTCTGAGCTTGCTGTCTAAGAAACATTAAGCGTGAAGCATCCTGAGGTAGTGTCTTTTTTATTTCTGTTGCACTGGCATTCATTTAAACTCCAATATCTGCGATGATACCAATGTTTCCAGACAATACTTGAGCATCGAATCCATCAGCAAACGGTGCAGATGCTGGCCCTAAGGCTATCAGTCCATTAAGTCTTGCAATGTGCTGAGCTTCAGTCCATGGAACTAGAGGCGCTTTTTGTGGAGCAGCTAATTGTACTGGAGTGTTTATTACAGAGGTTGTAGATCCTGCTTGAGCAGTAGGACCACCTACTGTCGATACCATATGTGAATGTGCTGTGACCATTGAATTAACAGATGCTATAGCAGAACTTAGGGCTGTAGCAGCATTTGTCTCTACAGTTGTAATTCTTGTATTCAATTGCTCTATCATTAATTTTACATCACTTTTATGAATAAAGTCTTGAAAGAGAAAATCTCTATAAAGTATTCGATATAGTTTAATGAATCTTTCAATCTTGGTTTGAATAGAAGCTAATACTTGGCTAGCCAACGACATTTAAGCCTCCACCATTACTAACAGTAAGGTCTACCAGCTTGCTGTCCACAGCGGAAATAAGATCTAATACTTTTTTATATTTAGCTTGAGTAATAGTACCAGTCGCTACACCGAAGATCGCTTCCTCTGCATTTCTGATTCCCTCGTTTCGAGGATCTTCTATATCATATGTATATGAGTAATTCTTGAATGCATTGTTTGCTTTCTCTTCCATTCGGATGAAGTCATTTTTTATTTCTTCTAATTCTTCATTGGTTCTAGCTAAACGATCATTGTTGCTTTCTGGCTCATTTGTTGCAACCGCAGAAAGGAGCTCAGGCTGTGCTACAGATTTTTGTGGTTCGTATTTAAAGAAAGTCGTCTGCTGAATTCTTTCTGAATCCTTTGCAGGTATAGTTTTAGTTATATGAGGATAGACAACATTAATCTTTACATCAAAGATCTTAGTAGCCATACTACGCTCCTACTGGATTGGTTTCCGCATTAAGCTCTAAGCTTACATCGCGAAGTGCTCCAATTCTAGTTCCTGGAGGAATAGAAACCTGAATCCAAAATGGCTTATAAGCAGTATCGCCCTCATCAGTTGTTCCAATCGTAGGCATGAACGCATCACTTCCTGATTGAACTGCTGCCCATTCAGATTTAGTAGGCTGAGTTTCTTTGAAAATGATTTTGTAACCAACGTAAGCTTCTGGATAATTAATATCTCCAACTCGTACTTTTGAGGCTGGAATTGCTTGAAGTCTAATATTGCTAAAATAGAAATTAGAATCACTATTCCTTAAGTAAAGCTTCTTTTCAACTACTTCACCATTGGTTCCATCGTGTGTAGTCTGAACAGGTCTTGACTGAAGACCATCTTGAGAAACCATTAAGTATTGATTATTGTCTCTATCATATTCATAGATATTGAGAGTATCTGTACTCATGAACTCTTCCTTTATGTTCTAGGTATTTTAAAATGCATGTATTGGAAAGTTTAATATTGTTATAAAGTTATGTCAATGAGCAATACTGACATAAGATGCTGTAATAAAAACCGCAGCTAGATAAAAGGAAGAAAACCTAACTGCGGCATTTTAAAAGAGTCTTCGAGACCCTCTAGTATTATTTCTATATTGTTGAATTGTGTCCTGTCTAGTTGCAGTCCCGTAACGACCATCATTCCTAAAAGAATCAGGACTATATATACGTCCTGGAACTTGATTAGTAAAGTACAATCCTCTTGGAGACATGCTTGGTATTGGTTTCTTTAATTCAGGAGTACGTGGCCTTTGAGCAGTTTCGGCGGCTAAATTAGTTGCCGGAATATTGTTTTCTTGCTCTTCTTTCATTACCTCAGATCCTCCACCAATGCGACCACTAAATGCGATTGCTGATGAGAAGGTCTGTTTAGTATGTTCTCCGAACTCAACTTCAAGTGCAAGTAATGCAAGCATGAAAGCATCAATATCATGATCTCCTGCTGGACCAGCTTCGTATACTGGCATACCAGAAGCATTAACCTTTGCAATTGAATAACCATGTAATTGCTTAAGGAGCATTTCATCTTCTGAAGGAAACTGAATCATTCCTCTCTCAAAGAAGCGAACAGCAGTTTCGACCATATACGGCTTCATTGGCTGCTTATTGGGTAATCCTGAAATAGGATCAAAGACATCAATCTTCGAACTGAAGTTAATACCCTTGGTATTAATAAAATTCATGTCGTGATGAGCCCATTTGTCTTTTCTGAACTGAGCTTCCTGTCCTAGCTTTCTAAGCATTTCAATTTGAGTTGCTCCATAGCCATTATCCACATAAACATGTGCACAGTTCCAGATGCGATTCATTCGAACCATTTCTTCTATTGCGAATGTTTGAGTCCATCCTGCTTTTTGCACCGTTGCATGATCAACAGCGCGAATAGAGTTCATGACATGATCCCATTCAACCACTCTAATCTTTGTTCCATTCTCCTGATCGTTCCAGTCTACACCCATTGCATAAACTGCACCTTCTCTAGGCTTTTGATCTTGATATCGGTAAGGAGTTAATGCTTGCTCTAAATACTTATATTGAAAAACAGATGTTGCTGCTTCACCGAAGTCAGCCTCAATCTCATGCTTCCAGGCAATCTCTGTCCGGTAAAGACCGCGGAGTTCTGCTTCCATACGAGGCCCCCAGCCTGGGTTAACCATTGAAGGATAATAGAATTCCTTAAAGTCCATACGGTTCATACAGAAGTCATAGAAGTATTCGCGTCTACCGGATGGCGTAGAGGCGGCAATCATTTCCATCTCGTTATGCTCCATTAGCAGGGCAACAATTGTATCAATTGATTCAGCATCTAAATAGTCCATCTCATCGAGAATAATAAAGTCAGCTTTTTGACCTCGAAGCGATGCAGCGCCATTACTACCAGCAGAGAATCCAAGAATTTTCATTCCAGACTTCAGCTCCATTCTAAAGAATGGCGTTGATACGTCTGATTCAACCTCTGCAGCTAATTCAGGATTTCCATAAACATATTCCCTTAAACGGGAGAAGAAGTCTTTAACCTGAGAAAGATATGGGGCTACAAACATGATTGTAGAGAACCCTTTTACGTATTCTCCTGTGACGGGATCATATCGTTTCTGTTTCGGAGAATAGTTATACATTCGGAACAATGCCCACATAATCATCGTCTCTGATTTACCCAAACGACGACCACAACGTAGTACTTTACGTTTACTGCTACATCTTAAAATGTCTTCTTGGTATCGAATGCCCTCGGGTGAACGTCTTGGCTTCCAATCTAAATATCTATTGGCCCAAGTGATTGTGTCATAAGCGGAAAGAAGATCTCCTATCTGATCCTCAGATAGCTCTCCGTCATTTTCTCTTTCTAGTTTCTGAATTAATTTATCATGATGTGGGAGATATTTATCATTAGCAGGTATTCCTCTGCAGTTAACAATGAAATCACCTTTTCTATAAAGTGGTATTCCTGTGGACTTATCGGGTGGCCCATCATTTTTAGCGACTCTAGACTTAATGCAGGTCTTACAAAGATCGCTGGCAGCCTTGCCCTCTCGTCCTAAAATCTCAATAGGGTTAATTATCAAACTACTCATCAGTCCCTCTTATCTTCTTCCTTGATTTTATAGTTTACAATGTTTTCTCGCGGCATATTTCACGCCTCTATACACTATATAATATATATCTTTACACGACTTAGTGCGTGCAATCAAATTTCAAGGATTTAGAGATTGTAGGAAACTAAAGATGAAATGTCTAGTAGCCTAATGGTCTATTTGCATCCAACGTAGAATGAGCCAATGTTAAGGCTCCAGCACCTGCACCAATTCCCCATGTCATTTTTGTGCTAAGGCTTCCGTCTACTTGAGTTTTTCTTTTATTTAAACTATCTCTTTTTGCATCATTAGATCGTAATCTTTTTCGTAATTGGATGTCTTCCTTTACGTTACCCATTCTTGCTCGATCAGCCTGAATTCGCTCAGCACGAGTGCCGGTCATTCCTCTGACTCCTAGTCCAGCATTTGCAGATTGACGATCTTGAAAAGCCTTAGGATCAGCTTTGTCTACTGGGCGACTAGTTCTTAAATCCCTAATGCGACTGTTCAGTCTTTCATTACTAGAAGATAACTTATTTGTAAGCTTATCAATTCGATTATTATTATTAATAGAGCTAGCTAATCTCGTTGAAGACAGTCCCACTCCGCCAACAGCACCCAAAGCACCACCCATCAATGCTCCACCAAGTACTGACTGATCCTCAGAAAGCATACCTCCAGCTGCACCAGTTAACGCACCTGCGGTAGCACTTGAAACACCTGATCTCCAGATCTGGTCCGCTTGATCTGCTGACATGCCATTGAGCCCACTACGAATAGATTGATCTGCCTTTCTCATTCCACTATCAAGAATAGAATTTCCAACTGAACGAGCTGATCCTCGGTACTCTCTTGCTTTGTCAACAATACTGTCGCGAATTACTCCTCCATGCTTGTAATCACTAGCCATGTCAGCCGTTCTATTTGGCAAACTGCCAATATAGCCTGCCGCTTCTTTTCCGTAATTCTTTGCTGAACGTAACCAACTCAATGATGCCATCTCTACCTCGAACGTAATTTAACTATCTTAAATCTTACCACTCTTTTCTTTTTACCTCTAGTCTTCTTTTTACTAGCTTTCTTTTTAGTCTTCTTAACAATCTTTTTACTAACTTTAGGCTTCTCAGTATTTTTCTTGGCTATTGATTCTAATAAACTTACATAGTTATCTGAATTCTGCTTATGAATTAGCTTATGATGAAATTCGCAAAGTGTAATACCATTTGTTAAGGTATAGATGTGTTGAGGATAATACCACTTCATTTTAATATGATGTGCGTTTAATGACCCCTTTGGCCACTTGCAATCTGGAAACTGACAGCAAAAGCCGTCTCTTTTAAAGACCCGCTTTCGCCATCGTATGTACTTGAATTCTGTATAAATAGATCCGTCTTCTATTTTCTTTCTGATAAGGTCATGTTCTTTAGGCATATTTAAAAGAATAAGCTTTTTTGTTTTTATCAAAAGCTTTAACTTCTTCTCTTTTTAAGGATCCTTGAATGCTTGCTCTGTGATAGCCCGTTTTAAAACTATCTTTTCCGTATTTATTGATTGCATTCTTAAGTAGTGTGCAATTACTATCAGATCTCAAATGTTGGTGCCATCTTTCTTCGAGTGTGTTTAAAGTTTGTCCCACGTAAGATTTCTGGTTTTTTAAATTCGTTATCTTGTAAATTATCATATATATTATCTTTGGCGTTATGCATCATTTCTGCTATATTGCTTCCGGCTCCCTGAAGATTAGCAAGCTGTCTTTGTAGCATTTGAGAAGAAGATTGAGTCATTTGATAATTTGACCCTTTGTTCTTAAGCCTTTCGTAGTCTTTATCCATTGCATTGAAAGCAGCGATGAAACCAGGACCAATCATGTTTGTCGCAACTTGTATTCCCAATGATGCAGCTTTTCCATATGGCCCAAGCATTTCAAGAGGTTTTGTTGCCCAGTTGACGACAGCATCACTAGCTAAATCAATACCTAAAGCAGCACCATACTTAGCAGTAGTCATTGCTTTACTATCAGTGTTCTGCCATTCTTCAGCACCCTGCATTGCATATCCAGCAGTAGTTAGTACTCCAAAACCTGCTGCTATAGGATTTCCTGCAAACAGCTTATTATAGGCAAACTTTCCGCTTCCTACTGTTGCCTTTGCTGCTTGATCAATAAACCAGCCCATTATGATTCCTTAGTCAAAGAGCATACCCCAAAGCATAGCTCCGCCGACTGCATAGCCACCCATCTTGGCAGCACCTTTACCAAAGCTTCCACCACCAAAATCAGTCAAAAAAGCATCAGCAGTCTGGCCAATATTCTTTCCATTCTCTCTGTATGTATTTCCAATTCCTTTCATTTTAGACCAATCCGCCTTCCTTCCTTCGAAGAAATCGCTTACGTGTCCTTTTATTGGACCATTAGAGTCTACGGTGTTTGATGATTTACTACTTGCTCTTCCAGCCATCTTTTGCTCCTTAATCTACCTGAATATCAATAGTTGTAAGCTTATCAATCTTAGAACGAAGTGAGGCGTTAGATTCACTAAGAGACCTAACAATGCTTTCTTCATCACCATTGTTAAATTTTAGCTTATCTTTACGGGTAGCACCAAGGGATTCTAAAAGCTTTGATCTCCATCTCCAGGCTCTTTCAATAATAAGATAACCGGGATGTTCTTGGTATTGGGTAATAGGATCTTCGTCGGCAGTATACCCCACAACGTTCTTAATGATACCATCAGGAGACTCGCTATCGTCATCTTTACCAATCGCAATCCATCCTCTCATCTCCATGATATGACAAGCGGCGAGCTGAGTCATTGTAATTACTTCAGAGAAGTTGTCTGGCTCTACTTCAAATTCTTCTATATATCTTTTAGTATAAGTATCAAGAACCATTGCCTCTAAGGGACAGTTATGCGTTGCAACATTATTCGCAAAGTAAGTCTTCTCTCCCTCTACATCTAATGAGTAGACGAGGCCTTTGTATCTGCCGATATTTAATGATTCAATCTTTTCCCAATTAACCAATGTATATCTTTCATTCTCTGAAAAATTTTTTTCTCCTTTTTCAGGAAAAACAGGAACATCCATTATCTCAGGAAGCAAGTTGCATGCACGAATAAACATAGATCTATGAGCATACACCTTTATATCCTCATACGTTTGATCAGAGTTATCCTTATCAATAAAAGGATAGTCTAGAGATAATCCAAGCTCTTCAAGCTTTCCAGCCCAATAACATGTCGGTCGAAGAAAACGAGAATGATGAAGATCTAACTCTTCTTGAGTCACCCATTTATACAGTCCTTCCGTCTTTATTCTCGAACTATTAGTTGGAATAAATAAAGCCTTAGGTGCTTGCAGATAACAAGAGAAAAACTCCTCAGATAAAAGAGCTTCAGAGTTTGTATTATAAATGCCTAGAACCCATAACGCATCGCCTTCTTCAGATTTAAGTCTTTGTTGTAATGGAATTCGATACTTGTTATTTGTCTTCTTTAAAATCTGACTTTTTCCTATTCTAAAGAAGTCACCTTTTCTCATAAGATATACACAAAATTTGTCAATTGCATTTTCATTAAATCTTGCAATCGAAATGTGCTCAGAGGTTATACTGTTTTTCTTTTCTCTGGCTGTCTTTATTTCTATGATATTTCCATGATATTCTCTGGAGACTCTACGGAACTTCCTTCCACTCTTATGGGATTCTGGAGCAAAATGAATAGCATCTCTGCGCCTTTCATAGGAAGTAAGAGAGTGAATTGATTCATCAAGATCTTCAATTTTAATTTCGCCATGATGCACTGTTTTAATTAATTCGCCAGGAATATGACAGCTTTGACCTATTGGAGCTTTTCCTATCTTATGTAATGGACATTCTCTTGCAAAAGGACATTTATCCCCATAGCATTTAATGGGCACACTAGCAGATAATCCAGTAAGTTTTCTTTGGACACCTCTAACTAGCTGTATCTGTTCTTCTCTGTTTAGTTCCATACCTTCAGGAAGATAGTTTTGGATTTGTGGAAATAGCTTACCTCTATAGTATTCTTCTCCAACTAGATTACCAGTAGGCATAGGAATAGGGCTAAAAGGTGCTGAAGGCTCCCCACCCGCGCTCGTCTCTATTTCTGAAATCATCTTATCTATTTCTTCTGGAGACTTAAAGGCTTCTTTGTTTATTTTCTTACTCATTGTTTTCATAAGTATATAATAAGAGAAAAGATACAGTAATGCAATAATCGAATAATTTAAGGGGGTTTGCTTTGTGTGTTAAAATAAGCTTGATATTTAGAGGGAGGTTTTATGGCTAAAATAGAAAATGGTGGAGTAATAGATCTTATCTTGCTGTCACAGGCCGAAGGCAAGATTGGCGATTATAAATATTCACATTTAACACCAGAAACTTTTGCAGATGAACATTTAGGTAAATGGATGTTATGTAATGGACAGAGCTGTGTCGGTACAATGTTTCATGTATTAACTGGCTCAACAACGGTGCCTAATGCGTTAACAAATGGTGCATTTATTCGTCAAGCAAAAACAGATAGAAGTATTGGGACATATGAATCTGAAGATTTTAAATCTCATACGCATATACAAAATGCTCATAATCATGTTGATGGCTTTGCAGGTGTAAACGATCATAGTTCTTTTGGAGCAACAACTACAGCAGTAGCTGGCAATATTAATAGTCAAAACGGAATTAGTGTAAATTTCCATGCACTTACCTCCAGTGTAACTGCTACGAACCAAAATACAGGTGGAATTGAAACAAGACCTAATAATATTGCTCTTAATTTATACGTAAAGGTAGGATACTAATATGGCAATTAATTTATTTCAAAATGGTGATATACTAGATGGGGCTAGACTAAAGTTGTTGGCGTTGTTAAAAAGAAAGTTCAATTATAATACGGAGATAAAGATATGGCTTATCAACCAATAAGTAATTCAGAAATATTAAATGGAGCACCTCTAGATTATAACTTACTTGCAAAAATTAAAAGTAATCTTGAATTTCATCAATCAGATCTTACGACTAAGGCTGATATAATAAATAGAACAGTTGCTGTTGGGACTGTTAGAACTTCTATTCTAACACTTGAACAATTTGCAGCAGAGTCTCCAGGTCAATGGATGCTTATGAATGGACAATCCTGCGTAGGCACAAGATATCAACAGATTACTGGAAATAGCAATGTTCCGAACGCTTCAACTGAAGGTACGTTTTTACGTCAAGCAAAGGCAGGCAGAGCACTAGGATCATATGAAGCTGATGAGAATAAGAGTCATAACCATCCTAATAGTTATTTCTATTTTGGGAATAACCCCGGTGGCTTATCGGGAGCTTATGCATCTTATGGCTCTGGAGCAAATACGAACGCAACACATGCTGTTTATATTAATTCAACTAATTCTGGTGGAAATGAGTCACGTCCTAAAAACGTAGCAGTTAACTTTTTTATTAAGGTGGGATATTAATACAAATACTTTTATTAAAATATAGGTAAGACAAATTTCAATTGTCTATCTAGCCAATCTGAAGATTCATTAAACCTCTATATTGGCTGCTCTTTTACTATTTTGAATTACTGTCAATCATTACTGACATGTATTATAATTATTAAGGTTCTGTTTTTAAATTATAAAAAAATTTAAGAACTTAAGATAAAGATATAATTGTATTTCGTTTTCTTAATAGAGTTGTATCTGAGTATATTGTCAACCATAGGAGATAAGATATGGCATATTCACCAATATCGGCAGAAGAAATTCTTTCTGGTGCACCACTAGATAATCAATTATTAATGAAAATTAAGAATAATTTTGATTTTCAAAAAAACGACCTAGACTCTAAGGGATTGCAGCTATCAACCAATACAAATAGGCTAGATACTCAGTCTAGTAGAATTGACAAAACTGTTCCGGTAGGGACCGTAATTCAGTCTTTACTGAATGAATCTCAGTTTAACTCACAAGTCGCAGGAACATGGATGTTAATGAATGGGCAAAGCTGTACAGGTACTCAGTATCATAGTCTTACTGGCAATTCAAATGTTCCCGATGCTAGAGGAACATTTCTTCGTGCAAAAGATTATGGTCGTGGAGTAAATCCAAGTGGAGATCTTCCAGTAGGGACATATCAGGATATGGACTGGAAAGGATTTTACCAGACAAACACTGGTCAAAATACAACATCATATAGCCATGGTCCTGTTTATATGGGGAAAAGTACATCTAGCTATATTGGAAATCTTTTTGTTGGTCGATGGGCTACTCCCTCTGCCGCAATGGGTACTATGTGGGACCAGTCCGAAATTAGACCAAGAAACATAACAGTTAATATGTTTATAAAAGTGGGATATTAATTTTATGTCATTTAAACAAATAGGAACTGATGAAATCCTTGATGGATCAGCAGTAGATGGTTTTTTATTAGAAAGGATAAAAGATAATTTCGAGTATCAACAAGAAGAGTTTGCTCTAAAAGAACAAAGTCTTGCTCAACAAGCTCAAATACTTGCAGAGCAGTCTGTTGTGATTTCAAAATCTGTTCCTGTAGGAACAGTTAGATATTCCACGCTTAGTATTGCTCAGTTTTTAGCTGAAGTTCCAGGCCAATGGAGATTGATGGATGGTGACAGTGCAGACTGGGCATCTTTTTCAAGTATTTCCTTTAGAGCAGAACAATAGGAGCAAGACCATGGCTTACACACCAATTACTAATACAGATATAGAGGTTAATAAAACTATATCTTCTTCTCTTTTTACTAAAGTTAAAGATAACTTCAGTGAATTGAAAGCTGTTACAGATATTCACACTTCTCAAATTCAAGATATTTCAGCACAACATCCTTGGATAAATGTAACTTACAATAATGGATGGACTTCATTTGATGCCTTCTGGGCACCTTTATCTTATTATAAAGACCCTACTGGCAGAGTCCACCTACGAGGAATGGCGAAAGGCGCTCTTCATGTGGTTATAGGAAACCTCCCAATTGGATATCGTCCTGCAAATATTGAGCTATTTGTTACTAACTCATCTCACCAATTAGGAAGAATAGATATTGATGGAGGAGGAAATATTGTTGCAAAACAAGGAGATTCTAATCAATGGATTAGTTTTTCTGGAATATCTTTCAGAGCAATATAAAAACCTAAGACCCCCTTAACTGGGGGTTTTCTCTTCGCGCATTTTTTCTAGCAAATATACTATATCATAATTCTTTTCACACAAATCTGCATTGATCCGTGTACTTTATCATAAGATAGGGCGCGCGATTCTACGCCCAAATAGTATCCAAACAACAATCCAAAAGAAATCCAAATAATCACAGTGCTATAGCTCTATTTTATCTTACCGGTAGATCAAAAGAATATGCCTACAATATAGGCTATCTCGCCTATTAAATAGGCAATTAAATGACACAAAACAATACACTTGCATCAATTAATTAACAACTACCCGCCTTAGACTTTATCACAATTCCCTATATAGGGACCAAAAAATTCCAAAAAAAATATAGGATTTTCAATAGGGAATCGAAAAAGCCCTAATAGCAAAACAGGTACCGGGGTCTCTGTTCCCAAAGGAGGCAGACCAAAAATGCCCAAAAAATAAAAAAAGAGTGATGGTAGACCTAGAATGAATGTTTTGAATGATAGGTATGAAGAGTATCTTCATTCGAGGCACCGGGGTCTAAACTATAAAGAAATTCAATTAATAATATACCTGAGGAGGCATCTATGGAAATTAATGTAATTCGTATCGAAACTAACGAGATTATTGCAACTGTTATTGGAGTAAAGAAAAAGGGATATAAAGGATGGTTTATCCCTATGCCATCATGTAATTCAAGAATGGAAGTGATTGTAATAGATGATTGTACTTATTTAGATGAATTTGATTATTCATTATATGTAGCTAATTGGGATGTTTAAAAACAATTAACGTAGGAGGTATTTATGAAGCTATCAAAGAAAGAGAAACTATTTATTGATCATTCTGTTAAGCCTATTGAGGAAGATGCATGTACTAGATTTCGTGACATTAAAATCAAAGAGGAGAAAACTATGCTTACTATCATTAGAAACAATTTAGAGAACATTGTATTAGGTCTTATCTGTGTAATGGCTATTAGTTATACAGTAGACAATATCAATATGTCTCAAGCAGAAGATAATTACATTACTCATGTAGTGAATGATCGTAGTCCTGCTGTAGTAGAGATGTATATGTCTAATAAATAGTATTAATAACTAACAACAATTGGGAGAATAACATGATTAAAGTATTTAGAATTGCTAAACGGGACAATGTCTATAGTGGTCCTTTTAGAACAGATGAGTTTGTAACTGCATGGGAATTCGAGTTGTCTTTAATGAATTTAAAGCTAGTTAAGCCTCTATTTGCAGATTGGTTATATGGCTTTACCGAAACTCAGTTCAGGAATGTCATAGACAGACGTATTATGAAGAATCTATATGACCAAGGTTATGGCCTATATATATTTGAGTTACCAAAGGAAGCAGTACAGGTATTTGAAGATCAAGTTTGTTTTAATCCTTCTGTAATGGAAGAACATTATGCTTTTGATAAAACTGCATAATTAAGCTTTAGCTAATAGTACGAATACTAATAACAAGGAGACTTCTATGAAATTAACAGTACCACATTCACTAGTTGTTGCTATGAACAAAGTATCACTTACTGAGTATAAGCCTATTGATGTTCTAATGAACTTAGCGGAGACAGTAAGGATGATCTCTTCTTATGAGTCTAAGCATGGCTATATCCCTAAGGAATGGTCATTGTTCCTAGATGATATGAATAAAGTATTAACTGTTCTTTCACAAGAAAACCAGGAGACTATCATGACTAACTTAATTGAGATTGAGACTAAACGTGCTGAGTGGATTACTAAACTAGTATTTGCAGATGTCGGTCTAACAGAGTTAGAGCTAAGAGCTTTTTCTATGGTAGAACTAAGAGATCTTTATGAAGAAACATTCCCTTCCTATATCACTATCAAGTCAGCTACTGCTACTGGTGGTGTAAAACGTATGGTTACTAAAATCTCTAAACCTGCATAAGTCTTCTATATATTTTCATTTGCTATTTAGTTCTTTAATTACTTAGTGTTGCCAAGCAACCAAAGGAGTTCCTATGTCTACGAATAAACTATCTAAAATGTTCCACAACAACAAAGGAGATTCTATGAAGAAAGCTGCTATTAAAATCAAAGATTTGGTTCGTTATGAACCTAAAATGTCTTCTCTTGCTACTCACTTAACTAAAGCAGAACTCTATGCTGAAATGGGAGATGTAGACGAAGAAGCTGCCAAGGCTCTTCTTGGTGTAACTATGGAAGATGTTGATTTCCATGAAAAGGAAATGGACCGCGCTCGTCGTGCCCGTTCTGCTGATAAACGTCGTGCTTATGTTGAAGCTTATTTTAAGGAACACAAAGATCTATTCCCTGCAGGAATGGACTACAAGAATCCTGATCATGTAGAAATTCTGGCTCTATATGTTGATTCATTAAGAGAAGATGAATTAACTTCTGGTAATGGTTATGTAGCTAACAGTGGTGTTCTTGTAGTATTACAGCGTCTATCTAAGGCTGGTCGTTGGTATACTCTTAAGGATTCTAATGGTGACAAAATGACATATCACTATGACCTTGAGGATGTATGTGAAATGAAAGGCGGCTTTCCAGTAGGTCTAAGATATGCCTCATTCCTTGTAGCTAAATATAACATGGATACTAAATCTCTCTGTTATGAAAAGGAGTTCTTTCCTTCTGTCGTTGGTGAAATAATGGAGAAAGGATATGATCTTGATGGAGAGTCATTCCGTGTAGTTCTAGTCTCTAACAAGTTCAACTTCTGGATTGGTGAAACAATAAACAATCAATGGGAAGAAGCGGTTGAAGTTTTCTGTGGAGTAGTAGCTCTTCCGGCTACAAGCGATACTAGCTATGCTGACATGGAGGAAATTGAAGCTGAAGCTAATATCCCAGTAGGAACTTCTAATATCAGTTCAAATGCTGCCTACTTACTTTGTGAAGAAGATGAGCATCTCTTGATTACTGCAGAGCAAGACATTATTGAAGCTCTTAACACTAAGTCTAAAATCAAGATTCAAGCTCGTTCTATCTACAATGAGAACATTCTTAACGACAATGCTGATGTAACTTGTTTACTAGAAGCTATTATCCATGTCGCTAATACTAAAGGCAACATGGCTGCTATTAGCCTAGTTCAATCTAATGCTAATCATGCGCTAACACTATGGAAAGTGGTTCATGCTCATGCTAAGCAAACTGGCGAAATCCTACCTGGTCCAGTCTATCATAACCTTAAGAATCTTAAGGATAAAATGAAAGAGGCTGCAAAGGAAAAGGCTTTCATTGAAAATGCTACTGATGAAGCTGTTGGTCTAATCACTCGTATGAATAAAGGTGAAGAGATCATGCTTACTGATGCTCAGGCTATTGAGGTATATGAAGCGGCTCGTTCTGGTTTCAGAATTGAAAATAAAGCTTTATACAAAACCATTGGCATCAAGGCTACTGCAGCTAAAGCTAAGATTGCTTAATTAATAAATCTAGACTCAAGGATGAGTCATAACAAAAGGATCAATTATGTCTATTTATGAAATGAATGAAACTGTGTCTGTTGAATTATCTGAATTAGAAATAATGATGTATATGGGAATGATAGCTAAAAAGCTTAATGAGTCCATCCCCGCTTACTTAGTACTGCTGGAGCAATACGAAAAAGGTGAATTATCTGATGATGATTTTACTTATTCTAAGTGTGGATATGATTCTATATATTCACTAGAAACAGTCCTTATGAAGTTAGAAAAGACTGTTGGCTATATCAACTATTCAAAAGTTTATACTAATCTTAAGTACGAAAATAACAAGTATAAAAGATTAACTGCTCAATTAATAAAATGAGGAATATTCTATAGCCTATATGATCTTGGTTATTATAGCTGTGTTTCTCTCGATAAAGGTAAACCAACACAACGTATTAAAATCGTATCAAAGGAGACAATATGAGTAATGAAGAAAGAGCTATGGAAGCAGCAAATGTAGTAATGGGTGGTACCTCACTTGAGCTATGGTATCTAGAAGGATTTATTGAAGGTTTTGTAGAAGAATACAACAAAAAAGTTCCGCTCTCTTATCGTATCTCTGTTACTGGAATGCTTGATTTAATTAAGTCTAAATCTAACTAAGGAGTAATTATGAATAAAAAGAAAAATTACAAAACAGAAGAAAGTAAATCAGATAACTCAATAAATGACTCAAAAGAAAATACCTATTATGAATCAGGGTACTATCTTAATAAAGAAAGAGCGATTGTTCATAATTTTGCTGATAGATATCATGTCGAATTTTCTAATTTAGCCAAGCTTTTCTTGAAGCGTTTTACATCTAAAATAAGCGAGCTTGATAATGAAGAGATTCTGTCTATTCATAGTTACTATCTTTTAGCTCTGACTCATAAGAAATGGCTTAAGGAACTTGCAGAAGAAAAAGGTAAAAGAACAATAGAGCTATCAGAAGAGATACTCTCAGTAACTGAAATCTTGTTTAACATAGAAAAAGAAGCATATTCTCGTAAGCTATCTCTTAATAGTAAAGAACCTATGAACCATATTCTTAAATAACAATAAAACAAGGAGTAAATAATGGCTAAAATAAATCCAGCTAACTCTATCAAGATTAGAAAGGCTTTAAATGGCTATAGTGTAGTAGTTCGAATTAATGAAAACACTAGCCTTAGTAAGAAATATTTAACACTTGAAAGAGCACAGGAGGTACATAACAAAATACTACCTGCTATTTATGACTTATTTCTTCTTCGATCCTTATTGTGGAGGTATGGCTCTCTTATTAGTTCATACAAAAGATTAGCACATAAAGACTGGTCAGAATCAATTGACAAAGAAATAGCAAATATAGTTAGAAACTGTTTTTACATCTATTCAGATAAGGAGTAATTATGAAATTAATTAATAAATTAATGCATTTAATTGAAATTGCAAAGGGTAAAGACTCCGTGACCTCCGTTCCCTTCGCAAAGCTCCGGTCACTGCGGCACTCGTCTTGCTTACGCAAGCCTCGTGTGTCACTCGCCATGCTATGGCATGTCTCGCGCCATCACTCCGTCTCCTCGCGTCGCTCGCTTACGCTCGACTCCGCTGCGGTGAGATCCGCTCAGCCTTTGGCTTCGCTCCAAGGTCGCTCCAGGGTCGCTCCCTGGGGCATCGCTCCTTTGTCGCTCATGGCTCGCTTTAGCTCGCCTAGCTAAGTTGTGTCTTTATTAAGAAGTTAGAATTCTGAGGAGGTTGGAATGCATTATTACAAGTTGTTTAAGAGGTTGGGTTTAAATAGTCCTAGAAATTGGAAGAACAAGTTGCCTCCGGGTTAAAGGGCTCGCAAAGCTCGCCTCTCACCAAAATATATATGATATACATCGAAAGGAGGGTTTAACCAATGTCAATCCCTGACGTCCACGGGGTTATGTGGTACTTGAAATCGTAACATCTTATAAAGGAAGGTGCTGTATGAGTAATAATACTCAACCAACATTTGAAGAAGAGATTCAGTTTTTACTAGACAAGCTTAATGGCACTGATGTTGAAGAGGCGGATCGTTATTCTGCTTGGGCAGAAGCTAACTCTCGAATAATTGAGATTGCTAATGAGGAGGCTCAGCTTAAGCGTTACTTAACTAAAGACCAGAAGGAAATCCTTCAGTTTGCTAGAGGAGTAGCTCAAGAGAATGGCGCTCGTGCTCGTGGTTCAAAGACTCTACATAATCTAAATACTCAGACAACACATGAGCCATTGACTCCTGTGCAAAAGATGCAGTATGACCAGATTGTTCGTCAGATTAGTATGATGAAATTTGAAGACGACAAGCCTAGAGTGGAGAACATGCCTACAGCTTCTACCAGTATCCAACGTGCAGCTAAGGCTGTTAAAGAGTTTGGTGCTAAACATATCGGGCTTCGTGTTGGTAAATCTGAAATTCCATATGATCATCCTGCAAAGAATGAACTTTGGAAGCTCTACTACCAAAAGCTTAAAGAGATCTATCCTCCAGTCTTCGAAGAGCTAGTGGCTAAGCCATCGCTCATTGAAGTAGAGGCTATTCGTCTTAAGAAGCTGGTAGAAAAACAGATGCCAGGTCTTATCACTAAGGGAAGCAGCTATGGTGTGGAAGTAAATGAGATCTTGGAGAAATTCCAAGAATCTGAAGAGGTAGCTGAAAAGCTTATCGAAGACTTCCGTGCTAAGCAAGCTATGTAAACTTAACCCATAATTAAGGAGGCTATTATGTTTCTAACGCTTAAGCAAACAAAGAAGGTTCGTAAAGGTGAGAAGCTATCGAAAGAGCATTATAGCCTCTATTATGGCAAAAGCTTGTATAGCGGAAAAGAAGTTGTCTCCCGCGAGTTCCTTAACAGCTTAGTAGAAGCATGTCGAAGAGGCGAAAAACACATCGGAGAAAGCGAGAAAAAACTTGAAGAAATCGCTGAGAAAGCTGAGGAAACAGAGAACCTTGAACCAGTCGTCCATGAGTGCGTAGACACTACGATTATATCATCGTTCACCATCGTTCAAACAGAACATGGTATTACCTTAGATTCAGACGGATTCCTTATCAAGGATAGCTACCTACCGAAGGATGATAAAGCTCCCGACAGAGTATATGACATCGCAATGGAATTCAAAGCAGTGCTTGACGAATACTTAACATTTAAGAGTAGTCAGACACCAAAACTGAGCAATCCAACGCATACAGCAATACAGGATATGGATGATGACTGGTTCCTAGCTAAGTATGTCGGTAACGAAGCCGTCATAGAAGAAAGAACTAAGCTACCAGTAAAAACTGTATTCGATACGTTGTATCACTACCTCATTACGCTTCCTCAAGAGGCTGAAGAGGCAAAACATGCGCCGTTTACTTCTACTACTGGTAAGAAACATCTCAAAGGAGCAATACTTAGACTTACCGAAGAAAATAATATCTGCATCGTAAACATTGATAACTATAACGACGAGGTCAAGACCGTTGTTACTGAGCTTTCAAAATCATTCAACATTGCCTAATAGGCAGGAGGTATCTCATGGCTACAGCAAAGAAAAAATCAGGTCCATCACGAGCTAGTAAAGAAGACATGAACAAAGCTAATCCAAAAGTCGCACCGAAAGGTAAAACAAAGGATAAGCTAAAAGAAGTCACAGAAAAATCCGCAGGATTCTTCAGTAAAGCATTTCAAGCATTTAAAAACATCTGCATTGACGTAAAAGACCTTTCCGTTGGTCTAGCAAAAAAAGCTGGAAACATCGTCAAAGGCTTCACTGAAAAAGAAAAAGTACATAAATATGCAGGAAACGCCCGAGCACTATTGGCAGTTATCATGCTAATCTGCTCAGTCTGGGTAGGTATTCAGTTCGTATTATCATACCTCACTGTACAACAAGTAGGCCTCATCGCCGCTGCTGGTGTAGTAGGTACTTATGGTTTATACCGTGTAACTATGAGCGAAACAACTCGTGAAGCAGTTAAGCCATCAGTAGCAGAAATGCTATCTCCAATGGCTGCTTAAAATAAGCAAGTGGGACTGGCCGAGGTGGTTAACTTGATCCACCTCCCACACTTATTAACAGGGAGGGTCTTAGGACTCTCCCTCCTTTTCAAAAGAGGTATTATGCTTAAACAAGTCAAGTCAATAATACTAGATATAAGAGTTAAGATAATCCAATGGAGAATAAAAAGAATTGCTCCAAATGCTTGGAAAACGGAAGAAAACTTCAATCAACTCATGGAAGAATTCCAGAAAATAAAACTAGAAAAACAACAAGAAAATCTAGAAGAAATAACAAAATACTTTGCAGTATTTAAAGATGAAAGCCCGAAAGAAGTACTCTTCGATCGAGGGCTAGAAAGCCTTTACGATAATAAAGAAGATGCCATCGCCAAAGCCGAAAAGATTAAAGAATTCGCCAAAGGAAACGGGGAAGAATTAGACCCTTATGATATATACACAGTAACTATCACAATAGGAAACTAACATGGAAGCTAATGGGATATATACAAAGTTCCTAAACGGAAAAGGACTTACTGACGAAGAAGTACTCTCACTAACAGAATACCTACTAAAATCATATAGGCTAGAAACAGCAGCAGACTGTTTCCGCCTAGAAGATATATCCAAAGCTATTGAACACTTAAAACTACTAGAAGAAATAACAACTAACAGGATTAAAGACATATGAAATCTATTGTCCTAGACATCCAAATAATAACAACCCCATGGGGTCCACAACTAGGCGCCATTATAGTTACCGGACCAAAGGTGAAATAATGCTAATGCAATTTTATTTAGCCAGATTAACTAATGAAACTAAACTTAAACAATACACTAAGCAAAACAAGCTACACATAGCATGTACCAACTGTGAACACGAAGTACTCGTTGAGTTCAACCCTACAGATAAATTACCTACCTGTCCTAACTGTAAAGAAATATCATGGAGATACAACATATACCAAGTAGACGATCTAAGAGCCCAAGCAACAAAGGAGCCTCTAAATGATAATACCAAAAGATCTAGACAAAAGGGCAGATGAACTACTAAATAAACTAAAAGAAAAGCGGGAGGTTACTGAAGAAGAACTAATGAATATATACACAGAAGTATCACAAGACTATGAACAAGTTAAAGAATATTGCTCACATGAATACGTAGCTAAAGTACAAGCTATCATTCTACTGGTAGCAACTAAAGATAAATAGTTCCCCCGCGAAGCGGGTATGAAAAGGGTGTTTCAATTTCAAAGAAATTCCCCCCGAAGGGGGTGGAAATGTATGAAAAACTTAGTGTTTCAGTAAAAATAAACAAAATAATAAGAAAAATTCAAAGAAGCATCCAATAAGTAAGCAAAAATAAACAAAAATGAGTCGGGATACCTAGTATATAGAGAGTACATAGAGATATCTAGAGACTATATGGGTATTTCGATTCATTAATAGATCATATCTTATATAGTCTACAATGGTTATTATAACATTTAGCGTTAGTTTATCAGAGTATTTATTTGGTATTACAACTTCTAAGTTCTTGGAATCAGAATACTATCTTAATAATATTAGATAGTTGTCAGGAAGGTGTTTATGAAATGGATCAAGAAAGAGTCTTGGCTAGATGAATTGAAAGAGTTTATTAAAGCAATCATTAAATCTTATTAGGAGAATTATATGAAAAAGTCATTATCTGCTATTGGTCTTATCTTATGTTCTTTAGTGGGAGCTGTTTTACAGCTGTATGTAATCATAGATTTATATAGATATTTAAGTGGGAATATGGAATGGAGTTTATTCCTAACTTACTATCTTGTAGCTAATGTATTTGGAATGATTGTAGGTATCCTTCAGGTACGTCAATTGAATAGGGCTTGTGCTGATGTAATAAAGTATGTTGATACTACTAAGAAATAGGAGTTACCTATGGATACTGTAAAGGGTTACAGAAGGATAAGTGTTATCTGTACGTCCATAGGATTAATGTTAAGTCTTTGTTCTTCTACTTATGCAATGTATATAGGTACATGTTTATTTATAGTAGCTCTATGGTTAGAGTTGTATGTAGAAGAGAATGATGAAGATCCAGTAGAAGTTAAGGTTCCTATAATAAGGGCTACTAAGAATCGTGGTAAAAATACTTCCCGCGCTTAAGTTTAATCAGAACACCTCGCCTTTGGCGATGTGCATTAATAAAGGAGATCTTATGGCTAAGAAAACTGGTAAAAAAACTACCAAAAAACAGCCAGTCGAAAAAAGGCGTGTCGGTAGACCAAGAAAAATGGAAGTGACAGCAGAAGAAGAACTGAAAGAATACAAAGCAGCAGAAAAAAGGTTTGAAGTTCAACGAAGAGAAAAGAAAGAAGAGTCAGTAATCAAAATTGACGATAAAGAATATACAGTAATGGATGTTGCAAACGTAAGTGTTGGACTTGCCGAAATCGTAGGGAATACAACATTATACGTAGGTTTTGGAATGTTATTTGATTATGCTGGAACATTGGTTGGAGCAGAATCATATATTCTTACCATTATCGCTATCTTTGGTCTTGTTTATTTCTCGGTAGCTCTAATATCATCGATCTTCAGAGCTTGGAGAGCTGTTAGAGGTCAAAATATAGAAGCAAGATTAATTGAAATCTAAAAGGAGATTTTATGTCTACAGAAAAGAACACTAAAGCAAAAGAAACTAAAACAAAAGAAGTGAAACTACTAGAGATTAATGCTAGCAGAAAAACATTGCTATCAATCTCTGCAGGATTTGCTCTAATGGATGGTATTGGACACATTGCAAATGGTCTAGGTTATGTACTATCTCTAGGTAATTTGAATCAACTAGTTACAGCTACAGAAGCTTTCAGTTGGGCTCAAATTGCATGGGGCGGTTTCATGCTTGGTATTGGTTTATTGATTCTTTTTCTTATCTATAAATAGTATTTAATTAGGAGTATTTATGACAGATTCTAAAGTGGCTCCTAAAAAGAAAAAGAAGGAGATGAATCCAATAGTAGTTAAGTATGTCGCGCCTGGTGCTATTTTATCTATAGGTTTACTCCTTGGAGGCATGGTCCTTCAAGGAGTATATGTAGGATTATTAACTACTGCAGGATTCTGGTTATTACTGGAAAAGTGTAAAGAACACTATCCCGGCTTTTATAACTGGATGTTAGATCATGCAGTAGAAGCAGACTTTGTCATATCCTTCTTAGCCGTATTTGCATTAGGTATGTCTGTTACAGGAATAATTGCAGGTGCGGTAGTAAACGTAGTCGGGTCCGTAGTATTAGATTATTACAGAGACTATGTAGGTAAAGTTGATGGTGTTGAATCAATGAGCTTAAAAGGTATATGGGAATCATGTACCACTCGATTCAGATCAAAAGAAGAAGAGGAGGAAGGAGAAATTATTGAAAATACAGTAACTCCGATACTAGTAGAGGAGGCAGCATGACGGACGCAGAAGAAATTGGTAAATACCATAAGTTATGGTTTTATATCAGTAGTGGTCTTGCAAGTTTACTAGATATTGCGATAATCGTATCATTATTCTTCTTCTTCAATTTTGGCACACTATATTTAGGAATAGGAGCTGGATGTTTGTTATTAAGAATTGCTATAGCAGCTCTTAATTGGCGGACAGCTAGATTTGCTCCTATGGAAACTGAGTATAGAGTAACTTTATTAGAAGATAAAGTTTATGGAATTGAAAAGAAAATGCCATTAAGAACAGTAGAGGTGCCAAGTGGGGAATCGTAAAAATTCAGAAACTTTTAAAAATTATGTGCAAACATGCCTGGACCAAAAATATCCAGATCATTTGCCTTCAAGTTATAACAGACAGATAAATACGATTATGGCAGAAGCCTTAACAAAATCGTATGATTTACTACTGGATAATAAAGATGATTATGAAAAAGCAATGGATGATATGAGTGTAATACTTAATTCATCCGGCTCTATTTTCTTACAAATGAATGAAGCTTTGCAGAAACGCAAGCAAAATGGGGGACTAATGAAAACGCTAACTACAACGATGATGATTATGTGCTTTTTTCTAATTGGTTGCTCATCTTCTCCGTTCAAGGAGCAGATGGAAAAACAAGCAATCATTATGGAACATATGAAACAAGGAAAGCAATATATTGGTGGAGCATTTGATCAAAAATTCAATCAATCTGGATCAGATGGTACAAATTTGAGAGCAATTGGTACTTCGACTTATCCAGTAACAAGTAATGAAAATCTGGCTCGATCTGCAGCTATTGCAGATGCAAAATTTAGATTAATTGATTCTGCTCCTACTGAATTCAAAGCATTAGTACAACGCGCTATTGGTAATAGCCTTGGATACCAAGGTGAATTCAATCAAATTGAAACTTCAGTTATCGAAGTAAAAGGACTAAGAGGAATTGAAGTTAATGAAAATGACGTAGCATGTAAAGTCGCATCAGAACCAACAACAGAAGGTGGATACAATACAGTACGAGAATGTAAGGCAATTGCGCGAGTTCCTATGCACCAATTAAACAAAGCTTTTGATTTTACAATGGAACATAAATATGGAATCCAGGAAAAATCTAGCGTTGAAAAAATCTTAGAAGAACAACTTAAACAGGACGTACTTGATAATAAGCGATCTGTAGCTCAAGAACAATAGGATCTAAATAAATAGTGGGATCGATTTATATCGATCTCACTTGATTAATTACGGCAGGTTTGAATATGAAAAACTTTTTTATTCTATTTGTTTTATTTAGTGCTTGTTCCTGTGCTTCTAAACAAGAAAGGTTTTCAGGATCAAGCTACCTTCAAACAAGAACAACAGTAATTCGTGACGCTGCTAGTAATACAGTATATTTCAGTACAAAAAACTTAAATGTTCAGGAGAATTATACTAGATGGGTAAAAGAAGGAAGAATCAATAATGATTCTCATCTATCTTGTTTTAATTCTAATAAATCAACTAACTATTTATCATTAAACGATAGTGCAATAAAAGCAGTAAGACCATACGCTTCCAAATCAGCTTTCAATACGATTTATAAGAAAAAAGACATTGTAGCTAATGGGGAATTTGAATCCATCAATATGGAATCAAATGATTTTAACATTAGATATAAAACAGAATCTTGTTTTATAAAGATAGATGGGAAATCAGAATATGTAGTATCAGAAATATATTACTGAGGTGATTATGGATCTTTTAAAAGAAAAAATATCTATGAATTATCATGATAAAGTCGAGAAGATACTAGACTTCATCTTATCTCAAGAAATTCATATTCAAACTAAAAAGTTTGATAAACTGTATGAATTTATTAAATTAAAATATGCTACCTGTAGAGAATTACAAAGAAAATATCCAAACAATCAAATTATCAATCATAATACAGATGTTTTCGCATTATGTCTTACTAGTGCTGTATGTGCTAAACAATGTATCTTAAGTAATATAGCTACTTACCAAGACTCCCATCGACGCGTGAAATAAGTTCATCCAAAGTCGGTTCTTTTCTATTTACTATCTCATCTAGTATCTGTCTATGTTGTTCTTTATTTCTGCCCATAATAGCACCGTTCATCCGACTTATTTGGTCGTCTATTACAGGATCGATACCTCTTTTAGGATTTTTTAGCTTATATTTATTCATTGCAGCATGAGCTCTATCCCAATAATCTTCAACAGAAGAGTTAGATTTCATGATGCTTTTTCTATATAGATGTTTAATCATAAGAATATCCTATTATAATTCGATAAATCTATTTTATTACAACTAGACTAAGTCTTCAAGGCTTAGAAGGAGTTAATATATGGCTGATTTTTGTAGGCAATGTTCCATTGAAATATTCGGTGAAGATTTTAAAGAACTTGCAGGTATAGTTAGTCCTGAAGAATTTACTGCAGATAAAGCTGCCTTTGTTATGTGTGAAGGTTGTGGACCTATCTTTGTTAATCCTGATGGGTCTTGCATTGATTCCACATGTGTAAAACATCAGAAAGAATCTTAGAAATAAGCTAATTATAAACAAGAAGGTATATTATGGCAGATAATGAAATTTTAATTGCTGGTATGGATAAAATAGAAAATCCATTCAGTAGATTTGTTAATGAATATGGTTTTAGCATTGTTCATCTACCTTATAATGCACCTGCTAGGGACCTTCCTAAATGTAAGGCTGCTATTATATGTACGTTTAATATTAGTCACGACCTTGCATGGAGAGTTAAAGAAGAATACAAAAAGAGAGATGCCCCATTTATTGAGGCAAAACAGGGTTCTTCATCCATTGCAGATTCTTTCGATAAACTTATTGTTCAACCTATAAGAGAAAAAATAGAGCCTTTAGATGTAAAAGAGAGATTTCTCTATTTAATTCTTTATTTTAATAAAATTGGTTCTAAAGTTCATTCAACTACATTTGCGAGTATAGTTAAACACTATACTAAATTCAGTGAACAATATGCATCTGTTATATTTGGTCAATTAAGAGATGCGGGGATTCTTGAGAAGCTTACTGGTACTGGTTCTCAAGGAATGTATAAAGTATTAGGTCTTTCTAAATCTGAAAGGTCTAAATTAGTAACAAAAATAGGTGAGTCTCTACCTGAGTCATGGTTGTCAGAACTCATTGTTTTTAAAGAAGAAGTTAAACGTACAGAAACTGTAGTAGAACAAGTTAAAATTCCTGAAGTTCAACCAATAACAAAAACTCAAGCTGATGAACTTGCAGAAGTTAAACAACAAATTAAAGATCTTTCTCAACAGGTAGGAGCTGCTGTTGGTCAAATGAGAAATCAGATTGATAGATTATCTAGATCTTTTAATCCTAACGACCGTCAACGCATGAATGAAGAAGTCGTAGAAAGACTTAATAACTTATCTATGAGTGAGTTTCTTAAAGTTCATGCAGCTATAATGATGCTAACTAAATAAGTAAGTTAGCACTTTAAAAAGGAGTTACTATGACTAAGATACAATCACTGAGAGAAGAGTTGGGTATGTCGAAGAAACAATTGGCAAAGAAAACTGGTTTATCTGTTGCCAAGCTATCAAGATTAGAAGATGAGTGTGAAGAAATGTTAGTTTCTGATTCCGTAATTATTGCAAGAGTGTTGGGTGTTCGACCTAATACTATTAGGGTTTTACAGCCAAGTTATGGGTGTTTTCCTAGGGAAAAGAAGCGGTAATTTTTCACTGCTCCGCGCCCACCAAAATAACAGCCTCTCACCGTCATCACACCAACTAAGCACATAAATACATGAGATCTTGAAAGCCCGCCAGGGTTTTACTAGTCTTTTCTTCGATATATTAAGTTTTAATTATGGATAATTATAAGAACTCAATGGCTGCACACATTGGGTTCGAACGTTTATGGACTCAAATGTTTAAGAAGGAAGTTGCATGGAGATGAAACTGGTGTTGTCGGCTGAGTGTAAAAAAACGGGATCTTTGATTGATTCTGTAAGTTTTGAGTTTCACAATTCATTGGACGAATTTAGTGAGTTAATCAGAAAAGGGTTTAAGGAGGTTTATCATGGAAGAAATGAATCGTACTTCTACAAAGAAGAATTATGGGAATCAGGAGGGAAAGCAAATGAAAAATTCATTGGAAAATGGTTTAAGTGCTTTACTGAAAGAGAAGAAGATACTTGTGTACTTCGTTCTGACGCAAGGGTCTCAGATAGAGAGAGACTTGCTAGAAAATACTTATCAACAATTTCGGCTTAGGATGAATTATGAATATCATCTGGATATCTTTCCTGAGCGCCCTACCAGTAAAATTAGCACTAGTAATCCTGGTTTATTGCAACAGATAGTTACTACGTTCAATCAAGTTCTAGAAGAACAAGATGATAAATTGTACTTTTTCTTTGTACTAGATGGAGCATTAGATGATCTAAGCTTCCTTCGTCCTGACTCTCAAAAAGTTCAGGTACTAACAGTACAAGGAGATAAGACTGATGAATTGTACAAGAAAGGCATCAGTGCTTTAGATCGATTTAAAGGTCTTCTTGCTAGTTAATTTTTAAAACCCAAGAATTTGAAAAATCTTTCTTCGTGGTAATTTTGCCGGGGATGTATTAAAAATGCATCCTCGGTATTTTATAAGTGGCTCACTAAAATATTTAAAAAGGCTAACGCGCATAGGAGTTTATATGAAGTTTGTAACAGGAATCTATTCAGAATCAACAGATTCTTTTAGACCCTACACTGTAAATGATTTTATATCTGATTTAAGGGAACTCCAGGACTATCAATGGAAAAATTTCGAGCAAGAATTAATTGAACTTTGTAGAGCATCAAAAACAACACCTGAACAGTTCCTTCGTTTTACTCTGCCAAACGAATCTGGAACTACTACAAAAACTCACTATTTATTCGATTCTGCTGATGCAAAAACAATTGCATATGGATGGGGAGTAATGGAATCAAATTTCTTTGGAAGAAATTTTGCTGAATTAAATAATTTAAGAAGAGTTTTAGGCTATAAAGTTCTAGGTTCCTTGGAAGGCAGAGTTCAAACTAACTCGATTACAAATAAGCCTACGACTAGGCATATCAATGCGTCTTCATCTCGTCAACAAATGTTCAGATATTTTATCAATAAACCATCTGATGAACACTATGATCCATCTATCCCAGAAAATAGAGTAGTAATTCAGTATCTCTATTATGGAGGAAGAGGCAGAAATAGAAGAAACTTCTTTAAAGAACAAAATGTGGATACATTTTTTGTTGTAACAAAAAGTGTGTTTAGAAAAAACCCAGAAACAGGTAAAGGATATTACGAATACGAAGGATATCTGCATTTAGATGAACATATTCCGCCAGTTCTTGACCACTGGTATGCCAAAAAAGTGCAAATGGCATTAACTAAAAGTAGAAACTTTAAGCCATTAGAAACGATATACTTAATTTCAGACATGCATCGTATTGGGATGGGAATTATAGATAAATTAAAAATGACTATGTCATATAAAAGAGCTCGCCCTAGAGTATCTGATCTAAAGATGGCTATTCAAGCTATGCTACGAGATAGCAAACCTTTATCTGGAGACAAGAATAGAAAGATTCAGACAGTCTCACGGATTAAAGTTGTTCCAATGAACAGAATAAAGATGGAAAGTACTGAGAACTTAACTTATTTTAATAAAGGTATAAAAGAAGATACTGCTTCTGAGTATTACGAAGGATCTCACTTTTTTAACTGGTTTGATCCCGTGTATAAGTCTAAATCTTGGTCTGACGCATTCAGTAAACAAAACAATGCATCGATTGATCAATTGAAAGATACAGTTTATGAATTTAAGTTAAATCTTACGTTTATCAACGAAGAATCAATGTTAGACGGAGACTTTTGCATAGATATGCCAGAATTTAAAGAATTTTGTATTGAAAATTCTTTAGGTGAAAACATAATCCAAGAAACAATAAATAAGGATAGACAACTTTCGACAAATATTATGTCCCATGTGTTCATGAGACACGGGGAAGGTATTGCTATCGAAGACGAGATTATTAGTATTGCTAATATCGGGGAAAAAGAAGAGAACTCTAAATTAGCTTATACAAACAAAGCTAAGAAGTTAATTCAACGGAAAAAAACAGTAGTATGTGATAAGTTCCCATTAAGATATAAAGAAAGTGAAAGATTTATCTCGGGAGAACCAGGTAGCGAATTAGAGTTCAGAAGAGACATTGTAGGATTATCACATTCTCAAAAAGAATATTTTAAACAAGATGAATTTCATACTAATGCTTTAGTTGGTTTTTTAGAAGGAGATGATTCTTTATTAAGCATTACAACAGATGAGTACATGAAAATGTCTCCTGAAGAACTTTATTCGTTTCATCAAAAACTAGAAGGAGTTTCATGTGATGGTTGGTTCACTAACAATTTTCTGCATAATACTGAGTTAATTGCTCCACGAACAGAAACGATTAACTGTAGTTATCCTGAGATGTCAGAGACCTTGATTGGTTATATTAATCACCTTGATAAATTAGCTAACGCAGAAGAATCCGATCCTATTGTTATTGAAATGAACAGAGATACTTATAGAGGAAAAGCATTACTGTCTCATTACACTGTTGTTTGTCCACATTGTGAATCTAGAATGGTTGAAGGAGACCCTGATACAAAACTAGCAAAAGCAATAAATAATCTTATTAGACCTAGCTCTTATGCGTTCTCATGCCCAGTATGTGACCATTTCTTGGTAAATCCTAAACCAGGTATGGTATTAAATAAAGGAGATGCGAAGGAATCTCCTGATGCGGTAGTTACTAAACAATATATTAGTAATGGACGTGGAAAATTCAATAAGATGGTCATTAAGTCTTACAATAAGCATGAAGACGGGATAAATTTAAAAGTAGACATGTATTATGATTTAGCAAATGCTCGTGTTACTGGACCAGACGTATTAAAGTTCCTCTTCCAAGAAAGACAAGATTCTTTTATTGGGAAAGTAAAAGAACTCAAAGTTCGTGATCCTGAAACAGGTGAAGAAAAAGTGTTTAAGAATGTTCAATTGGATGGAATTATCACTGGAGGAGCAAATAAAGGTTTAGATGTTTCTATAATGAATTCCAGACTAAGACTAGCAGCATTAGTTTTTGGTCGAAAAGTAGCCAAAGCTGGAAGACAAGTTGCAGCTCCTAGTGACAAATTCTATGATGGATACGAAGGAGAGATGGTAGATGCTCCCTTTGATGTAGAAAATGTTTATTATCCAAATAAGTATATATCAAATACGAACCCAGATTTCACTTTAAAAGAAATCAATGAGAGGATAATTAAGCACGTTGAAAGATGTGAAGTTGTGAGAGAGGTTTGGGATGCAGATCAAAAAACTTACGTAGAAAAAGTCTTTTATATGTATGTAGGTATTACTTCTCTAAATGCAACGGAAGTTTCTCAAGAATTTAGAAAAGTTTATCCAATTGATGAACCTCGAAAAATATCACTAAACAACTCAGATCATCTTCATCAATTAGGTTTTAAAACTTTAGTTACAAAATTGTATGATGAAAATAGGAAGTCATATACAACAGATAGACGGAAACAAAATGGAATTAAAAATGTTAATATGACTGTCTCTGAAAGAGACTTAGAGTTATTAAAGATTCTAGGATGTCTTATGTTGCCAATATCAAATACGCGTGGAGCGTATGATCCAGATGAAGAGAAGATTCAAGCTTATATTGATGATCTGAAGAAATTAAGAATTATAAATAACAAGATAGGCAATTTGGATATTTCCGATTTTCAGCAAGATCAAGAGAACAGGATTGGTATTACCAACTGGATGCCATGTTCTGATTATAAGTTATTAGAGAGATCTCATCCTTTGTTCAACAAACCTACTTTTATGAATGGTAACTATTCCTTCTTCGGGTACACAAGATGGATAGAAAGGAAAGGAGTATCAGGAGTAAGATATAATGCTCCAGAAGAAGTAAGGTATTGTCTCAGATTTCCTAGTGCAGATCTAATGCATTCATTGGTAGACATAACTGCAGATGGACTGAAAGCTAGATTGCATGATATCTATACAGCCTTTTTGAATTTGTTTGAGGAAATTTCCACGGCTCAACTAGAACTTGGTTCTACAAGAGTAAAACCGTTGTTGAAAAGTGGAGACAGATTTATAACAGAAAGTACTTTGAATGAAATTAAAAAGGCGATATTGCAATACTTTCTTACAAAGAAAGGATCATTTGCAACAAACCTAGCAATCAATTTACCAGGGATCGGATCTAAACAAACAGGATCAGTCTTAATACCGGAAGATGTAGTAGTCATTGCAGATGACGGCGACTATAGAACTGTAGTAAGTGAAGTCCTTAAGGGACTTTATCCAGATGAAGAACTTGATTGGAGTAAAGATAAAGATCAACCGTTAGGATGGTGCTGGACCGCAGATATTACGGGATTAGTTCACAGAGATCCAGTAGTATGGCAAGGACAAAATTATTTTGCTAAAGTTTGGTCTCGTCATAAAGCTAATGTCGAATTTAAAAAGCTTAGAGGAAAAACATTTGACGAAGAATTTCCAGGATGTCAGTCAATAATAGTGAATAGTGTGAGAATGGTTGCAGACCAAGAATCAGACGTAGATGGAGACTGGGTATCTGTTGTGTTCCCTTACTTGTATGATGTTATTCCTTATATAAATGAATACATAGAAGAAGCACAAGATAATGGATTTTTTAAGCCAGATGAGTTTTATGATAAGAAAATAGAAGAACTTCAAAGCTCTGACGAAATTAACTTAGAAAAGTTAAAAAGATTGGAGAATTACAAGCAGCTTTCAAAGATGAGAAGTAATGTTAGATTCAGTTATTTAAAGGATGAGGCAGAGTCTCTTCTACTTAAATATCCAGATCATTTGAATTACTCTTTGGTTCATTCAAAAGTTTCTTTAGATATAGAAGTTAATGCACTCTTTGAAGCAATTGAAGCTAAAAGAGATATATCTTTCTTGACTAATTCTTTGAGGAACACTACGTATGTAATTAATTACCTAAAGAATGCTATTGAGACAAACCCATCAATGTATAGTTTTACGATATCAGATGAGGAAGAAACTGCAATTTCTTTTATCTTCCAATACTTGCTTCTACAACGGAATGGTGTACGTGCAGTAAAAGCTGATGGCTCATTTGGAAAACTTACATTTGATGCAATTGTTAGAAACACTTATGTTCGTACATTGACTGACAATGATCCTTTGCCTCAGCCTGCAAGATTCTTATTCAAAGAACTCTTAAGAGAATTCGATGAAGAATATAATACAGACTTTTCTCAATATTACGATTTAGTAATTACTATCTGTGAAGATTTCATGATCTCTTCTACGCCTGATCAAGGTGGAGGTTATGTTCGAGTACCTTTGGCAAAACCAGATGTTTATGGACGATTTGAAATCATTAAGGAAGACGACGACGGACAATATACTTCTCCAAGCTTTAGAGACTTCGAAGGTGCATTACATCTTATTATCGGAGACTCTTATCAACGATTTGCTAATGTACATGGAGAAGAAGCTTTATTTAGAGGAATATATAACAATATCCTAGATAGAGCTCCTATGCTTAAAGATGTCGCCAAAGATCTTCAGTATTTAATTAAAGGAAAATGATATGGAAAAAAGAAATCTGTATGAAAGAATTGCTGAATTAGCAACCTCATATGAAAGTTATCGCTTTCAAGCTTTTCTTATGCTCCATAGAGTATATAGATATAAAGAGATGAAAAAAAAGCTAAAAGGACATTATGATCCTGCACTCGAAAAAGAAGCAGCCAATGTAAGAGAAACATTGGAAGGTTTCGAAGAAAAAAAGAAAGAACTTAGAAAAGAATTTGTTGATTTGACTATAGAAATTGAAAATTTGAAATCTTTTAAAGAAGATGCAGAAGTACGAATGGCTAAAGTTATATCAATAAGAAAAGAAATTGAAAGCTATGAAAAAAGAGTATCCAGTAACCTAAAGGAGGATGAATGAAGAATACTAAGCTCTTAAAACGTTTCGGTGTTTTGATTTTTTCAATCGGCTTTGCTTTAATGATGGTAGGAGACGTATATCATTTATTTGGAGGATTTTTAATTCTTATATCTGTTTGGGCAGATTTATTTACACAAGAAATGATAGATGATCATTTCGAAAATGATTTAAATGATCCTTATCATGGAAATAATCGATCTTTACAAGAAACAGTTTCAGCAACTTAGGACAAACTGGTTAAACATCTAATCTTGAGACCTAGTGTTTTTGACAGCCAGTTTTAGGTAGGGCACTCAATATAGCTCTTTGGCGGCACCTTCTAGTTGTATCGAGTGCTCTATTTTTATTTTTACTTAGATCTTTCAAGAAATTGACTAAGCACACCCAAAAAGCATGAAACCCTAAAACCGGCTATCGCTGGAGTCGTTTCGACGTTTACATTTACTGATATAGCTATTAGGTTCTTAAGAGGTAGCATATCCTCGCTTTAACTCAACAATAAGACACTGCTAAACATCTGGATCTCACATGATAAAAAGAAAGAACAAGTATAGTGGAACATGCCATCGATGCAATACGTTCTGTGGAGCAGAATATGGATGGAGAGAAGGCGAACTTATATTTCATAATAGTTGCTACAATAGTTACCTTGAAGATAAAAAGAAGAAACCTAAGAAGAAAAAGAGGATAGACGGATCTACAATTAAGTAGACCATATGCCTCGTGCCCGAAGGAGGGACAAATGTTAAGTATTACTGGTAAAAAAGCTTTGAAGATTTTAATCGAAAAAGCAAAAGAGGGGAGAACAGTTGGCTATCGAGAATTAGCCAGCTTAATAGATTCTAAGTATGATGTCAACGACCCGCATCAATGGCTATATAGTGTATTGGGCAATGTTTCAAAGTACACATATCAAGAATTAGGCATAATGATTAGTATCTTAGTTGTGAATAAGGACGGACACCCCGGACCAGGATTTAAAGAATTGGCTGGTGTTCTTATCGCAGACGACAAAGACAGCTTGAGTTCTACATTTGTCAATACCCACCTGAAAACTCTTTTAGCAATAGACCATAATAAACTAGATAGATTATTAGTTATATAAAGGAGGAAAATATGCCTAATAAAAAGAATGTTGATGAAGATTACGATGATTTTGTAAAAGAAGAACTAGGTGAAGAAACAGCGAAACATCTAGACGTAAACGAAGATTACGATGAATATGTAAAAGAACAGTTAGGTGAAAATTAAGATAATTAATTCACTTTGATTGCCCCACGAAAGTGGGGCTTTCATTATGTCTCATAACAAAGGAATGTTTATGGCACGATTAACTGCAGCACAAAGACAAGCCTTAGCGAGAGCAAGAGCCGCTCGCTCAACAAAAACTCCGAGCAAAAATACGAAATCTCAATCTGCTAAAAGCTCAAGCAATGTATTGAAAATGAATAATTCCAAAACGTCGGGAACGAATCAGGGAATGCAAAAGAGTAGTTCTAGGATTAATAGTAAGACAAATAACATGAAAAGTTCCAGTAAAAGTCCTTCGGCTAAGAGTAAGATTGTAAAAAAGACAACCTCACAGAAAACGATTGTCAGAACAAATCCGAAAGGAACAACAGGATCACGTCTACGAAATTCCTTTAGACAAAGATTTAGTTTAAAGAAATCAGCATAGGAGGATGTTATGAATGTATCTTCAGCAAGTGCAAGAGCCCATTTAAAAAAATCTTTACAAGAACGACTGATGGAAAACATGAAAACACTAGCAGCCGAGCGAGAATCAGGAGGACTGATGACTCCTGGCAGTATTCATGGACTGTCAGAATGGTCAGATATAGCAGAAGAAATTGGACCAATCCAAGCAATTAGATCTCTCCCGTCACATTTAAATATAGCAGGAGGAGGATCAATAGGGAAAGGGGCAATGAAATTAGGATCTAAATATATAGCTAAAGCAGTAGCACACAAAGTTAAAAGACAAATATGCAGAATGGTCTGTTACTAATATGGGAATGCGGAAAGAACAATACCATTCCATAAAGAAGGATTATATGGAGAAAGAGAAAAGATTCTTCCGTAAAGGAAAGTGCGAAGGCTGCAACAAAATTAAAGAAGTCACAGAGGTAGGACACTTGGTTTTATGCGAAGAATGCGAAGATGCTTTCTTTGAAGAAATGTTAAAAAAACTACAGGATGAAGAAAATGGCAAAGCGTATATTTTAGATCAACAACAAAAAAGGATTCAAAATGACGACCAAAAAAGAAACGCCAAAAATCAGACACAGAGTAATATCTTCAGGAGTAGCAGAAATGGTTACTCCGATTATTGGTGTGAATGCCGCTATGCAGTTAATAGGTTTTACATCTGCGCTAGGTACCCCTCTTGAAATATTTTTCCATTATTTTGGTTATTTTGGGTTACTCGCTTCGACTTTCTTTATATTAAGAGCATTATATGTTTACACGGTAAATGGTGTCGGAGCCCCGGTTGATAATTTATCTTACGTTTAATTTGATTTAGGATGGACTCCATTTTGGAGTCCATATTTTATAGGAGTGTTATGAAATTCTTGTCTCTATTTGTGGTTTTATTCTTTACTGTAAACACATTTGCAAATACACACGTAAACATTAATGTAAGAGATTTTTCTAAACATATCTGTGAAAGCAATAATGCTTTCAATATGAAAGGATGCATAGAAGAATTAAGTACCTGTATCGAAGAAGTAATGTCTCGTAGAGTTTATATTTCAAATGAAAATGAAACAAGAAGATTTATTCGAGCTGTTTCGCAGTGCACTGGAGAATAAAATATAGTTAAACTATTTAGGAGATTTTATGGCTTGGTATCATGTAGGTGGTTGTGATTGTCCTATGGGATGTTGTGACTGTGGATTTAATGATCTTAAACCTAAAACTCAACGTGATCTATTAATTGAAGCATTAAATAAAGCCTTTGATGATGTTGACCGAAATCGCAAAAATGTATCATCTATGGAAAAGAAACTAGATGACGAGTTTTATAAAATAAGAAATGAAGCTTATAAGGAAGCAGATAAGATTATTGCAGAGGCCAATAAAAAAGCTACTGAGATAATAAAATTAGCAAAGAATGAGTCTAATGAAATCAAAAAGGTTTTAAGTAAGGTTAAAACTATTATTAAAAAAGATAAAATAAATAAAAGAGAAAGAGTTTATCTTTATAGATTGTGGGAGCATATGGATGAAAAGGAATTCCATGAGTTTCTTAGTACTGAATGTAAAAATGGTATTGATTATTAAACAGTAGAGCTTTCTAATTTTTTCGTTGAACATGATGAAAGACAAAATGAAACAGAAAACGAAATGCCTAAATCTTTTTCGATAAATAATCAGGAGAACTTTGTGACTAAACAGAATGTTATTAAAGATGCCGTTGAACCTGGAGATACTGCTAAATGTAAAGTAACTCAAATTGAAGGTATCGTTGTTGTTAGACACGATTATCTTTATGGAGTTCCTCGTATCGGTATACAACCTCAAGGTTCTTTTGAAGGTAAACAACATGAAACTATTCATTTAGACTTACCTCAAGCTGAATTAATTAAAAAGAATACTGTAAGTAGAGATGGTATGATTCCTGTTAGAAGAATTAATTTAGGTGATGAATGCAAAGACGAAATTAGTGGTTTCAAAGGAATTTGCACTGGTGTTGCTGAGTGGCTTTATGCTTGTAGTAAAATTATGATTCAACCTCAAAAATTAGATTCTAAAAAGTATGCTCCTGCTGAGCCTTTCTGGTTTGATGAACCTCAAGTTAAATTAGTTAAGGTTGAAAAACTTGAACCTAAACAGAAGAATACTGGTGGTTTTGGGAAAAGTGTTTACTCAGACAACAGACATAGTTCTAATACAAGATAATTCTTTATGAGTTCACATAGTAATTCTTAAAAAATATTCACTTACACACACCAAAAAAACAAAAACACCAAATCAAAAACCAAAGAAACACCAAGAAACCAACAGAAATAAATGAGATAAAAAGAAAACACAAAAATAAATGAAGGAACAAAGAACACAGAAAAGAACGAGCTATCACAAAAAAAAACAGAAAAGCCACTTAACAAGTGTGGGTTCCTTTGTTCGGGCTGTAGTCACTTAAGCAGGAGAGGGTTGTTTCGGGAAAGAAGCAGCCACTTAGCAGGTGTGGGTTCATTTATCGTTAACTTCGTTTGAAAAGTAGGATTGCAAAATAGGTAGAGTATGTAGCCCTTACTGAAATACATGAGAGCCAATAAAGGCAAAATACAACTATCAAGGAGTTTGTATGCAAAAAGGTAACAATTTAACAACAGGTTCAGTGCTTCTGTACGTAAACAGACAGCCAACAGACATCAAGAGAACTTTCATTGAGAAAGACGCTCAAGGTAATGACGTTCGTGAAGTAAACTTCAACGAGCAATCACTTCGTGGTATTTGGCTTACTGATTCATTCGGTAAAGCAGTTATTGATATGGAGATTCCAGTTCGTCCAGATACTGTCGCTTCTCAGTATCCTGAGGCTCCTAAGTTCTCAGATATTCTTGTTGCGTTTATTCGTAATGAAGAAGCTTTCCTTTCCGGTAAGAAGCTAATTGAGGCTAAAGTTGCTTATCAACCACGTTCTATGAAGTCTGGCGATAAAGCTGGTGTTACTACATCGCTTGTTCCGGTTTTAGTAGGATTCAATACTGTTGATGCTAAACCAGAAGACCTTGCTTATGTTGAGCAGCTTCTTACTATGCAGAATAAAATTACAGAATCTGATAATTCTACAGAAGCTAGAATAGCTTAAATAAAATTGGCAGCTAGAGAGTTTTAACTATATAAAATTCCTTCCAGATTGGTTTCCTCTCTGGCTGCCATACTAACAACGAGGTATCTATGAAATTTGCATTACTTATCATTGTTACGGTAATGCCATTAATGGCAGATGCAACAACAATAAGCAGAGAAGAGATCATTGTTATATCGAAGAAGTATGAATACGATAAACCATTACTGGTAGCAGCTATTGTAGATAAAGAAGCTGTAAAGATAATCAAAGAGGGTAAAACCTACTATAAAACAAACAGCTATCATCCTGAAAAGTCAGGAAGCTATGGCTTAATGCAGATTCAATGCGACACTGCAAAGAGTCCTGAATTTAAGAAAGATGCTTTAGTTGGTAAATGCGATCAGCTCTTTAATGCTGAAACCAATATTAAATATGGAATAATGTGGCTTAAGTTTGTTGAGAGCAAACTTATCGTTCCTAGTATTCGAAATATTATGGCTGGCTACAATGCTGGTTTTGATGTTCAGAATAAACGCTGCAATAAAACTAAAAACAATAAATGCGTTGAAATCTTATATGCAACACGTCGTTGTACGAAAGAAACAACGTTTCATTACGAAGGTCATAGTCCAATGAAGTGCCTCCCAGGGCAGTACATTAACGAAGTCTACGTAAGAGATCTTTACTATAGGTTTGCCCTGATCACTCGTGAAGAGAAAGGAACAGCTGCTCCTAAGTGATTTCTCAATATGGTTTCACGCCTTCCATATTAATATAAAGGCGACAATTTAAACATTTTATGAGGACTATATGGCACTACAAGCCGAACTTACTACTGAACACGAAATGACAAAAGAAAAGCTACTAGAAATGGTTAGGATCATTGAGAATGCTGAAAAGCATGCGATGAGAGGCCAAACACTTCATATTAAATTAAATCATACGACTACATTCGTAGTTCGTAATGTCTTCAAAGAGCATGTCTTTAAAGGTATTACAAAAGAAACCGAACAAATTTTTGAGGTATCAAATGCAAGATGAATTTAGATCAGTGAATATTCTTAGTACTAGAATCGGAGAGGGTCCATTTGAGATGCTTATTAGTATCGAATTAACGCCTCAGGCTAAATGGAAAACTACAGCAGTTGGTGGTGACAATAATGAAATCACATCTGATAGCTTCGATACTTACCCAGAAGCTAAGGCTTTATATGAGAAGTGTATTGCAATCAAGCTTGCACAGTTTACTAACATGACAGGACTTGCACTTTGATTGAGGACTTCATTGCCGAGCATTATGCTCAATTCCAATTACTTATTCTAGGTTTATTGGTATTATTTTATTATATTGTTATTAAGAGAAAATAAGGAGACTACAATGTCAAATCAAGCAAAAGACGAAAAGAAATCTAAAGGTCCAAAACAAGAATCTGTTGATCATCTTTATGATGTAGTATCAGCAGTAGAAGCTTATGATAAAGCTCGCCTTTCAAAGGCAGATGAGGCTCTTGTACAAGTTCTTCATGCTAAAGCAGTCAAAAAGATTACTTCTGTAAATAATATCCGGGGACAAGGGTATATTTCTATTTCTAAAGCTAGAGCGATCACTCAAGCTGTTGAAGCAGAAAATAAGGTTCAATTAGGTCCTAAGTTCCCTAAAAAGGCTGCATAAGCCTCCGTTGAATCTTCGGTAGGGGCGTTCGCGTCCCTACTCTCTTATTAATAAGTTAGAAGGCTATATTGAGTTATCTAATTCATCAATAAAAGAAAGGTGCATTTATGAAACTGAGAGCATTCTATGGTGATGTGCATGGCTGCGATAAGGAATTTGAGCAATTATATTCAATTGTAGAAAGTAAATATCCAGGAATAGAACATTGGCATCTAGGTGACCTTATTGATAGGGGACCTAATTCTGGAAGATCAGTAAGTCTTGCAATGAAGTATTGCACGGGTGGTGTTGTAGGTAATCATGAATTGGCAATTATTAAATTATGGGATCGTCTTAAGAAATATGGGTTGTATCCGAGTAATGAAGACAAAGAGAATACTATTAGTCAGCTGACTCAGGAACATATTGATTACCTAAAAGAGCTTCCAATGCTTCATGTTTTTGATGATGTAAAGTTAATTATTGTTCATGGCGGTCTCTTTCCTAAGCAACCTTTATATATGCAAGCCCATAATCAAGGTGTTACTAATAACCAAATGATTTATAAAGATCCTGATCTTGCTCCTAGCATAATGAGAAGATGGTGGGGCGCTGATGCTGCAAGTCAACCTAAGATGAATAAAACAGAGGAAGAATCTTATGCTGAAGGTTTTCGTCGTTGGTATGAGCTTTACGATCATGAATATGATTGCATATATGGTCACTCCGTCATTGGGCTGGAGCCATATGTTCATCACAACAAAGGTTTTGGTAGGACTATTGGTATTGATACAGGGAGTTGTTTTGGTGGTTATATCACAGCTCTGATCTACCCATTAATGGAATACATAAGAATCCCTTGTCCTGAATATGTTATTGGTAAAAATGTAAGGAATTTTAAAAATGAAGCATCAATTGTATGTGGTAACTAAGCTTGGTCGTAAACAATCTCCTGAATACACAGGTCCATCACAGGTATGGAATGGTATTCATATGTGTGGACAAGAAGCTGCGGCTTTTGTTCCTACAGATGAAACTATTAATTGGGCAATTAAATATCAAGCTCTTGAATCTCAAGAAGAAAAAGATAAGCTCTATAAGGAAACAGAACCTACTGGTTTATTCGATTGGAATAGACAATGGGAAGAGCAAGATACACTTGTTCCTAAAATAGGATGGCCTGTTTATTTCAGACCTAACAGAATGGATGCAGGTTGGCTAAGAACAAGCAATATCCGTTCTTATTATATTCATGAATCAGAAGACGGAACAGATAAACTGGTTCTCCCTAAAGAAATTCAAGAGGAAGCAATGCATTTAGAATTTCCTGAAATGAGTAAGGGTGATGTTCTTCTTTGTACTGCTAATTCCATATATTATGCAAAATTAAGTGCCGTCTGAAGGTGGTGTGTGCTAGGTGAGTGTGTGTGACTCTCCTTGTCTCTTAAGTCGTAGCCCCTGCGACTATAAACCGTTTGAGCGAGAGCAAGGCGCGAAGTGTGGGCTTGCCCCTCTTGAACTCTATTACACCTTAGTAATATGCAAGGATAGAGGGGCTTTTATTTTAAAGAGGATTTATGCAAAAAAAAGAATTCTTCCTATATAGATTACGACATAAAAAAGGGCGATATGATGCCTTTGATACATGGTTTAAATCAGCAAAGCTAGCATTTGCACCCATGAAAGGAAAGTTTAACACTAAGCATACTAGAAACAATGATTGTTATAATCCTGAACTATACGAAGCGGTAGAGTACAAAATTACAGAAATAAAATCAATAGATGTAAATGGAAATACTCTTGGCTAAAAAGGTTTTATGAAAAAAGAGAATATAAGAAACGTTTTTCAAATAAAACAAATAAAGAAAGATCCGCCTAAATATCAGCCAAAAGCAAAAACTTATATAGGCATTGGTCCTGCAAAAGTATTTATGACCAAATGGCATCAACACGCACTTCAATCCAAAGCTAACGTGAGGAAAGATCATTCAGATTACAATTACTGGAACCAAGAAAATCCATGGTTGGATTTAAATAATTTCATAATAGTGGAGTACGAGCTAGTAGAGAAGACTAGACATAAACATCCACTAGCAAAATAAGGAGATTTTATGGTTACTACAATTGGACTTATGAACAAGAAAATTGATGTGAGACACAAAGAAGAACAGTGTATTAAATGCAGTGGGACTGGCATGGTTGTAATTGGAGTATTGCCATCTAATCGTATTAAAGGCTTAAAAGAATCTGGGAATGTAGAATTAACAGATGATTGCGATTGTACTGATGGGAAGAGACCAGTAGTAATCAAACGAATTACTCGCGCTAACCGTATTAAACCAATCATTATTGGAGAATAATAATGGAACTAAATCTTAGAAAAGCTCGTAAGCTGGAAGCTAAAATCCAGCAACATCTTGATTCTACAAGAGTAGAAACAAATGCAATCATTCGTGTACTTGGTACATTAGAGGAAGCTCAAGCAGCAGTTAAAAAGGTTCGTGAAGAATCACTTGCTAAGCTTCCTGAAAGAGAACAACTCCTGCGCCTTCGTTATCAAATCCGTCGTGATATTGAAGTTCAAAATGAAGCTATTGGAATCAATAAGCTAATTAATGAAAAAGTATTACTAAGTGCTTTATCTAGAGCTGAGATTGTTACTCATGCTGGTCCTGAAGGACTTGAATTTGAAGATCAATTCAATACTCAAAAGATGCTATATTCATCTCCAGTAGACTCTTATGGTCGTGCAAAATCTACAACATACAATTCTCATGTATTCACTCAAGAAGATGTAGATGCTGCTAGTGCAAAAAAGCTTGAATACAAACGTCAAATTGAAGCCATCGAAGATAAACTCGGTGAACTCAATATCATTGGGAAGGTAAAACTTTCTGATGATTCAGTAAAACTTCTTCAGTCCGTAGGACTATTGTAAGTTTTCCAGGAGTTGAGTAGATAATATGGTTAATAACTTCAATCCATTAGGATTGAAGAATAATGATGGGAAGTTGGCGCCTCAGTATGGGTTTGGTAATTGTTAATCAGACGCCGTGTGTCCTGAGGATTGAACCTTCCACTCGTGTTACTTGTTCATTGTTACTAGCCTGAATTCGTTATGGTGATGGCTGATGGTACATTGTTGCTTGTTTTGCCATATTTGAAACTCAACTCTTGTTTTATTATTTAGGAGAATTTATGAGAGAAAAACCAGAATTTACAGTTAAGCTAATTAAAGAACTTAAAGAAATTTGCAAAAAATCTACTGATGTAGTTGCTTGGTATCCTTATAAATTTGATACATCTACTGGTGGCTCCTTTATTGCCATAAGGTTTAGTTCCGTGCTCGTTATTGGGCTAGAACCTCTTGTCCAGAATATTACAACAATAATACTGGAGCTTACCGTTTTTTACAAGTTTTCAAGAGAAAAAGGTTGTTTTATTGCTGATTTATGGCTAAATCTATAGGAAACATGAAAATAATCCAAAAAAAACCTAGATTTAGCAAAATAAAGCTAAATTTTGGCAAAATTTACCCGATAACTATATCAAGACCCGCATTTTATACTATAAAGGCATTGACCCCTAATTGGGGGGGCACTCATGAAAGGAGAGCGAGATGAATGGAGTAACTGTTGAGACAATAGTTAATTTGATCTGTGAATCTCTTCAAATTAAGAAGGTACACCTGGCAAGAATGATTGGATTAAATGAATCTTCAATCTCTCTTAATCGAACTAGGCTAATTAGTGAAATTGCTGGCAAGAAAACAGGGAAGCGATTACTCCCTCTTGCTTTTGCAGTTCTGAGCTTACCACCAGGAGTGTATTCTTCGCTGGCGATAATTGAAGGGTTAAACCAACCAACTATCCAGAACCCGCGGGGCTATAAGGAGTCTGTACTTAGCGCCATTCAAGCAGGAAGAGAAATCGAGCCACTAATGTTACAAGAAAAAGCAATGGAAGGTATTTCGATTTATACCTCAAAGAAAGAAAAGCTTAATTCAGATATTTGCACTGAAGTAATTAATGCACTTTACGCCTAGTCTTTAATACCGAATATTCTGATGAACTCAATCAGGGTATTCGGTTTTTAACACACAATTCTTGCTTGTTTTATAATCTTTTCCAGTGATTTTTCCAAGAATGCGCGAACAAGGGAAAAATAGCTTGGATATGAGTATGTATTTTTAGAAAATAATCTAAGAACAATTTTTTGGAATTAACCATGATGGAATAATTTTTAAGGACATTGAACATGGATAGTTTAGGATTATCAGGACTCAAAGCTCTTAGAGCACTTAAAAATGATTCACGGAAGGCGGTTCAGGTGGCCCAGATTCAGCAGGCCCGAGCATTAAAAGAATTACCCCTGGCCGAAACTCCAGTTATTAAAAATGAAGATAATGAGCGCAGAAAAGAGCAACTTAGAATTGGTAAGTTGTTTTTTGAATTTAATAAAGAGGAAGTCTCCGGTCCTGATTCTCCTGAGCTAGAAGTGAGAGGTCGCGGACGCCCCAAAAAGAAAGAGTCCCAAAAAGCGAAAAACATCACAATTAGTCTATCGCGTTCAGAGCGTGAACAACTTGATGGACTGAATGCCCTTGGGAAGGGCAGGGGAAGTAGGGTCGCTCAACTCATGAACTACTACGCCAAACATGAACAGAGAAAAAAAGACCAGGCCCGAGCCATAAAAGAGGCCATCAGAGGTGTAGGTATTCATATTGATTCTTACGCCCGTAATTATAAACGGGCCGAAAAATTTGATGAAAATGAGCAGATCCTTGAAGAACTAGACCGTGCCATTAATAGCCTCCGAATTGTTCTTAATCTTTTAAAGTTTGATGATGCAGATTTAAAAGCGCACCTTACCGCGCAGGAATATAGCCACTATCAATTTGCTTTAAATTTTGCTTCAAACCGAAAAGGAGATCAGTAATGGATTTCTTGATTTTAGAAAGTGGAGCTGGAGAAATAGTAAAGATCGGGCCAAACGAAGACCGTAATAAAATCTACTACGGGTTTATAAATAACTATTCATCACAAAGTACCCGTAGAGCATATATAAGAGAGCTTAGAAATTTTTTGAAGTTCCTGAGTCTCAAATGCCATGGACTAAGTGAATTTGAAGTAGAGCAGTAAAAATAGAAGACGATATTAAAAGTACTAGTATTGCAGCAGCAATTTGCTTAGCATTCTGGACTGTTGTTTTCATCTGTTTCATTAAATTTGTCCCTAATCTTTTTGTATGAGAAAATACGAAAAAATCATAGTTCTTCTAGCAACAATTAAAGTTATTCTTGGTGGAATAGGTTTATTTATTGTTTGGAAATCTCAATTTTGATTCTATTTATGGGGCCTGACAGGTTTCGACGGGGTGTAAATAAGAGCTGCTGTGCGTGTACAGGTTGATCGGATGGCCTGTTAAAAATTCGATCAAAAAATAAATGAAGATTCTTTTGAATCTGAACTTCTTGCTGCCTAATTAGGAACCAAGAGTCTGCGGGAACTCTAACCCAATAACAAAAAGATAGAGTGGGCGAGGAACTCTTCATTTACGAATGTATTTGCGGGGCCTCAACTGTTTTTCTAGTTAACGGTAAAGTAAAAACTAGATGGTGGAGGATTGCTAAGAAACCTTGGCATCCCTGTCTCAGTGATAGTGATGAGACATTAATAAAATGGCTACCATGGTGAGTTACAGCCACTCTTAGTATGTAGCTATCCCTGCGTCTGGGGAAAAATAATACAGTACGCTACACACGTAGATCACTGATTCGAAAGCATTTCGGATGGGGATTCGATTTCCCCCAGGTCCACCATTTTTTGAATAGTTAGTTTGTACGTATTCGGTGCACAGAATATGGGTATCGGTCTAAAACGCTTCCCCTTTTGGAAGAAACGAGAGTTCAAAGCTCTCACTATTCACCATTCTTTAAACATTAGACATTGGAGTTTTATGAAACAGATTATTTTAAAGGTTCTAGTTGTAATTGTACTTGTGTTTTCTGTAGTTTATGTATTACTAAATGCAGAACCAGATACTAAAGTTGTTACAGATGCCCCAGCCGATTGTGGTTTTACTAAAACATATGAAGCCGGATTTCTTACAAATAATAAATATAAATGCAATAAATAAATGCAGGCGACTAAAGATGAATAAGGCTTTAGTCAGAAGGTAAAGTTTTACTGAATCTTAAAACGTAATATGTAAAACGAGGATGTTCAAATCGTCCCGCTTGCACCTTTTAATTAAAAAAATAGTGCCGATCTTCTGTTTAATACAAAGATTAATCGAACAGGATAAGGCGCATCAGGGATAAGATTTAGCTTATATTTCAGTACAAGTTAAATGAAAGGGAAACTGGAATTTCTCGCCTCATTATATTTATAAAAGAGGTCCCTTTTTATTTCAAGGAATGAACATGATTTTTTATGAAAATGGTGATGTTTTAAAAGCTTTAAAAAACGATGACCTTGACGTTGTAGTACATGGGGTTAATTGTTCAGGTGGTTTTGGCTCAGGAATTGCTAAGCAAATAGCTGAAGAATTTCCGATAGTAAGAAACTACTACATGAAAGCCTTCAGAGAAGGCGATTGGTATCTTGGAAAAATTCAAGAAGTCAGAATTCCTATGACTAATAAAGATACTCATAAGAAACGTATTATTAACTGTGCTACACAGCAATTCTATGGAAAGCTTCCCGAGTCTCAGCCTAATGGCAGATACTGTGATTATGATGCAATCCGTATGTGTATGCGCCAACTAGCTAATCACTATAAAGACCTTCGCATTGGTATGCCTATGATTGGCGCTGGTTTGGCTAATGGTGACTGGTCAGTAATTGCTGCGTGCTCTCACATGCTTAGCGACCTTTCTCAAAATGAAATACTAAAGTACTCTAAGATCAGACATCTATATCATTTAAATACAGCAACTTACACTATGCCTTCAGCTTATGGGCCTAAAGACCATCTATACGACTGGCATCATGTCATTGAATGTAATGAACTCTTTGAGAATGCAGTTTTTGCAGATATCAATGGTCATTCAATTTCTTCAATGTTTAATCAATCTAAATAAGGAAATAGTTATGAAAACTATCATTGGCATACTTGGACTTCTAGCACTGACAGCTTGTTCAGATGCAACGAGAGGAGCATTTAGTTCTCTTGGAGATTCTCGTCAAGTTAAGTGTTATTCAGGTGGAGCTCTTATTTATGAAGGTCTTACTACTGGTAAAGTGAATAACGAACAACAGTCGGATGGTATTTACTTCACTGATAAAGCAGGAAATTTCTTAGAAATCAATGCTGATTGTATCATTTCAAATCCAAATTAAACCATTAAGTGCTCCTCTAGTTCAATTGGTCAGAATTTAGATATTTTAAATCCAGCTCTAGCTCAACAGGTAGAGCACGACGCTCATAACGATCAAGGTTCAGAGTTCAAATCTCTGGGGCTGGACCAATTATTCCATTATCTAATTCCCAATGATGATTAGGACATAAATGAATCAAATTACTTGGCTGATTAACATCCCAAAGAGTAGATGTATTAAAATCAAATTGATTAATTGCTTTAATATGGCAGACTTCATAATGATTTTTGTAACCACACTTTTGACATTCTAATGAATGAATATATTTACTGTATGTCCGCGCTCTTGATCTAATAGAATCATACGCATTAGCTCCGGTTCTTTTTATTAAAGAAGAAAGTGGAGTCTTTTTCATATTTATTTCCATAGAACAGATTAGAGAGCAGACAATGTTTTTATTGCCTGTGTTCAGAAAAGGTTTATTACAGTTTATACAAATACACTCTTTAAATAACCCTTTTTTAACTTTATTAATTTTATTACTACAAGATTTTGAACAAAAAATTTGGCGATGATTATTTGGCTTTACTGCGAAATCCTTTAAGCAGTGTTTACACTTTCTGTTCTCTGGTACAAATTTTCTTTTCTTATTAAGTTTATAAAGCAAATCAGTATAAGAACCAAAAGTTACTGTAAATTTATGTTTAGAAAAACCTAATGAATTAAGCTCCTTTAAGCTAATTGAATTTCTGGATTCAATAATTTCAATAATCTGTTCAATTTCGTCATCTCTAAAAGGTTTGCGTTTTTTTATAAAGAGATAGTATAAAAAATGAAACAATAAATCAAGAAATAACAGCACTTGGGGGTTCAAGTCCCTCCGGTCCCACCATTAATAACAAAAGGAATCCAATGAGTTTATCTTTAAAAATAATCCTTAATGTTTTGGTTATGTTTAATCTTTTAATCTTAATTCTTAACCATACCCCTTTGTTATATTCAATCATACGGGACATAAGAAACGCAACAATAGGTCAGTGGCTTCTTGTTATACTTTCTATTCCTGCAATGATTACTTATTATCTTTTAGGATTAATATTCAGAATTCTTAAAAAAATATTAAACTATAAGCCACTAAATTCTCGAAAAATTAGATAAATATAAAAAGACAAATAAGGAGTTAATCATGCTTACTACAATTATTATAATTGCTGCAGTTTATGTCGGTGCAAAAAAGAATTGGATTTAATTATGTCAATTCTACAAATTTATTTAGCAACTTCCTTTATTGTAAGTACCATTACATTCCTGAGCTTCCTTTTCAATTCTTTTGAAAATGTTCCAAAATCATTAAGAGATTTGACGGCAGGAGCCCTTTTATTATTGGTTTTTGAAATGCCCCTTATTCTCTGTTGGGTGCTTTTTACATGGAAACCCTTTAAGAACAAAATGAGATAAAGGAATCAATATGTTAGAGTTTAGTAGTAACGTTATTGCATGGCCTTGGGCAAGCACTGAGAATTATTTCTTAGGAGCAGCCGTTGTCTATGGGCTAATAGCTATTATTGGGACAATTTGTGAGAAGAAAAAAATAAGCTTGCTGACTCCTTTTGAAATTATCGCAACATGCTTTAGTAAAGAAGCGGGAATGGTAATAGTTGCGTTATCTTTATTCTGGGCTGTAATACTTTATGCAGGAGTAATCATAGGAATACCAGTATCGATTTGCGTAGGACTTTGTGAACTAGGAAAAGAACAACGAGGAAACGAGACTAGCACATTCAACAGAGTTAGGTCCTGGCTTGGAAGTAAAACGCTAATAGACTTCAGAGATGAAATCAAATGAAAGTAGTGATTGTCGGTAATAGAAATTTCAATCTCAGTCATCACAACTTAAGTCATATCCTTAATAAGAATTCCCTAAAAAACATTGAAAGATTTCTTGTAAGAAAAAAGACTGGAATTGATAGGTCAGTAAAGACATATTGTCTTAGAAATGATTTAGAGTTTAGCGAAAGACTAGGTGATTATTCCCGGTATGGAAAAGCAGCAGGACCAATAAGAGACAGAGAGCTAGCTCAAGAAGCAGACATTCTTATTGTTATTTGTCTTTTGGGTCAGACTGACTCTGATTATAAAAGCATCAAGAATGAATTTAAAAGACTTAAAAAAAGAATAATTGTCGAGAACCACAAAAACAGTTTTCCAAGAACTGTCTTACCTGTAAATTCTCCAGAAAGAAGGGCAAGAAGCCAAGTCTTGGATCTCTTATAGGAGTTAATATGGATTTTTTAGGATTAGCTTTAATTTTATACTTTGCATATATTGCTGACTTTATATTGCAAGATAGAAAAACCGCACAAAATAAGAGCAAAAATATTCATACTTTAATGTATCACGTTAACATTATTATTGGATTATTGTTTTTTCCTTGTTGGATTGTTTTCGGCTTAAAGTTTGGAGCTGGAGTAGGCTTTATTATGGCCATCTTCTTTTCTGTATTCAATGGATTAATTCATGGAGTTATTGATTGGAATATCTGGAAAGGATATAAGAAGCATGTAGCAAAGAATATCAAATTATACTTTGAGACTATAGCTCCAGATGATTTAGATGAAAAATATAGTAGTATCAAAGACTATACAGAAGAAGAACTTAAATTTGTATTCATGAAAGAAAAGATGTATGCAGAAGACAAGAAATTCTATGACACTATTGGTCTTGATGGATACCTTCATACACTAACCATCATCTTGCTTTATGCTTGGTTCATTTAAAGGAAGACTTATGACTCCAGAAAATAAAATAAAAACAAAAGATGTGATCGTTTCTTTTTTAAAAGAAAAATATCCATCTTATCCTGAAATCGATCCGAATATTGTAATTCAAAATCTTCAGACAATTTATAAATTAATAGTTGATCAAGGACTTATTAAAAAAGAAGAAGTTCCTTTTGATCATTTCCAGCATGTTGTTATTGATGCATTCAGGTCTGCAGCAATTATGGAGCAACTTAATAGCTTCTTCTAAAAATAAATAGTTTAAATAAAGGAATTTTATATGGGTCTTTTTGATTTAGTACTTTCTAATGGTCCTCAGAAACAACTTAAGCTTCTTAACAAGAAAGTTAAAGATATCAGTCATGATTCCCGTATCCTTGCAGAATCACTTGTGACTATTGATTCAACTAATAAAACACTGGATATTGTTTTTGAAAAATTCAGAAATGCGGACTTTTCAAAACAGAAAGCATCAATTGATTCACTAAAATTAACAGATGAATATAAGAATGAGTTAAAAGCATCTATTGACGCTTGCAAAACAAAAGCACTTGAAACATTGGAGCCGTTAATTGAGCAAGGTCAAAAACTTCAAGGCAATATGATTGCTGCAGAACTTAAAGGGCGAACAATGCTTGTGGTTCTCGAGTCTCAGCGTAAAGTTATTGAATCTGGAGCAATGCAACTTAAGGTTATTAAAGAAATCGAAGCCGAAGGCGCTAAGAACTCTGAAAGAATTAAGCAACTTGTTGCAGATACAGAAGCTATTAATCAAACAACAAGAAACGCTATTACCCAGTTTAATCATGAGAGTAGTATCGATCAACTTCTAGGAACTGCGATTGAAGCTAATCCTAAAAATGACTTTACATCAGTCTTGGCTGATTTTGAAAAGGTTGCGACATGAGATTTCTTCCTCTTTCTGATCAAAAATATTTTGAAGATTTCTTTCAAAGTAGAATCAAAGATAGCTTTTTATCAAATGAGAGACTGAATAACCTGAGAACCCTTAGTCACAGAATCCTATTTGAAACATTCAGAACTACAGGATCTAATACTGAATGTAGAAGAACATGCCATGGTTGTGACATGTATACAAAAGAACGCTGCAATGGAATGGAATCAATTGATAGATGGGGTGACAAAAGAAATACTCAACCAAATTCAAATACCCAATATGCTGCTAGTGAATTAAATTACTATAACGACATGACTGATCGCATTAACAGATCACTTAATGAGCTTTATTTGATTCTCGGAAAGTATAGAGTTGATTCATATATTGAACACATTTACCAAAGAGCTTCTGATTCGGTTCTTCTTCATAACAAACTTAACCCTAAGCATAAGAAGCCGGAACTAAAGACTCAAGATCTTAAATATTGGTCTTCTCATGATATTGCAGAAACAGATTCATGGTTAAAATTCAAAAACAAAAAAACAGGTGGAGAATTATTATGCTCACTCTTATCGGATTTCTAGCATTAGGTGCTGGAGGAACAACACTCTTTGGGGCAGTTAAAGCTTCTAAAGGTGAATTTGAAATGGATAAAACATTCAAACTGGGAAGCTTAAAACTTCGTGTAATTATGGATAAAGACGATCCGCTTATCTTCTCATTGGATAGAGAAAATTAGAAATCTTCAATCTGATCAACCATGGATGGTTCATCAATAAAAATATTTGAGTTACCTTGAATATCTTTAATCTTATTATTTCTTTGAATTTCAAAGTCATCAATAGGATCAAGTATATGCCATTCCCTAAGAACGGACTCTTGAGCTCGATCTATAGGAAGATTGTATCTTGTTGAGAAATAAAATAAAGCTCGAGCAACATTTCCCTTATGGTGATCCGGTGGCTCAAAAGAAGCTTGACCATTTATACTGTCAATATAAGAATTCCCACAAACATGGGTTCCTTTATTAGCCTTGTTAAATGGATGATTGCCTCTTACACTGTTGGCTCTAGAATTTGATGGAAATAAGTGATGAAGATCTGTTAGCATTGAGCTTTTTTCCGAACCTTTAAACTTAGATTGAGGCCAAGTATGTTCACAATTAATGAAATCAGGATTTGGTATTCGGCCTTGGCCAACACCATGCTTTGCATCATAGTCCTCATCGCAATAAACGTCGGTTATAACGCCGTTATCATAATGAAGATTGCCGAACAAATGAAGACGCGCTTCTTTATAGGACCTGATCTGTCTGGAGTGAGTTTCTCTTAATGTATCTCCGATACTAATCTTATCTACTATTGGTTTTCCGCATGCATTAAAAGAAAACAGAAAAGCTAATAAAAACAGCAAGTTATACATATAGATCTCCATGGTTTCTATAAGTATATATTATCGAACCTGATACAGGAAGTTAAAAATTATTATTCAAATGAAATCAAAGAACAAAAGGAAAATAAATGAGACAAGCACTATTACTCGTGGGGCCAATTTGTTCTGGTAAGACTACTTTAGCAAATAAATTAATTGAAAAAAAGTTCATTAAGAATAGAAGTAATTTCTACTCAATAGAACAATGCAGATATAATTTTGGTGACGGACAAATGTCCGGGGAGTTCTTTGCATGGGCTAACTTCCTGCAATCAATGGAGCATCCACCCGTAAATGATAATGCTATTTATGAATTCTCTGGTACTGGGCGAAATGTATTTAATGTAGCAAAAGCTATAGAATTTTCATCTCGGAATGGAGACATAGAATGGATTGTTGCTTATTGCCTTGCTGGCGAGAAAACAATTCTTGAAAGATTCCCGACCAAACAATATGATGCCCCGTGTCCTTATCCTATGGATAATCCAAAAAATTCATTGGAATACATGAATAATGAATTAAAGAAAACATTTCAAAATGCTTATGAATGGAATGGATCAAAAAGATTAAAACTTAATCTTAGCAGTCCAGACCTTGATAGCATTGCTGATGAAATTATGGGTGCTTTCCAATAAAGGAGGAATATGAGCATTACAAAACAAGATCTTAAGCAGGGTTCAAGACTCAAGCTTAAAGACTCTCACAAACTGTCAGGAGCAGAGCAAGAAATTGAAGTTGTTTTTGCTGGTGATGCGAATGTGGTAGTCAAGACTCCAGCAGGTGCTGAAATCGTAGCAGATTACGCAATGCTTGGATCGATGTATGAAGTGGTTCCAGATGTAATCCCTACACAAGAGAACTTTCTTCCACGTCTAAAAGATGAATTGGAGCATATTATCGCACATCTTTCTGCGTTTAATAGCTATCAAGCTTCTACAAAAACTGCGGATCATAACATGATTCAAGTTGGTACAAAGCTTTTTGCTCTAAAGGAAGAAGTAACGAAATATGTAGAGCCAGAATCTGCAGTAGCCTCAGTCCCTAAAGGTCTTGAAGGCTTATTGAAGAAAACCGCCTAATATAATCTTACATCACTAGACTCCAAGAGTTTAAAGTAGTTACAATCATTGGATATGTATTTCTCTTTAGACCTTGGAGTTTTTAAATGAAAAAAATGCTAACTTTATTAGTAGCGATCCTACTATCTCTCCCTGCTTATTCACATGAATCATGTATCCCTCAGAATAATATAAGGATTCCAGTATCATATTCAAAATCAATTACAGCAATGGACGAAGCTAAGTTCAATGAAGTAATCGATTCAATCGAACAAATATATGCTCCAATTTTTAAAGAGGAATATAAAGCTCAACTTCAAATTGAGCGCAACTGGGAAGATGAAACTGTAAATGCCTATGCAATGCAATCAGGCAAAACATGGAAAGTTGCAATGTTCGGTGGACTTGCACGCCATGAAACAATTACTGAAGACGGATTTCGTGCAGTTGTTTGCCACGAAGTTGGTCACCACATCGGTGGAGCAGTAAGGAAAGGCTTTTCTTGGGCTTCTAATGAAGGTCAAGCCGACTACTTTGCTACATCAAAATGTCTAAAAAAATTCTTTGAGGCTGAAGATGAAAAAGAAAAAACTATTAAATTCTACAGAACTAAAATTGCCGAAGGGGATCTTAATCGCCAGTTTGCAAAAAAACGCTGTAATGAAACTCACAGTAACTTATTGGAATCTGCGAGCTGCTTTAGGGGTGCAATGGCAGGACAGTCTCTTGCAGAATTATTTCGGGCACTCGGACAAAGCTCAAAAGATCTCAAATTTGAATCCCCTGATCCTAAAAAAGTAACAAGAACAAATCATAATCATCCTGATTCTCAGTGTCGAATGGATACATATTTCCAAGGAGCACTTTGTATTGCAGATAAGGATATGTTTCCTAGTAATACTGATGTAACTGTTAGTTACTGCACAGAAAAAGAAGGATACACAATTGGTGTTAGACCACATTGCTGGTACAACCCTTCTGAATACGAAAAATAAATCACCACAAGACAAATAAATCAAATAGAACCCTGGCTTCGGCTGGGGTTTTTTATTTCAAGGAGTTTATATGCCAAAACTAAGAATTCTTGAAAGAAATGATGGAAAATGTTATGTCCAAATTAAGAGCTTTCTCCTTTGGGTAAAAGTAATTGAAACAAATATATATTCTGACGATTACAGGGATCCGAGACTCTTCAAGAGTTTAAGTGAGGCAGAACAATATATAGAAGAATATAAAAGATCTATTATTGCTCATAAAATAAAACAAACACATGAATCAATGAGATAAGCATGAAAATAGGATTAGATATTCACGGTGTATTAGATCATCACCCAGAGCGTTTCATTAAGATAGCATTAGAAAATTGGGATGCCTTTGAGTGGGGGCTTCATGCTGAAAGAGAAGACAATAATAGAAACAATTATGTTAACTATATCATTACCGGACCAACTAAAGAAAAAGCACTAATTGAATTGCAAGCTCTTGCTGATAAATACAATAATGGTGCTCCATTTTGGGATGAAATTTATTCAATCGTAGACTACATCAAGGAATACAATGTTCCTTATACAGTTAATGATAAAGGCCAAATATGGGCTTTACATGAAGACGATTGGAATAAGATTAAAGGAATATTAGCTCATAAACTTGAACTAGACATCCACTATGATGACTCTTTGTGTTATGAAAAATATTTTCCTGCTGGTGTTTTTTGCTATGTAGTACGTAGAAAGGAATAAAAATGGCTAAATCATTTTCAATGATTAAAGATAAAGATATTAAATTAATTGGAACATCATATCTTCTCAATGGTATTGGAGAAGAGGGGAAAGACTTAAGAGGAAAATTCACAGGGATTGACACAGAAGGTCGCTATGAATTCTTAATAACTTCAAGAGATACAGATCTAGAGGCATACTCTACCAGAACACCGAATGAGGATATAAAATGAAATTTTTTATTATACTTTTAATGTTTGTCATCTTAAGTAGCTGCGGAAGCATACCACAAGATCCAACGATGCCTCCCATGGATGGGAACCTAAGAACCCTAGAAATGGCATCATGTGGAAAGCGCGATGTAGGGATTTTAGGATGTGAAACCAATCTTGATGATGGTATCTTAGAAATACCTGTACTCTACGCTGGAGAAATCCATATTAGAAGTGATAATTGTAATTTCTTTGAAAACAAAAGATATGGTGGCACACAGGTTTTAACTTATTACCATAAAGACTTAATAGCTAACAAACCATCAACTGAGAAAAGCTGTATCTATGATATCAAAGTTTTCATAAGTGGATATGACAAAGGACTTCGTGGTGAATTTTTCCTTTCAGATAAAGAATTCAGATATCCGGAATTTAAAATCTTCAGCCAATCATTTGAAGGACTTGGCTGGATCCAAGTTAAAGAAGGAACTGATCTCGTTAACTCTATTAGCTTTAAAGTGGCAGACCCAGGAATCATCTTCTGGGAGTGTGGTCAAAGAAAGGGTGAAAAAAGTTACGAAGCTAACCCTCAAATATCTTTTGAAGAAATCTTTAAAGCATACATTTTCGAAAAAGACTCTTGCTACCTTAACGTTGGGATCATTCCGAATGATCCAAAGAAAGAAGTAATGATGGCTAAGATTGCTGTCAATGTATTTGATAAGTCAATCACAAGCCTATCGGAACCTACTTTTGAATTCAAAAAAGGAATTCGGAAATATTCATTAAAAGTAATTGCTGATCCCTATACTGCAGGTATACAAGTAAAAAATAAATTTAAAATTACTAAAGGGACTAAAGTTAAAACTTTCAAAATCAGAGTAAATAAAAACGAAGAAGTTCCAGTAAGAATCATTACTGCGGGTGGTCGTTATCTGCTTCTTAAGGTTAAAAATGGAGAAGTAATATGGAAGAATTATATAAAATACTAATGGCTGTTGTGAATGGCGCTAATAGCCCCTGGATTACCGCTATAGGAGCGATTGCGGCATTAGTCCTAGGATTGTTCGGACTTCAGATCAAAGCTCGAATGAGGGCTGATAAAGCCTCAAGAGAGAAAGAGTCAGACAAGGAACGAGAACTAGACAGAATAGAAGATGATAACTCTGTAGGCGATGGAAATATTAGAGATCGTTTAAATCAAAGGAATAACAATGACAACATTGACATTAGTGGAAAAGATCCCGGAACACCTACCTAAATATCTTTCAAGTACAAAACTTGTTATGCCTGAACATCTAAACCCACATGGGACACTCTTCGGAGGTCAAATGATGAGCTGGATGGATAAGATGGGAGCAATGCTTGGAGCCAGAATTTCAAAAGGCAAAGTAGTTACTGCTAATGTTTCTGAAATAAACTTTAAAACTCCAGCCCTTTGTGGAGATCAAGTTCAGTTAGAAGCTTATTTGTTTAATCTAGGGAACAGCTCTATGCAGATTCTGGTTGATGCATTTATTATTCCCGTAAGTCAAGGAAGTGCAGATAAGACATTAACTGCTACAGCAAAATTTGTTTTTGTACATCTCGACGAGAATAATAAGCCGAAAACAATTCCAAGGTAAGATATGGCAATTACAGACATCAATGTTGGATTCAACTATAAGAAAAGTTCTTTTGTACCAAATGAAAGTCTCAAAACTCCGCGATCTATTAGGTCTAATTATTTAATAATGAGATTTGAAGATTTAGATGAACATAAATTAATTAAAGATACTCAAGAAAGATACCTCGAATATTACGATAGTGCATCTAAGAGGGTTGGCTTTTCTGCAATGAAAACAATTCTTAGAACAATTAAAGTAGGACAAGAGACCGGAGGATTCAAGTATGGAGGCTGGACAAATGTAGAGGCAGTAATCAGAGCTTGGTCTGAAACCTTTGGTTTACCAATTGATGGATTATTAGCTATTCAGACTATAAAAAATCTGATACAAAATACACTCTTTAATGAATTGAATCTCTCCTCACCTAACCTTAGAATTGAAATAGAAGATATTGAACGAGGATCAGAGTACTCTAAGGTTCGTCTATATTCTGGAAGACTAGGACAAGTAAAAAATGAGGATTCTGAAAACGGAGGAAATAATGGACAAATTATTGGCAACAGAAGAAGACGTTAAGAAATTTGAAGCAACCCTAATTGCCACATCAACAAAAGTTATTGTTGCAATTGAAAAGGGTAACGATAGACTTTCATTTGATATTTCAAATGTAAGAATGGGGAGACTGGTAACGTCTGGTCGCAATACTTCGCTAAAAACTCTTGATGGCAGCAAGCATTATATTGTTTCTTTTGGAGGAGCAGTAGCTGAACTTCCTTATGAAACTAAAGGCTTTGGATATTTAGTAATGGATGAAGAAAATGTCCATGCATTAAAGGCAGTATAAATGAAGAAAATTATATTAGGAAATACTAGATCAGTTATTAATGAGACTGTTTCTGAGTTTGAAAATTTGGTATGTGCAACTATGGGGCCATATGGTCAGACAATCGCTTTCCAAAATGAAATCGGAGTTCCGGTAATCACTAAAGATGGCGTTTCTGTTGCTAAGGCAATTGAATTTGATAAACCTGAGAAAAACCTAATTGCAAAAATTCTTAAGCAAGCTGCTGAGAAAACGAATGATGAAGCAGGAGATGGAACGACAACCTCAACAGCTATAGCATCAGCAACAGTTCGAGAAGGAAACAAGGCTCTTGCTGCAGGCAATGATGTTAATTCATTACGTCGAGGAATTAATCAATCCCTTGAAAAGGTTCTTGCAAGACTTGACCAACAGCGTGTAGATTTTAGCGATAAAACGGAAAATGAAAAGGCTGAAATTCTTACAAAAATTGCAATGATCTCTACAAATGGAGATCACAAGATTTCAGAACTTATAGCTTCAGCAGTAGCTAAAGCAGGAAGATCAGGAGTTGTTAACGTACAAAAAGGTGCATTAGACTTTAGTCTAGTTCAGTCTACTGGTATGAAAATTCCCAATGCAAGCTTTACTGACTATGAATTTGTAAGAGGATCAGCAGAAAAGAAAGTTATACTTAAAAAGTGTCGTATATTAATTACTACATATGATCTTGAAAGTGCAAACGTAATTAGAGCACTAGATGATAAAGTCTTGACTCCAATTATGAATGCTGGAGAGACACTTCTTGTTATGCCTAGAAAAGCTGATAAAGGTTTTTTAGCTAACATGATTAATAATAATGCTAAAGGATACCTTAGAAATGTTGTCGTAAAGGCTCCATACTTTGGTGCTGTAGGCAGAGAGATGATGGATGATGTTGCTGCAATGACTGGAGCTACCGTTATTGATGAACGAGAAGGTCATAAGTTACAAAATATTCAACTATCAAATCTGGGCTATGCTGAAGAAGTAGAAGTAAATGCACATTCTACAATTCTGTTTCAGCCAAAGAAAGACGAAGCAAGAGTTGCTAAACGCATTAAAATTCTTGAAGATAAAGCAAAAGCCATTGACTATAAACGTGGCGATGCAGACAAGACACTTGAACGACTAGCTGCAATTACTGGCAGTGTATACAATGTCAAGATTCCATCATTTTCTGAAGTTGAAGACAAAGAGATTATGGATAGAGTTGAAGATGCAATCAATGCATGTAAAGGTGCTTTGGAATTTGGTTATCTTCCTGGTGGCGGAATGGCACTACTTAAAATTGCTCATGAAATAAGTTCTGAATCATCTTACTCAGCAATACTTTGCAATATTATATCCTATCCATTTAAACGCATCCTTGATAATGCGGGGAAGAATCATGAGTTGATTTCCAATCAATTAATGCAAGCCCAGAATGATTATGTATATGATGCAAGAGAAGGTAAGTTCGGTGAAGCATTAGAACTAGGGATCATTGATTCTTATAAAGTAGTAACTAAGAGCTTAACTAATGGGATATCTGTTGGTTTAATGCTTTTAACTACCGTAGGGCTTATAGCAGACCTCCCAGAACAAGGACCTATCCCATTTGAATGGGACCCTAGTATGAGCTAAATCAGATTATCATTAGACACGGAGCCTCCTAAAAATTAAAATATTTCTAAGGGAAATAGGGGAGGCTTCATGTTGATAATTTTAGCATTGGGGATTGCAGCATTTGGTGCAGTTTTCTATAAATTGGTTACTACAAATCACTGGACTATTGGTAAGAAACTACTAGTCTGCTTGGTAGCATCGTTACTAGTTGAATTAGTTGGGAAGCTAATTATTCTAGCATTTGCTTTTCCAGTAGTTATGGTAAGTTTACTTCAGATTCCAGTTATATTTATTGGTACTTTAATGGCGTATTTCTTTTATAGGAAAGAAGACGTATTAGGATAAAACAATGTGGGCTGTACTGCTGAAGATTTTCGAGGTTGCAGGACCTTGGATTGGCTTAGGTGTAGTTGTTATAGGAATTCTTGCCTGTACCATCTATATGCTCTGGAAAGAACTATCAAAAGAAAGAGCAGACAATAATGCAAACTATAAAGCAATGATAGAATCGCAGCAGAAAGCCAACAAAGATATCGTTCATCAAATGTTCGATGTTGTTAACCGAAACACTGAAGCTTATACCAGAAGTACTGAAGCAGTAAAAGAGCTAAAAGAAAGCATGCGTGATCTAAGGATTACGTTTTCCAAATAGGCATATCTAGACCACGTTATTATATAACGGAGGTATCACGGGAAGAAGACGATCGTCTTGATCTAGACTCGCAATGGGTCAGACGCTCCTGGATAAGTCTGTAAACATCTGGGGAGATTGCTCAATGCCGGAGAGATACTCTAAAAGTGTCCGGTTTTCCTCTCTATTCTTAAAACAAAAATCAATGTGTCCGTAATAGCCTGAATAAGTAATAGAGCTTTAGCTCAGCTGGTAGAGCACCGAGAGTTGTCTCGGGGTCGCTGGTTCGATTCCAGTAAGCTCACAAATATGAAAGTTCATTAAGGTTCCCTTCGGAAGGCGAGCATGGGCCTCTCGTCTTAATAAATAAAAGGTCCATCTTTAATTATCTAATAACAAATTTCTGTATATCTCAACAAATGAGTAGCTCAGTTGGTAGAGCGCCATGCCTAAACAGCGAGGAGGTCGTAGGTTCGAATCCTACCTCGAAAATAGTTGATTAAAGATCAATTCAGACGGCTTTGGGACAGGTCGAAATAACAGTCCCACTTTTTTAAAATAAAATCTTTTAGGAGAATACATATGACTAATAAAACACGTCAAATCGAGAAAACATTTGTAGTTATTGATGGAAAGAAAATTCCATATTATAGAGTTCCGCCAGGAGTAAGTGGGCTTACAGCTGAAGTTAAGGCTGATCTTGAAATCAAAGATGCGTCTGCATTTGATGCCGATGATTTTGAAACTCTAGAAAGAGACCCTCAATTAGAAGAAGAAATTGAAGGATATCTTTCTGCGGGAAACATGGATGACTATTATGCTGAAAATTATTTCGTACCTGATAGTTCTAAAGAATTTGAAAATCTCTTTGATAAGATTGAAGAGTAAAATATTAACTAACTGACTAAAAAGAGGAGTCTTTATGTCAACAATCAAAACAGGTCTTGTTTATCAACGTACAGTAAAAGGTCCAAACTATATTTGTCTTGGAAAAGCAAATATCGGTGGTAGAACTATGGTTATTTCTGTAAAAAACGGAAATATTCGTCAAGATGGTAAATGTAAACTTCGCGGAAATGCTGAAGGTGCAGTCCTTCTTCATGCTCATGAGCCAACTAAAATTGCTCGTATTCATCAAGTTCGTGACATTGACGTTAAGTCCGTGTTTACTAATGGTGAAGCTCTTGCTGAGCTTGCAGCAGCAACTAAGAAAATGGTTGCTAAAGGTATTGAAACAAGTGCAGAACTTCCTGTTCCTGCTCGTCTTCGTGTATAATTAAGTTTCATTTTTGAAGTTTTCGTATTATTCTATTTAATTAATTTTCAATTAACCTGTCCCAGAGAGGACAAAAATTCGTAAGGAGAAATTCTATGCAACGTTACATTATTTATGGTGATTCTCGTATTCCAGCTCCGGCTTCTGTTACTTCAATCGAAGGCGCTAAAGCAGTAGCAGGCTCAATGATTCCAGGTCTTTCAGACGCTTCTGGTCACATTGATGCTTCAGGTAACTTCGTGTTCGAGAAACGCGCTGGTACTAAAGGTCTTTAATTAATCTAAGGTGCTATCAACAGGGTAGGTAAATGATTAACCATCACATTAATCAGCCTTATATTATTAAACAAATTCAAGGGAGCTACGGCTCCCTTTTTTTTTGCTCAGAGGTAATAAAATGAAACCAGTATCAGAAATTGTAAGCTTAGAAGCTATAGCTGGATTACCTAGCTCCGATGGTCTTCGAGCAACAGTGGATCGTGTAAATCAGATCCAAAGCATTAAAGATATGCGTGAATTTCACGCTACAAATATTTCATATAACGAATTAGATGGTTTGTTATGTAGTCTTGGAGCTCTACATTTCGAAGGGTCTCAAAAAGGAAATATTGCAAATAAGCTTAAAAGATTAAAACCCTCCAAGAATGTCATAGCAATGATTGACTTCATCTAAGGATTTATATGCTTAAATTAGATAAAAACGAGATTCGTTTAAAAACAATCTTTCTCCATTTCTTATATCTCTGCAAGACTAATAAGGAAAGGAAATATATTAATCGAAATGGTGTTATGCCTGAGATTGAAAATGCAAACGACAACAAGAAAGGCTACAAAACTTATTGCTTAATCACATTAAGAAAGTTTTTAGAGGGAATTTTTAGCTCAAAGACTTACAGTATTGTTAAAGCTAAATATAATGATTCTTATACTATTCAATTAAAGAACAGATTTCAAGAATATGGAACATCAAATATTTTTGACTATATGCTTTACCTCCTTCTTCTACGAGAATGGAATCCGAGCATTATTAACTATCGGAATATTAGACGTATAGAAAATCATGGATTCTCTTTTATTGCTGCAACCTCTCAACGCTTCTTGAGACAACCTGCAACACTAACCTATAATATTGATTTTGATTTAAAGAATCAGATCTTTACGCCAGTAGCGTTTGAACGATTAGAGGAAGAGCTGCTGGAGCAAACAGATTTAATCACGCCGATACAGGAAAAAACAGCAATAGCTACTCTAATAACAAGATCGCTAATAAAGATGAGAGAGAATAATTTCATGAAAAATAGTGCCCTTGAGGCCGAGCAAGCAGTTCAACAAAATCTCGATAGAATGACAGAAATGGCAGTTAGATATCGAATACCTAAAGCTATACTTGAAGAGTTTACCGCAAGCTATACTAACACTATGCGAGGATCTAGAGGATTGTCATCAGGGCAAATATTCGAATTCGTGAAGAGAACTAGCCAGCATCTTCATGAAAGAATTGAGGTTCTTGAATTTAGAGATTTCGAGAACATTGCAGCATGAAAAGTTTAGTTCCTGGGGAAAAAGTAAGAGTAATCATTATTGAGTCAGAAAGAGGATGGGGTCAAAAAGTTGATGAAGTTAAATATTTCAAAAACTACAGTGACGCTGAAGCCTTTTGTATTGATTATAATAAAGATAATAATAAAAATTCTGTACCTGATTGGTATATGTATGCAGAGATAGGATAAAACATGAGTGAAGCAATTCAAATTAATCTAAATGACGGTTATGCCGAGATTTCGTATAAGGAATCAAACGGAATTAAGCAAAATAAAATTGTAGATATTGATGATATTCATAGTCTTTTTAAAGAAAATATTGACTATGATTCTGGAGACTTAGGAATCTGGGGATCAAATTGTATTGGAATTAAACGCTTAATTTCTCGTGGAGATAAGCATTGGGTTCTAGTTGAAGCCGTAAGCCCAATTGTTACTGTAAGCTTTGATGGGAAAGAGTATAAAAACGTTCCATTTCCGAGTGTTCTAATGGGCGTAAAACTAGTTAAGGACGGTATTCGTTATCGTGTAGACAAGGATCGAACATTTGCCTTATGTCACGAGAACAACTTAGTTTTAAGTAGTGCTCAGCTTTATAAATTTCCATTTTCAAACGTTTTTAATGAAGCAATGGGAAAGGTATGCTGGGGAAGAATTGATCTCCCTAAGCTTGATAGCTTTGCACAAGCTATTGGTGTAATGCAAATGTTTCTTCAAGGTGACATGAATACAGACCTTCTTGCTTTAAGTGAACTTGAAGCTACTGGTGAGTATTCAAAAGTTGTGTATGATATTAAACTCGATACTAGACAGAAGCTTGGAAAAACATTCAACCTCTTAATTAAAGCAGGGAACTACCCTTACACCGACCTAAAAATGAGAGAAAAAACAAGATACAATGATCTAATTGCTTATTGCAAGCAGAACATTTAAGGAAGGAGAAATGATTTTGGGTAAGCACAAGCGAAATAAGAATAAACATAAAAATTGGAAAAACAAGAATAAGGACTTTCAGCATAGTCATTATGATGATAAGAAAGGTAACTCTATGGCATATAATCCATCACACTTACGGAACTCATCTGGAAAAAATTGGGACGGTGGCTCTAGTCAAAGTTTTCAAGAAAGAAAAGCTCCGACTCCAGAACCTAAAGAAGAAATCGCAATTCCTATTGCAGACCAAATGTTTGTTTGGAATTTCTGCAATGATGTACAAGTTGGAACATTAGATCTTAGTGCTCTCACAAAAGTTAATACTTGGTATATTGCAGGGAATGGTAAATGGCTTATTCAAAAGAACAAAGCACTCTTTGCAGGCTTGAAGAAAAGCGATGTGGGCCTAGATACACTTCCTAAGGTTAACTTATCCGAAGCATTTATTAAGTTAGCATATGGTAAAATCCCAGAATCTATTCTTAATCAAATTATTGCTTTCTTTAAAGCAGTAATGGCAAAGCATTCAGGTTCTGAAGCTTTCTGTCAGGTTTATTGGGATATTCAAGAATCAAAATACATGATTCATGTTCCCAAACAACAAGTGTCAGGTGCAGCAGTTCGTTATGATGCTACTTTGAATCTTGATAAAATAGAACCAGAAAGATATGTATTTGTATACGAATGTCATAGTCATAACTCGATGGGTGCATTTTGGAGTGGAACTGATAATGCTGATGAAAATGATCTCAGAGTATATGGTGTATTCGGAAGACTGAATACCGATAAATGGGAACATAAGCATCGCACAATTGTTGGAAAAGAAGAAATTGATTGCGGTCTTGATCTTGTTTTTGATGTAAAGCCTGAACCTACATATAAAGTAACAACCGTAGATCGTACAGTTATTGTTCCTCAATCAGCTATTACATTAGCTGAGACATATAAGGTACGAATTGGAGAAGAAGTTATTTCAGTAGAGGCTAGCGATATTCAAAAGATTGAACCAAGCAAAGATTTTCCAACTGAATGGATGAATGAGGTTAGTGGGTATAGATCAAACTATCAAGGAACTGGCTCTTATGCTGGATCACCCTACCTTCCTCGCAACTATAAGAATGAATCTACAGAAGAAGTTACTGAAACAGGTTCAGACGATCCTGCAGGTTTCTTCTTAATGGCTGAAGAGCTTGCAGAAAAAATCGATGATCTTACTAATGGTTTTGAAGATATGGGAACATGTGCAGAGTTCTTTGATGCACTTGATTCTAGAAGACTTCTCTACCCTCTAAAGACTCAGCTTCAAGCTTATCTTGGTGACTTTCCAATTGAAGATGAAAATGAAGAAGGAACTGACAGGGATCAGATTGAAGCTCTACGTCAAATGGCTCAAGAGGATAATGAATCTGGAAAAACCGATCATTTGAATTATAACGATTTCCCATCATGGGCAATGCCTGGATATGGAGACGAAACTTATGGATCAAGAACATCTGGAAATTTCATTTAATGATACATGGGAGGCATCTAATGTCTCCCGTACTATAGAACCAATAATTCAGAGCCACTATAGAAGAAGAGATAATAATGTTGATTATTATTCTCGATTTAATCACATTGTGAGTAGTTTCACTACTCCTGAACTAGTAGATTCAATCTTAGATCCAATTAGTAACAATGAATTAATGTTGGACCTCTATAATTTAGTGAAAAAAAATAATATAAAATATGAAAAGGAGAAGTTTTCTATGTTTGAAACATTAGAAAATCCAGACATGACATCTCTTGATGTTGTGTCAAAGCTTGCCTTTGTCTCTCCTGTCAAGACACAAGTATATAATAAGCGTTTTCTTATTATTGTTGTCGGAGTAGGTGGAACTGGAGGATATGTAGTAAGAGATCTCTCTAGATATCTTTACTCAATCCATAAGCGTGTGCCTGGAGAATATGATTTTAAATTTGTAGTAGTAGATCCAGACAATGTAGAAGAAAAGAATTTGCTTCGTCAAAACTTTCTTCCACAAGACTTGGGTCAAAATAAAGCAGATACTATTGCGGCAAGACATGCAAAAGCATTTCAATTAGAAATAGCCAGTATTGATAAGAAGCTTACAGAAAATGAATTGAGTAATATTACTTCAAATTACCCTAATCATGTTCCTGTTATTATTGGTTGTGTAGATAACAATGAGGCTAGACGTCAAATACATCAGTACATTTCTAATACTAGAAAGACAGTAATATGGATTGATTCAGGAAATGAGAAGACAACTGGACAGGTTGTTATGGGATCCAGTAAAGGATTCCCTACTGTAGTAGATCTTAATCCTGAAATTCTCGAAGCGACAAGAGATACAGTCGCAGAGGTGAGCTGCGCAGAAAGACTAATGCAAGGAGAACAAAATATCTTTGTTAATCTTACTGCAGCAAATCATATTCTAAACTTTTTCAGAATGGTAGTACAAAATGAAGCAACATGTATTCATGGAGTTCGTTTTAATATTAGTGGAAAAGTGGATACTCTTTGTCTTACTACTCCAGCAGAGAAGGAGACCGAGACTGTTGGCACAGGCAAAATAGTATTAACACCAAATGGATTTCAAAAAGTAGGATAGATTATGGAAATTTTAAGTCAGGAGACTATTAGATTAGCTAATACTCCTAAGATCAAGTTCCCAGAACCTTATTCACTTCAATTGTTCTTTAAAGAAAATAAAACTTTTTTCATTCATCAAACTAATGGAGAAGATGGCAATCCTGTTATTGATTTATCTGAAAGTCCAATGGATGGTATAGAGCCCGAAGTTAAAGTAATGATTAACGCTTCAATTGCTGAGGGAGTTCGTTTTATTGATTCTTCAAACATACAATTGCGCTGCATTCCTCATGCTGACAAGAAGAAAGCAATCTTATTATTGGATGCATTTTTAGGGTGTTAAACATGAAAATAATTAGCAAGATAATTGGTAATAAAGAATACCAATATAGTGTTTATAAACGTAAAAAAGCGAATGGAAAATTCAGGATCATAACTGCTCCTGACCAAGAGCTTAAGAGTCTGCAACGAGAATATGCCTTAGCTTTCTATGAGAAAGTGAAAGATGAAATGAATAGCGCAGAAGTTACAGGTTTCATGCCAGGTGTATCCATAATGGATAATGCACGAGTACATGTAGGCAAAAGATGGGTTGTGAACCTTGATATCCAATCCTTCTTTCCATCAACTAATCGAGACTTAGTTCAGATGGCTCTAGATGAAAGCAAACTCGAATGTGATAGAGATATGGTTCTCGAAATTCTAACTCTAAACAATGCATTACCACAAGGATCACCTGCTAGTCCTGTAATATCAAATTACGTTGCTACTAAGCTTGTTGACCCACTAGTCAAACAAGTAATGGATAAACACGGTCTGCAATATAAGTTTACAAGATATGCTGATGATTTGACTCTTTCTTTTGATGAAGATCTTAAGAGAGAACAGATCATTAGCATTGTAAACGAAATCATTGAATATATTGAGTTAAAAACTCCATATATAATTGCTAAGAATAAGGTTAAGATAAGAAGTTCCTCGTATAGACAAGAGGTTACTGGAATTGTTGTAAATTCTGGTTCCTCTATGAAACGAGAAGATTATAAGAGACTAAGAGCAGAGCTTCATGCTATCTCTCTTGGTCGCAAAGAAATGACAAGTGTATTAAAGGGTAAATTAAACTTTTTGAGAGACATCAGTCCTCAAAAGTTTGAAAAATTAACAAAAGGATTTTTATGCTAACAGTAACAAACGTAACATCGTTTCCAGTTACAAATGCCAAGTCTCTCAAGGCTAAAGGTGTTGTAACTCTTAATAACGTACTAGAACTAAAGTATTTAGTAATGGAAGGATCTAAAGGACCATTCGTAACTTGGGAAGGAACATCTACTTATGATAAGAAAGATGGCTCCGGTAAAGGATACAATAGCCCTATTTTCTTCACAGATAAAGCAATGAATCAAGAAGTACAGAAGCAAGTTCTTGCAAAGTATAAAGGCGGCAATGCTCGTCCAGCTACAGAGCAAACTTCGTCTTACACAAATGATTCTAGCTTCGCAGCAGATGATATACCTTTCTAATATGAAGAGATGTAAAAAGACAAAGATTCCTTTCTAGTTATAAATTGGATTTAACAGTGTCGTAATCAAAATAAGAAGTGCGCGGGAATAACATGTTCGAACCGACCGAGAATCGCCAACCATTGCAAACTAACGTAAAAATTATGGGAAATAATCACTAAAAGGGTTAGAGTATTATAAAGAATATGCACGAGTACTTGATGCAAGGGATCAGTGGTACCTATTAGGCCTCTGTAATGTATCCGCTTTTTGTTTAATATGATAAAGTATAAATCCGCTAAGCTATTGAATGTGAACCTGCGTCAATTAGTGTATCACTAAACGAAACAATGTGTATTTCCTTCCCCTATATTGGCTATGTACAATAGTTATATACAGGAGAGGGAGTCATGTCATACCGCATAAGAAGAGCTAAAGATCTATCAATGATTGTTACATTAAATACAATCATCTTTCCAGAAGATGCTTTGCATCTAGATGAGCAAACCGTGGCTTGGGTAGCCTACGATAAGAACAATCAACCTGCAGCATTCTGTACTGCTAGAAAACTCGAAGATAGAGTTCTCTATTTTGACCGAGGTGGTGTTTTGAAAGAACATCAAGGCAAAGGTCTTCACAGAAAGTTAATTGAAATAAGGGAGCGTTATGCTCGTAAAAATAAATACAAAACAGCAATAACTTATGTAATGAAAGATAATATTAAATCATTATGTACATTAGTTAGATGTGATTACCTTATATATACCCCTGTTTATCAGTGGGCCGGTAAAGCGGGAGATATGATCTATTATCTGATCAAAGAATTTAAATAAAAGGACTTAATATGCATAATTTTAAAATCATCCTAGGAGATCCTACTTGGGACGGCCACGGAAGACATGAAGAATATATTTTCTTATCAAGCGCCCCATTGAAGGAAGTCGAAAAAGCATATAAAAAAGGAGTGGCATTTATTGGATTAGATGTTACTCACTTCTGTCAAGAGCATGAAGAAAGCTCAATAAGTATGGATACTTATAATATCCTTAAGGATGCTGGAGTCGATGTAAGTAAGATAGATTCATGGGATGAAGACTGGATGATATATCCAGAGACACTTCTTCATTTAATTCTTGAAACTATACGTCTTTCTGGTGAAGAGATTGAGATATCAGAAATCCCGTCATCAGCAATTCCAACATTTAGCAACCCAGAAGGAGCTGAATCCTTTGGGTATGGACTTTTCGCTTCGTAGGTAAAAAATGAACAATTTTAAAATAGAAATTAGGGGTTCTGAGGAATTCTATCGAACTTATTTTATCCTTTCAGAACATTCACAAAAAGATATTTCAACAGCTTATTCTAAAGCTGTAAAGAAAACACGGATAGATTTTATTGATGAAATTGCTTCTGAATACGATTATCCTTCTATAAGCATAGAGGACATGGATATATTAGCAGAATTCAAGATAGACACTTCAGATATTGAAATCGATGAGAGAAGTTTATTTGGATATGTAACAGCTGATCAGTACATTAGAATGCTACTACAATTTATTAAATTAGGAAATTCTAAAATTAAATTTGAAATACTTCCACAAGATATCATTCCCTCGCTTAAACTAGGGAGTAGAAAGAATTTCGGACAAGGATTAAGTGATTAATTATGAGAAATAAAATAAATGACTTCCTATGGTGGATTAATCAAACCGATCTCTACCAGAATATTACAAGTTTACCGCCAGAAGCTATCTTTGCTGCTTCTATTGAGTTCCCTCTTATGCTTGTTCTTATTGTTCTAGTATGACGCTTTGCAAAAAGCCTTATAGGGGCTAAAAAGTTGAAAAAAAATTTGGGCGACTTTTCATTTTGGGACTTTTTTCCTTTTTTCTGCAATTTACAAGAACTTTTCTAAAAAAATATTAGGAATTTTGATATGAATATATTAGTTAAAGCTATTGCTGGTTCGCATTTGTTTGGGACAAATACTCCTGAATCAGGTACAGATTACAAAGGTGTTTATTTACCGTCGAGAAAAGACATACTTCTTAATAGAGTCGTACCGTCTATCAGTATTAAAACAAACGAATCCGGTAACAAGAATACCAAGGAAGATGTGGACGTTGAATACTATTCACTACAGAAATTCATGCAGATGCTTTTTGAGGGGCAGACAGTCGCCTTAGAATTACTATGGACTCCAGAAGACATGATCATTGAATGTCATCCTGCATGGAGAGCTCTCCAAAAAAATCGTAACAAATTACTTCACAAAAAAGTAACCGCCTTTGTTCACTACTGTAAGACTCAAGCTGATAAGTATGGAGTTAAAGGTAGTAGAATGGCTGCAGTAAAGAAAGCTATAGATACTATTGAAGAACTCAAAGAATTCCATGTCGGCACGACAAAACTTATATATCTATGGGATCGCTTGCAAGGCCAATTAGCGAATACCGAGCATATTGAGTTCGGTGGGCAAGAACTTCCTGGCGGAAAGGTATTCCATATCGAAATATGCAATAGAAAGTATCAGGAACATGCAAGCCTAGACTATACATTGAATTCACTTAAGAAATTATATGAATCATATGGTCACCGCGCTAAAGCTGCTGAAAACAATAATGGCATAGATTGGAAAGCTTTAAGTCACGCATACAGAGTGTGCTGCCAGGCTATTGATATATTAAAAAACAAAACCTTATCTCTTCCACTTAAGCCAAAAGATTTAGAGCTCGTAAGAAATGTAAAACTGGGCACCATCCCTTTTGAAACTTTCCGTCCTATATTGGAAGCTAAATTAGAAGAGGTACTTAAGGCTCAGGCAGAGTCTACTTTGCCTGAGAACTTTGATTATAAATTCTGGTGTGAGGACTATGTTATGGAAGTTTATTCCGACATAGTAAACTCATGAAAAGAGAAAACTATACAAGTCCGCAACAGTGGATAGCTGAGAATCTAAAAGAGCCTTCACAGGAAACTAAATCTGCAGTGATACTTCTCTGGAGAGACATGCAAAGAATGATAGATCATTGGAAATTAAAATCTGAGAACTTTGAGAAAAGTTTTAAAAGAAGATCTGAAGATCTTGCTATTCTTAAAAAAAGAATGAAGCTATGAAAACTTGTCCTAAATGTAAAATCAGATGGCCTCATACTCTTCATTGTACTGCATGTGGAGCTGATATTACTAAGGTTAAAACAGAACAGGAAAAATTAAAGATAGCAACAGATGCGTTGGAACAATTCTGGATTGAACTTAATTGTACTGGTCTTAGTTCTGTTGAATATGGATCTGAAAGATCATACCTAAGAGATAAAACTAAAGAGGCTTTAGAGGCTATAGGAATATTATGAAAAAAATAAAGAAAATGAATGTAGCAAGTTATATAAATGAAGGAATCACTTTAGCATCTAATCATATACATAATTCTATGGATTGGGATGATATTGCCTGGGAATATATCAATAGCAATATAGATGAAGTTCAGAAAGAAATAGATAGACTATCTACTTATGAGCAGCTACTTAAAGACTATTTCAATACAGAGCAAGAAATGGATCTAGATGAATTATGGAATAGATACAGAAAACTTGCAAAAGGATAATTGTGTTCAAAGATAACGAATCATTAATCAAACATATTAATGAACTAGAGATGCAATGTGTTAACGACAATGAAGAGATTAAAAATCTTAATGAACAACTACTTATTGCTACAACAGCATTAAAAGATATCTCAAAAACTTGCCCACTTCTTGCTGGAAATAAACATGATATGTATACAGATAAAGCAGCAGATCTATTTTTGAGATCTACTGTTAGAAGACTGGAAACAGCAAGTAAAGCGATAAAGGACATTGAAGATTATGGAAAAAAACTATAAAGAGCTTTATGAAATGAGTCAGAAGGTCATTCTTAAACAACAAGAGCGAATAAAAGAACTAGAAGAAAGCTGCAATAAAGCTTGGGATTTAGTTGATTGGGACGCAATAGAGGATCATGAATGAAAAAAATATATACAATTGAAAATAATGATATGTATTTAATGGGTACAGGCATGGAACCTGATTGGACTCCTAATTGGGAGGATGCGTTATTTTATGGATCAGAAAGAGAAGCTAAAAGAGATCGAGATTATTTTGGTTTTAGTTTAGCTACAATTGTTCAACATGAAGTAATTTTATCAAGTCCACCTGCAATCCCATCTGAAGCTCGACCAGTAAAAAAGAAGAAGTATCATGTATACTTCGTTATTGAACGTGAGTTAGCAGAAGGTCAAACTATGCCTCATCTTAAAGTGGGGTATTCTCATGATCCTATTAAGAGACTAGCTCAATTACAAACCGGACATCCACTCAAGCTCGGGATGGAAGGCTGGTTTACTTATGACACAGAAGAAGAGGCTCAAGAAATTGAGTCTGCATATCATAGACTCTTTGGTTACTACAGAACTAATGGTGAATGGTTTCAATTAAGTGAAATCATTTGGAATGTTATTAGTGATTTTCCAAAAGAGAAAGGCTTTACAAGATATTATTGTTAAAAGGATTATATGTCTGAATGTATTACTAGAGTAGAACGGATTACAAAAGTAGAAGCTCATCCGAATGCAGATAAACTTGAGGTAGCTCATGTTAAAGGATGGCATTGCGTTGTGAGAAAAGGAGTCTATAAAGATGGAGATCTATGTGTCTATATCCCTATTGATTCTGTACTGCCTGAGGTCTTGTCTAATACCCTCTTCGAGGGAACTAACATTAAGCCAGCAAGCAGGATTAAGACCATACGACTCCGAGGGCTATACTCTCAAGGTCTAATCTGCAGCATTGATGATATTAGATTATATCTAGGAAATCATGGCAAGCATCCTAAGTACTTAGAAGGTACTGACTTAACTGCATTACTAGGAATCACTAAATATGAACCACCGGCTCCTAGCTTTCAATCATTTAGCGGAAGTAAGACTGAAAGAAATCCAAATCCTAACTTTAAAAAGTACAAAGGTTTTGAGAATTTCAAGAACCATGTAGACCTATTTAATTCAGAAGATGAAATTGTTGCTACAGAGAAAATTCATGGCACAAACTTTAGAGCTGGATGGATTCCAAGAGAGATGCCAACCAAATGGTATGCAATTCTTTTATTCAAGCTAATGTCTCTCATTAAAAAAGACTACAAATGGCAATGGCTAGTAGGTTCTCACAATGTACAGCTTAGTCCTGCTGGTAGTAGTTTATATGCAAACATTGCAAGAGACTACAATCTTAAGGAAAAGCTAAATAAAGGTGAGGAAATCTTTGGTGAAATTTTTGGACCAACAGTTCAAAAAGGGTATCATTATGGTCTTACTGAAGGACAGTTTGGATTCGTTGCTTTTGATTTAATAGAGAATGGAGAATGGAAAGAGTTTAATTATCAAATTCTCCGCTTTAGAGAAATGGGTATTGATTCTCCTCCGATCTTATTTAAAGGTAAATTTAAAGATATAAATATAGACGAAATCGTTTTAGGCGACTCAGTCATGGTTCCTGCTCAGAAAATTCGTGAAGGTGTTGTTCTTAGAACAGTACAAGAAGAATCAACGATGCTCGTTAAGGGTAATCGTAAGATGCTTAAATGTATTTCACCTGAATATCTATTAAAAGAGAACACAGATTTTCATTGATAAGTGCTTCGCTAATCAAAAGAACAGGAACTAAAAGCGGTTAGTGCACCCGTCCATTCGTAAACATTCGTTTACTCCCGGACTGCACAGCAACACATTCGTGTCGCTGCTGCGGAGCTGAACCGCGACAAGATACAGACTTAGAAATAGGACTGCGACTCTTGATTATTATTAAACCTATTTTGTTTCGAGATAGGTCTCCTTATAAAAGATATTGCTTTTGCCAAATTTAACAATGCAATAGCAAATCTAGTAAACCGTAGAAGGGTTTACAGTAGAACGGGAACGATAGCGAGAGCGGGATTCATTCCGCTTGTCATGTTCGGTCGAGCGACAGACGAGCTGTTGGTGGCCAGAGGGTAAGGGCCACCCCGAACATGTAAGCTACACTCCAATATACTAGTGCAATAAAAATATGGGGAAGATCAGTACCAAGACTTAGAGTCTTAGAAGGAGGAATAACCTCCACTGATCTTTCTCATATCAAATTGCAATACGAAACAAATCTATTTTGATTCGAAATAGATAAAAGTATTAACGATATTACGTAAACTCTCTTCGGTACTCACAGCATCATTACTACTCCTACGGATACGTAATGCCGCAGCGAACGCTTAAGAATTGAAGGGCAATTCAATTCTAGACTTCAACCGTCGGCCGAACGGCTACATAGTTGCACATACGTGCAATCGCGGAGCGATATGTCTCCGTTGGCCTAGGTAAACCTTCATCGAGTAAACGTAATATCGAACGCTCCCCTTGACGATCTGAAGATCTCTACGCCACTACGTAGCGTAGCAAGGGTCGCTTTCAGGTTTGAAAGAGAAACAAATCTCTTTCAAACTTATCGAAAGAATGTTATTTATTAAAAATATAAAAAGGAAAACAAATGACACTAGCTCAAATTTATTCTGTTGCTTGTCAGGCAGGTCTTCAGCATTTAGAAGTATGTCTCTCTGATGAAGTTTATTCAGGATCAAAAGTATCTAAAGTAGAAGTTGGATTCTATGATTCACTTCAAGATGAAGCTTTCTCTCAAGAAGCAATTGAAGATCATATCCTTGATCAAATCGAATATGGATCGGACTATGAGACGTATGGCGCTTATGAAAGAGATAATGTTACCAAAGTTTTAGTAATTTCTTAAGGGGATAAAAATGCAAGTTCAAATAGGATTAGGTGGATTATTATTCATTATTTTCTTGATACTTAAACTTACTGGAACAGGTGCTATTGCACTCTGGTCATGGTGGTGGGTTACATCTCCATTATGGATTCCTATGGTTATTGCTTTTTGTGTCTTTCTATTTCTTATGTTTGTTGCAGTAATTGCTGCTATGCTCAAGTAAGTGCGCATCCCCTTGAGGATGTTAATAATAGGGTGAAATAATCCACCCGCCACTTAGGAGAGTCTATGTCAGTTATTAAGTACCCAGAAGCAGTAAAGTTCTACAAGAAAAAGTCAGAACTACAAGTCAAACTTGCTAAGCCGGAAGCGGACGAAGCAGGGAGAATTGTCAAGAAGGGTTGCGTATTCTTTGAAATCGCTAATGCGATTCCTGGAAGCGAAGAAGGACGTATTGATTGGAGTAATAAAATTATTATGAAGATTGGTACAAACGATATAGCTTCGATCCTCCACGGGCTAAGAACTCGTGCACCAGAGATCAAGCTATTCCATTCTAATGATGCAGGTTCAACAACTTGTACCATTAAACCAGGCAATGAAGGTTCTTTCGGTCTGCAGATCTTTAAGACTGCGGGTGCTGAAAAGAAAAATGCCTCATTGTATTTGTCGGGTCCAGACATGGTAGTGTTATCAAGTCTATTGGATGCGGCACTTCCTGTTACTCTGGGTTGGGCATAGCCCTCGTCGCCCTCATAGTGTAAAAGCTATGGGGGCTTTTTAAATTAAACAATAAATAAAGAGTATGGAGTTATCAGCACTGGCCTAGGTTTAAGGGTTAAGAGACAAACCGTACTCTTTTCTTTTTAAAGGATCAATATGAGATTAAACTATTATGTTAATGGAAACAAAACCAAGCATGTAGACTACAGAGCTGCCAAGAAGAGTAAAGTAGAAGCAGAGCTTAAAGAAACTCTGCCTGAAATAGTATATCAAATGGCTGAAGATGTATGTGATCCAGTTCTATCTCGGACAGTATTCTTTGATCATGAGATTAATGAAGAGTCAGCAACACAACTAAGAGCTACACTTGTAAGTCTCAGTGCTGAAAGCAAAGAACTTCCTATTAGATTAATGCTTGGATCTCCAGGTGGTGGTCTTTATGAATCTCTGGCTATTTACGATACTATTAAGATGATTCCGAATGAAGTTGTGGCTATCTGTTCCGGTAAAGTAATGTCCGGCGGTATCCTGATTCTCCTCGGATGTGATAAGCGATACTCAACTCCTAATACTACCTTTATGATTCATCATGGTCATACGACAATGACAGGGAACGTTCTTGAATTAGAGGAACAAGTAAAAGAAGTTAAGGCATTAAATCAAAAGATGCTTGATACAATTGTTAAAACAACTAAGATTACAAGAGATCAGTTAGACCAGTTTCTAGTCAAGGATCACTATCTTAATGCTGAAGAAGCTAAGAAGTGCGGTCTTGTTTCTGAGGTAATCACAAGCCTGGAGCAGATTAAATGAATAAACAAAAATTTGTATCCCTACTAGAAGACTTAGCTTTTATTGTGCAATCAATGCAGCAATTGCTTATGGCTCCAGAAAAGATTCAAATTCTGAATATTCAAAGAGATGATTTCTCTTATGTTCATTACTGGCATCCTAGTAATACTGAACCAATGATAATACTTAATGCCAAAGAAGCAATGAGTGATTCTTATTTTCAGAAATATTTATGTCAGGCTTTAAACAAGCTAACATTTACTGCTGGGAAAACTGGCGTGGAATGGGTTGGAGATTTCCCTTGGGATAAACTTCCTGAGAACTTTATGAAGTTAGATAAAGTACTACCAATAGAGAAGAGAAAGATAACAGCAGAAGAACTAGATCACATAAAGGAGACAGAGAATGCTATACATTATATGTCCTCAGAGTTACAGATACAAGAAACCCATTGAAGCTTTGTGTGAAAGGGTAGGATTAAAGGACATACAAATAGTAGATCCCAAAAACTATGAAGTAAATCGTGCATATCCTTATGTTTTAGTTGTTGGAAATGTTCCTGGTTTGCATATAGATGCCAGGAAAATATGGCAATGCAATCCTCCTGATCCAGAATTACCGAAAGAAGATAAGCTTAAGATTCTTGAAAGCTTTAAAGAAGTACAAAAGTACATCATCAATAATAAAGAGCCAGCTATAATCGATAGCGATAGCATCCCTCGGCTTAAAGATTTTGAAGAATTCTTAAAAGGCTACAAAGGACAGGTTATGGAGCTTAAGCTTCCTGACGGAAGACTATTAGGAATTTATCCTGATGGAGAACGCTTGCAGATGACCTATCCAGTAGAGAATCATGTATCCACTATCCTTAATCTATCTAGAATGAAAGATATGTTTGATATTACAAGAATTGCTATCAAGGATTTATAGATGGGCGGCTTTGGATTAATGATTTCTAAAAGCATATTGAGTTATATAATGTTCCGAAGCACTAGAGCTATAGCGAAGGCTGGAATTGATGGGCTAGGAGAACTAGCTGGTGACAAAAAACTATCTCGATGCCCTCGTTGTGGAAACTTTCAAATCGAAGCAGAAATATGTTCAAGATGCAATGGAAAGATGCATAAAATGTATAGAGATTACCATCAGCAATCTAAACTAGTTGATGACTCTTTAATGATGGGTGAAGACTTATGAATGAATTAAGAACTAAAGAATTAGCAAACCAAAATGAAATCATCAAGCAAAGTGTTGAGGATCTGTTTGAAGAAACAGATATGATGCAATTTGAAGTTGAGCAAATCGCTAAGAATAAAAGACTTCTTGGTATGACGGTTGCGGAATGGGAACAGTTCTATAGAATTCCTGTTGCAAGACATGCTGACCCTATGGCTGTTTCGGAGTACTGTGCAATGATCATCGAGAAACTAGATAGTGCTTATGCAAATAAGTTTAAGTTAGAAACTCAGTTGATGGCATTTAAAATGGCCTATCAGCAAGGCCATAATGACACAGTACTAAGAGAGGCAGAGCATAAAGGAAGAAAAGTTGTACCTAAATTAGAGACCTTAGATGCAATTGCTGCCGCAAAAATGGGAACATGGACTATTACTGTAACCAGGTACGAGAAAGCGATTGCTTTCTTCCAGTCTATGATATATAAATTAAACACAACTCTAGAAGCTGTGAAGACAATTGCAATGAGCAATGGTACTTTACGCAAAGCAGAAATGGGAGCTTACTAAAATGACTACTGAAAATGAAACAGAAACTAAAGAAGCCTTGGTAAAAGGCTTTACTTGTCTTGTTGATGAGCAAGGTGTTTTAAAAATTACACCTGTAAACGTTGAAAATGAGCTTGAATTCATTGGCTTTTTAGCTTATGCTAATCAGAAGAAAGAAGAAATCTTACAAAAGATTGCGAACTCACCTGAGCATCGCACTGTTGCGGCAGTAAGCCAGCTAACAAATGTTCTGGGCAAAGCTCTTGAACTAGCTAGCACTAAGGCTCAAACTGAACAGCAATAGTTCAAGGAATTACTAGGAAAGAATGTGTCACCAGAATCTCAATTACTGTATGCTATATTAAAACAAACTATATCGGATTATATTAAATTAGATCCTGATAGTGACTGTGATTCAGCAGATTATTTTGAGGATGAAGGTAAAGACTTTAAGACCGCTGAAGATATTATTTTTAACAATGTACCTATCTATTTTGGCTCAATGACTTTTACTTTTGATGAACTGGTTACACTCTTTCCTAATATAATTCAACGAACTCCGAAACAAATCAGACAATACATTTCCAAGAAAGCTATAGAATATTAATTAGATAGCTTATCTTTTAATTCAAAGATAGAACCTAGTAATAGGTTTAGGAGAACTAATGTCTAAAAAAGCAACAGGACCGAAAGAAGATTTAACTGCAGGTGGCAATAAGCGTAAAGCTTTAGATATGGCACTCGCTGCAATTGAAAAACAGTTCGGTAAAGGTTCAGTAATGGTACTAGGAGATAAAGCCGAGCATAATGTACTCGAGTTTATTCCTACTGGTATTCCGGAGCTTGACCTTGCCCTTAGTGGAACTACTCAAGGAGGGATTCCAAAGGGCCGTATCATCGAAATCTATGGGCCTGAATCATCAGGTAAAACAACACTAACACTTCACATTGCAAAAGAATGTCAGAAGGCTGGTGGAACTGTAGCATTCATTGATGCAGAGCATGCTTTAGATACTGTTTATGCAGCAAAACTTGGTGTAGATATTCCTAAGACGATTATCTCTCAACCAGATTGCGGTGAACAAGGTCTAGAAATTGCTGATCAATTAGTACAATCAGGTGCAGTTGATCTACTTATTATCGATTCAGTTGCTGCACTCACACCAAGAGCAGAACTTGAAGGCGATATGGGTGATTCTCATATGGGCTTGCAAGCTCGTATGATGTCACAAGGATTACGTAAACTAACAGGTTCGATTTCAAAAACGAATACAACTGTTATTTTCATCAACCAACTTCGCATGAAGATTGGTGTGATGTTCGGAAATCAACAAAGCAAACTTGATCTTGAACTTGCTGCTGCTTAATGTTAAAATTTATCCATGAATATAAATGGATATGAATTTAATATTAAGATAGCAGAAGAAAAGATTGAATGGCTAAAGAGTAATCATCATTTAAAGTTAGAAGATTTAAAAGAAAAGCTTAAACTATCTGATGAGACAATTTATAGATTATTAAAAGCATTAGGAATAAAAAGAAAAAGATTATACAAAATTTCCATACCCCATAATGACGAAGCAAAAGAGTTACTTTTAAACCCTTATATATCTCATGTGAAAATCGCAGAAAGATATAACTGTACTCCTGAGGCAGTTTCTAAAAGAAGAAAAGCACTAGGAGTCGGAGTTAGAAGAAACATGTCGATGAATAGAATTGAAGAACAAATCAAAACAATTCTTGAAGACTTAGACTTTGCTTATATTTACGAGAAAAGAATATCTACTTTTTCTATAGACTTTTATTTAGGTTTTAAGTATTGCATTGATGTTCATGGAGAATGGGCACATGGAAAAAAGAAACAAAAAGAGATAGATAAAAGAAAAGAAAAATTCCTAAAAGATAATAATTATAAATACCTAGCTATTCATGAAAAAGAGATTAACAATGCTGAAGAAATATTAAAAGAATTTCTTTCAGGGTTTCCCTTGTCAGTAATGATAAGTAAAAAACCAGGTGAACGCCTAGTAAGCGGTGTCGCGAAAGCGGCTAACGGGGAACGCTGTAATGCCAATCCCGTGCCAAGCCTCAATACAGAGGAAGGTCTAGAGACTATCGAAAAGTAATCTATAGGATTAAACTTAGTAGAGTAGGTTGGATTTCACTACCAATCGAAGTGCCTGGCTCCTTTATTAAAAGGATGATGATATAGTCCATACCATAAGGGAATAAAACTTATGGAGTTTCAAGCCTGAAACAACTACTGGCGGTAATGCGTTGAAATTTTATGCTTCAGTACGCATGGATATCCGTGGACAAAAGACTATTACTCAGAACGAAGAAGTAATTGGCCGTGCATCTAAAGTTAAAATCGTTAAGAACAAAGTCCACCCGCCTTTCAAAGAGGTAGAATTGGATATGTTTTATGAACGTGCTGGCTTTGATTCTGATGGTAGCTTACTTAACATGGCTGTGAAGTTTGGAATTGTCCAAGCATCAGGTGCATGGTTCAAATATCAGGATAGTAGTTTCGCTCAGGGTCGTCCTAAAGCAATTGATCATATCCGAAACAACCCAGAGTTTAGGAATGAACTCGTCCGCCGTCTTGCCCTTGTCTTTGATCCAAAATCTCCAGGTGAAATCCCTATGACTGCCGAAGAGGCAGTCTAGGGGAAATCCCTATCTCTATTCTGATTCGGAATAGTTCATTAATTATGATCTCCATCTGACTTTGTCCTACGGACGTCAGTCATATGGAGATCGACTGCAGGTGCAGGCCGTACAGCAGCTGAGCTCACGAGATATCTCGAGCAGGTCGGATACCGTACGGTACCAGGAAGAGCTCCAGCAGCCGCAGAGTCAACCTGGAGGATTTGGTCCATGTATGTGAACCGAGTCCTCCTAATCGACTTCCCTTAAAAATCCTTTCAAAAGGTTGAAGTAATGCTAAAAACAAGCAAAGAATGGTCGGATATTATTCTAACCAAAGATGATTTGATCCTGGACCCAGATGGATGGGATCGCAAAAACTTTCATTATAGTTACGAGATTGAACTAATCAATCTCGAAGAATATAAACGTAGACTCTCTATGAGCACTATGATGTGCAATATGATTGATCTATTTAAAAGGATGAACAATGTACTCGTTGACTGATCTGATCTTACTCAGAGATCGTACATTAAAACGCGCAGACGTTGAGAAAATTCTTACTCTTACTGGCGAAGTAATTAAAGACAAAGTTGAAGAAGGTGCTACTGTAGCATGGATTGGACTATGTACTTTTACATATAAAAAAGCTCCTAAAACAAAAAAGGAAGCTAAAGAATGGGAAGCTAATCCTGAACTTGCCGAAGGCGATAAAGTCAGAGTTATTCCAGATGAATCATGTGAAAAGCTACAAGTAAAAGGCGAAGTAACAAAACTAAAAAAGGCAGCTCGTGTATCAGTTAAAGCAGAAGAACATAGAGACATGCCCACATAACTTTCCTTTAGAATCTATCTAAGGTTACTAAAATCATTTAGGGGCATTATGAAAGTTCAACCTACAATGTACAGCAGAAAAGAAATCTTTGATGCAGTACTTAATCATTATTACTTTACTCCTCTCTCTGAAGATGGAGATGTTCTTAATCATTATGAAAAAGCGATGGAGTATCTAATAATGCTTCCATTGGATGAAAAGCAATACTATTCATGGGGGATTAATAATAACGATCCTGATGTAGAAAAAACATTAGAAGTTGTCATAACAGATAATAATAATGATGTATGGCTTTACATTATACCTTACGATAAAAACTTTACACGTATGAAATTCAATCTTAATGAAGATGAATTAAATAAAAAGCTAGGTGACTCATGAGAATAGGTTTAGATATCCATGGTGTATTGGACCATTATCCAGAAAAGTTTATTAAAATTGCTATAGAAAATATTCAAGCAAAAGGAGCTGCTGCTAAAATTGCAGAAGCTCAAGATCTTTATAGGAACTATGTCATTACTGGACCAACAAGAGCTAAAGCATTAAAAGAATTACAGGCACTTGCTGACCAATACAATGGAGGACAGCCTTTTTGGGATGAAGTATTTTCAATTGTAGATTATATTGTTGAAAATGATATTCCTCACACAGTAGATGAGAAAGGTCATGTCTGGACATTAGTTAATGAAGACTGGAATAAAGTTAAAGGCATCCTGGCTAAAGAACTCAAACTAGATATTCATTATGATGACTCTATGGAGTATGAACAATATTTTCCAGCAGGAGTATTCTGTTATGTCAGACGCCGTAAAGATTAAGCTACTAAAATTACTATTAAAAATATTTGATTATGATATCAGAAAGGCTCAAGGTCATTTATGACAGCACAAGAATTTAAAGATCTTCCTAATTGGAAAAAAGTAAGAATGCTTTCTGGCATCACTATGCTATCAGGTGATGATAAGAGAGATGTGAGTATGCTTATTGATAAGCTTACTTTGATCTGTCTTATATCTAGAGTAGAAGAAGGCGATGCCGATCTTGAGTTTTTAAATAAAATAATTGATAAAGCATTTGGAGAATCAAATGACGAAAGAGAAAGCACTACTAATCCTGAATAGACTAATTGAAAATCTTGAAGAATGCTATACAGAAGAATATGAAACAGCTTTAGAAGTATCCGGCTTTTGGCGTGGAGAAGTTAAAGAGGCAATAAAATGTCTTGAAGGACTAAAGGAAGAACATGTCTAAGGAATGGGAAATTACAATTAGAGCTGACACTAATGATGCGGACTATGTTATGAAAATAACAAGAGTTGATAAGGCTACATTAGAAAGGATTAAACCTTTAGTAGAAGCCATTAAAACCTTTGAACCCTATGAAGGTGAATATAAGAGTTATGATGGCACAATCAGAATGATAACTCATGATCATAACTGGCCTGATGGAGAATGTCTTAGAAAAGATCTAGGTGAAAAAGATATTTATGAAATCTATTCAAAATTTGATAAAAAAATAATTGAAGATTTTAGATACTTGTGTCCAGTAAGTGAGTATGGACTACATACTATTGAATCTGTAGAGATAACTCAGTATGTTGAAAAGGAAAAATGGTTATGACATCCAGGGATTTTTGTTACTGGTTACAGTGCTCATTTGAATTAATGAAAGCTAAGGCTTTCGATGAAGAACAAACAGAAATAATTAGAAGACATTTAGCTATGGTATTTATTCATGAGATTGATCCTTCAATGGGAAATAAGGAACATCAGGGAAAGTTAAATTCGATCCACTCTGGGATGAATTCCTCAAGCAACATGAGCAACCCCTATGGAGCAGAGGAAGTGGAATCGAATACCTTAAGTTCGCCCCTCACTCACTCTCCGTTGCATACAACTGTTAATTGGAAAAAACATCTAACAAAAGAAGGGTACTTAGTAAGGTGTTAATATGGTTGAAATTAAAGGAAATAGATCTGTCTACTTTGACGTAGATGATACTCTTGTAGACTGGAACCAGAGCCATTCAGAAGATGCATTAGCCTTTAATAATAATGGTTACATTGAAATGCTTAAGCCTAAATGGGATATCATTAAAAAATTAAAAGAACATAAGCGAAATGGCGATACTATTATCGTCTGGTCACAAAATGGATGGGATTGGTGTAAAGAAGTAGTAACCACATTAAGCATAGAAAGCTACGTTGATGCAGTAATTACTAAACCTGACATATACTATGATGACTTAAACTGTAAAGAGTTTATGAAGAATTGGATTAAAGCATGAATACAGTAGAACTACTTGAATGGGGATACTATACCCTTAAAGATAAATTAACATTTGGACTTCCAGAAGAGATAGCATATAAGCAGCGTGAAACTCGTGTTCAAGCTGTATTAAAAGATGCTATTGAACAAGTAAAAGAAATGGAACAAGAAATACAAATCTTGAAAGAGGAATTAAATGACGCCCGAAGAACTGCTCAAGTTTCATGAATACACATGTAATAAATTAAGACATATAATGCGCTGTAAGAATGCAGATTATTCCGGTAGTAAACTTGATGCCTTTAAAAACTTCAAAAGGATTACTGCTGTCAGTGGTAGTACTTCAGTAGAGCAAGGATTCCTTGTAAGACTTACAGACAAGCTTGGTCGACTCGGTTCTTTTATTGATGGCAATCAGTTACTGGTAGCATCTGAGTCAGTAGAAGATACACTAGATGACATGATTAACTATGCGATTTTACTAAAAGCATGGATTCATCATAGGCAGTTGGAGGAATTAAATGCATCCATCGTGGAAAGAGAAACTATTCCCTATCCGGGATCTGGCTTTATCTGCTAATAAGAAAGCAGTCGAAGATCAATTTGCAGGTAATGAAATTTATCCTAATGTACATGATAGATTTAATGCTTTCAATATGTCTTTTGACTCAGTGAAGGTTGTCATTATAGGACAGGATCCTTATCATGGACCAGGACAAGCAAATGGATTAGCATTTTCAGTCAATAAAGGTATGAAAATACCGCCGTCACTTCTTAATATATATAAAGAACTAGAAACAGATATGCAAGGATTCAAAAGACCAGATCATGGTGATCTAACAGATTGGGTTAATCAAGGTGTCTTACTTTTAAATACTTCACTATCTGTAATGAAAGGACAACCAGCTAGTCATAAAAACTACGGCTGGGAAGAGTTTACTACTGGAGTAATTAATATACTAGATAAAGAACATGATAGCTTAGTTTTTATTGCTTGGGGTAGTCATGCTCAAAAAGTAGTAGCAGGCTTGTCTGTAATAAAACATTGTATTATCAAATCAGTACACCCTTCTCCCTTGTCTGCAGATAGAGGTTTTTTTGGAAGTAAACCTTTTAGTAGATGTAATAATTACTTAATACAAATTGGTAAAAAGCCTATTGATTGGACAATAAAATGAAAGTAAAAGATTTAATACTCGAATTAAAAGATTTGGATCCAGAGCTAGATATAATCATTTCATCTGATGCTAAAGGAAATCACTATAGTCCATTTCGTTATTTTTATACAGGTATGTATGTTCCTAAAAATAAAAGATCTGGATCATTTAAAGGCCATGCAGACTGTGAATGGGAAGGAATAAAATATAAAGAAAATGCTATTTTATTTTGCCCAAATTAATTAAATAAAAAGATCATATATGACAAAAGATAAAGTATTAGAATATATAGATACGGTAATTAGAGACTGTGATGATGCAGTAGAAATAATTGAAACAGAAGGTCGCTTAGAATGGGATGCTAATTGTTATTATGCAATGGCAGAAATTCTAATAAAAGTAAGAGAATATATTAGGGAGAAAGTATGACGCAACCACAACGTAGAGAATCAGCAAGAGAAAGAAATGCTCGTATCCTTCGTGAAGCTTTTGAAGCTACATATGGAGATTTGAATGCAGAGCAACTTAAGAATGCTATTCTAGAAAATCTTCGTGCTATTGAAGACTTTGAAGAACAAAAGAAAGCTGCTAGTGCAACCTTTCGTGAACAGATTAAAGATAAAAAAGATGCTATTCAATATTGTCGTGAACGAATTGATTTCATTTCAGGTGAAGCAATGGTTCGTGCGGCTGATGAACTTCTTGAAGAAGATGAATAAATAGAGAGGCTACATTTTGTAACCTTGATCTACATTGATTCGATGTAGAGTAAGCTAAGAACATGTTTACTTCGATGTCTTTCAGCATCGTAAGTAAACATGTAGATGTATAGAGATGTCAAAGAATCTTCAGGTGCTGCTACCTGGGAGATCCTGAGGACTGCACCTGCAGCCTAGGAATTCAGGATCCGTAGAATGCGATTGCAATCGAGATCGACTGGGCAGCAATGCTGGAGCTGAACAGCTCCGGAGAATGCGAGCCCCGCGTGCACGGAGTGCAGTTGCAGTTGCAATCGATAGCGCTCTAGAAGTTAATGATCATCTGTACATGTCACTGCAACCGGACGACGGACCAGGTCCGCCAGCTGCCACGAGAGTGGCTCCCGGTTGCAGGACCCCTCGGGGTTAAATAAAAGGAGAAAATATGAAAAAAGATTTTGTACATTTACATCTCCATACAGACTATTCACTGATGGATGGTCTACAGCAGCCAAGTGAGCTCTTTAAGAGAGCAACTGAATTAGGCTTAAAGAAAATAGCAATAACCAATCATGGAAACATGATTAATATGCCTAAGCTAATACAAGAAGGTGAGAAGCACGGGATTCAAGTAATTCCTGGTTGTGAACTCTATGTATGCTGGGATTATTCAGCTAAGCTGAAAGATGAAGAGCATAAGAAAACCTATCATATGATTGCTTTAGCGATGAATGAAGTAGGTTATAAAAACTTAATTAAATTAACAACAAAAGGCTTCCTGGAAGGGAAGTATTATAAGCCAAGAGTGGATAGAGCAATGCTTGAAGAACATTCAGAAGGATTAATTATCCTTACTGCTTGTATGAATGGTACGCTTGCAAACTTTATTGGCAAACAAGGTAAATGTCCTGCTGATCTTAAAGAAGATGTTGCATGGCTTAAAGAGATTTTTGGTGATAGAGTCTATCTTGAAATACAGAGACATCCGAATTTTCCTGAGCAAGATTTAGCCAACATTGGAGTGGCTGAACTTAGTAAAGAGTTTAAGATACCTATGGTTGCTACTTGTGATGCTCACTATTCTATTAAAGAACATTTCGATGCATGGCAATCAGTAATGCTGATCCAGACTAATGGTAAATTCGGGCATGATGCGGCAAATGATTATTATATTAAATCCGCAGACGAAATGTATGAACTCTGGAAAGACATGCCAGAAGTATGTGAACAGACTATCCTTATAGGAAACAGATGTCTTCCTATTAAGTTTGATAAGTCTATTAAGTATCCTCCATTTCCTACTGGGAACATGACTGCTGATGAATATCTACTAAAAAAATGTGTTAAGGGTTTGAACTATAGGCTTGAAAAGAAACAAATTAATCCAGCCCTAGCTCATCTCTATAAGGAACGTTATGAATATGAATGTAAAGTATTGGCTGATAAGGGCTTTAGCTCCTATATCCTCACTGTTGCCGACTACACTACCTGGGCGAAAGATCAGGGAATTCTTATGGCACCCGGTCGTGGTTCAGGTGCAGGCAGTTTAGTTTGCTACCTAGCTAGGATTACAGAAGTAGATCCTCTTCATGAGGAATACCAACTAATCTTTGAGCGTTGATTAATATGGCGCTCCATAAACCCCGTTAATTCGGTGAACGCTTTAAAATGCCAATACCGAGCCAAGTACTAGTAGTAATATTAGTATGCGTGTAACGACTAGAAGTGAGTCCCTTAGGGACAATAATCCTTCCAAGAAAGCGGGGCTTTACAAGCAGAACTCTCAAGGTTATACTGAAGCCCAAAAAGAACAGTATGAACCAAATTAAATGTAATAAATGTAGTAGGTTATTTGAAACAAAAAAGAAGATACAGAAATATTGTAGTAAGAGTTGTGCTAATAGTGTAACAAGTAGCGCAAGAGCTGTAATAGACAGTAATGCTTTTGGTTCTGAAATTAATACATCAGATAAAGCATATTTACTTGGTTATATCTTTAGTGATGGATGTTTATCTTATGATAAGCATTCAAAGAGAGAAAGAATAACTATTGTTTCAAATGATCTACAAATCATTAATGAATTTCATAAAATAATGACTCCTAATAAGTCTATATATCAACAAGGGAAATCTTACAAAGTTGTAAGTAACAATCCTATTGATATTCAGATCTTAAAAGAACATGGAGTAACTTATAATAAAAGTTTAAGTATTCGATTTCCTGAAATTTCAGAGAATTTAATGCCAGATTTTATTAGAGGAGTATTTGATGGAGATGGTTGTGTTTATATAAACAAAACTAAATCCAATAATATTATTTATGAATATTTAAATGCCTCTTTTACAACAGGAAGTTTAGATTTTGCAAATGAACTAATAAATGCGTTAGCTATATTTGATATTCGGGCAAAATTAAACAAAGACTGTAGAAAAGAAACCTATTACATTAGGATACAATCTAAAGAGAATATTCATAAATTTTTTAATTTAATCTACAGAAATAACTCTCTAAAGCTTGAACGAAAGTATTTGAAATTTGTAAAGATGATATAGTCTAAACTGAGCTGGAATTGACCAGCTAATGCAAATGGGGGAAACCTCCAGAGGGTAAGATAAAGAACTTACCGATAATAACTAATGTTTATTAATCCAGAGCGTAATAGCTTTCCAGACATTGATCAGGATTTCCAGGATGATAGAAGGGAAGAAGTAATTAAGTACATGTATGAAAAATATGGACAGGATAAAGTCTGCCGTATTATGACTATTGGTACCTTAGCAGCTAAGGGTGCCATCCGAGAGGTCTGTAGACGATTTGAAGTGCCTTACTCTGAGGCTAATGAATTAGCTAAACTAATTCCAGGTCCAGTAAGAGGGAGAAACGTAGACCTTGAGGAAGCCATCAAGATAGAGCCGCGCTTTGCAGAAGCCATTAAGAGTAACCCGCTTTATCGTAAGATCTACGACATTGCATTGGTCATGGAAGGTATGGCAAAGAACACAGGTATCCACGCCGCTGGCTTGATCCTGTCCAATGAACTACCTTTGATTGAGCATATTGCATTGATGGCAGGGAAGAACGGAGAGATAACATCAGCAGATGTTATGGGAGTTCTAGAAGACTTAGGATTCATTAAGTTTGATTTCTTGGGTTTAAAGACTTTAACTATTGTTCAGATTGCAAGACAATGGATAAAGAAGAATCATGGTATTGATATTGATCCTTATGAGATTCCGGTAAATGACGATAGAGTCTATAGCATGATTCGTGAAGGTAAAATCTTCGGCGTCTTTCAGCTCGGTGGGTCAAGTGGTTTCAGAGATATCACAATGAGGATGGCTCCAGAAACAATTGCTCATCTATCAGATATTAATGCTATGTATCGTCCTGGTCCATTAGATAATGGTTTCCCTGAGGACTATTGTACAAATAAGGAAGCTGCTAAAAATGGCAAAGCTATTAAGTACATGATGTCAGTAGACAATAGAGAGATGCAAAAAGAGATTGAGAAAATTCTTAAGCCGACATTTGGTGTTTGCTTATACCAAGAACAGATTCAATTCATTGCACAAAAAGTTGCAGGCTACACCTTAGGTGGAGCTGATAACTTGAGAAGAGCTATTGGGAAAAAGAAACCTAAAGAGATGGAAGAACAAAAAGCGATCTTTATTGATGGCTGTATTAAGAACAAGATCAGTAAGCAATCTGCAGAAGAACTATTTACACAGATCGAAAAGTTCGCTGATTATTGTTTTAATAAATCACACTCAGTATCTTATAGTATCATTTCTTATTGGACAGCTTGGCTTAAATATTACTATCCACACGAATTCATGGCAGCTAACTTAACTGCTGTTAAGGGTGATCAGGATAAAACTATTGAGTTCATTAATGCTTGTCGAGAAGAAGGAATTAAAATATTGCCACCTGACATTAACGCATCAGATCTAGACTATACCCCGCTCAAAGATGGGATCAGATTCGGACTAGGTGCAGTTAAAGGGTTAGGAGAAAGTGCAATTAATCCTATCTTAGAAGAAAGAAGATCCGGGAAATACACTAGCTACTTCAATTTCCTTACAAGATTAAAAGATCACTTTAGCAAGATTAAGCGAAGTGATATCTCTACACTTATTAAGTGTGGAGCTTTCGATACTATTGAAAAGGTTGCATAGAATGGCAAATTTAAATAAAAATAAAATGCTATTAGCAGTAGATAATTTAGTTGATAACTTGAAGACTACCGAGGAATTGGTAGTCTTTATCCCAGACCATCATGAAATTTCCGAAAAAGAAAACATGCATAATGAGTATGAGTTATTAGGTTACTTTGTAACGAAGCATCCATTAGACAATTTCAAGTCAAGAATTAAACAATTAGATAAGATCAATGATCTAAAAGAAGAAGTCGAAGGAAGATCAGTTCACGTAGGTGGCATAGTAAGTAAATATCAACAGATTAAAACAAAAGCTGGAAAAGATATGGCTTTCCTTGTACTGGAAGATACTACCGGTAGATTGGAAGTTGTAGTATTTAGTAATCTATTCAATAAGAATCGTGCTTTACTAGATCAAAATGCATTGATTGAAGTCAAAGGAAAACTAGAGATAGAAGAAAAAGAAGTAAATGAAGAAACAATAAGAGTGCCGAAAATTATTGCATCTTTCATTTATCCACTTGAGAGTACAAAGAAGATAAAAGAAGTACATCTTAAAATAACTAACAGAGATGACATTAAAGCCATTAAGAATGTAGTAGGACTTAGGTCTGGAGATATAAAGGTATTTATAGATTATGAAAATTTTCTACTTGAAACTTCATATCAAATACCTCAAACTACAGACTTACTTAATGAGCTAAGAAGTCTTTGTTTAATAAAGGAAATTGAAGAATGAAAATTACGAGCACTCTTTTGTCTGAGGGCAAAAACTTACAACGAACGAAAGATTACAGATCAAAGGTTGGACCTAAAGGTAGAGTTCCAGCAATTGCTACCAAGAATAAGAAGACTGCAAAAGCAAGTTCTCTTCTTGATGCTTCTCTCCCAGATTTATCTGGAGCAATCGATCTTAATACTCTTGTTCTGGAGCAGCAAGCACCTAAATTAAGCAAGGCTGCATTGCGAGACATTACTAAAGAAGCTATACCTGAAATCCTTCAAGGAATTAAAGAGCTCGGAAAGAATGTTCCTAAAACCAGAATGAAGTTAAAGAAAAAACAAGCAGGAGCGAGTTCCGTTTGTTGTCTTTTCTCTGATTGGCATTTCGGGAAAGTAATTAAAACTATTAGTGGCAATTATATCTTTAATAGTGAGATTGCTTATAATAGAGTTACTGAAGAGATTGCCGAACAAATTATTGATTACATCTCAACAATGTCTAAGACAACTAAGATTGATGAAATTAGATTTCTTTTTGCAGGGGATATGGTTGATAACGATATCATTTATGCAACACAAAGATTGCAAATCGATTCAGGTGTTGCGGAGCAATTTGACCTAGTTACTAGAGCGATCATGACCCTTACTCTTAAAGTAAAGGAAGCATTGTTTGTTCTAGGATTGAAAGATGTACAGATCTTGTTAGATTGCATGGTTGGTAATCATGGTAGAGCAACAAAAGATTCCGAAACACCAATCTGTTCATGGGATACGGCAGTTTATTCTGCTCTTGATCTTGCAGTAAGAACAGCCAAGATGACAGATGTTCATGTTACATTTTCTTTAAATGACTTTCACGTAACAGATGTTAAAGGGCATCGTCTTCTTATGAAGCATCATGCACCTCCTACTTCTGAAACTGGTGCAGCAAAGAAAGTATTTGGTGGCTTAAATGAAATCTTTGATTTTGATTTCATGGTATATGGAGATCTCCATCACTGGGCAGCACATTGCTATAATGGTAAACCCCTTCTAATGAATGGCTCATTATGTGGTTATGATGAATATGCTATTAGCCTTGGAGTAAGAGATGAATGGTCTCAATTAGTATGGATGACCAATGAAGATAAGCCAGTAAATTTTCTACATCGTTTAGAAAGACAATAAAGGAGGAGAACAAATGTTAAGAATAACAGGAAGCGAAATTGTTACTGACACTGTAAATGACGAGAGCGGAGTAACCTATTCTCCAACTCAGCATTTTCTTAAGGTAACAGACCAAGGTGGCAATGAGTATCTTATTCCTACCAATGAAGGTACCAGTACAGCAGTTCAAGAATTAATTGAAATGATTACTGAAAACCTTCGAACAATAAAAACAGCATAAGGAATTGATATGACAAACCCAACAATGTATGAATCTGTACCTCAAGATGAGACAACAAAAGAAGAACTAACATTAGCAAGCCTAAACTCTCGTCTTGAAAGTTTGGCAGAAGCTGTACAACATATGTACCATGCTTTCAAAATGTCTATTGAACAAAAGTTCATGTTTGAAGACCAGAAAGACAAGCTTCGTGAAGAGAACACTGCACAGGCTTTCTATAATACTAGCATTAGTATTACTGGATTAAATTCTAAAATTGAAAACTTAGTTAAGTTTGCAGCCACACAAGGTCTAGACGTTCAGAGTTTCAATGAGACTTCATTTCAAGAAGCTCAAGCAGCAATTGACGAACAAGACAAAATGGTTCGTGAATACTATGAAAAGCAACAAGCTGAACAAGATCAGCAAAATAAACTTACAGAGGCAGGGGAGTAATCTCCTGCTTTTTTATTTCCTTCAATATCTTTTTTAATTCATTTCCAAAGAGATTATATTTAGTTCTCAATGAGGCTCGATTCATATTCTCAATAAAGAAATCATAAGAAATATCATAAAGATATCGATTCGAATTATCTATGGCCAACGATGGGAATAACCATTGTTGGCATATTTCTTCTTCAAGTAATTCTTCTCCTGTCGATAAGAAGAACTCATTCCTGCAGTCTTGTAGAAAAGAGATAATGTAATGGTAGAATCCTCTTCGGTCTTGATCTTTAGCCTTAAATGATCTTTGGCAAATTTTAACAAACGTAGCAAATTCTTCTTGTTCGACATGTATTAAGCTCTCCCTTATTGACTTACGAGCATTCTCGTAACTACTCTTAGTATAGTTCATATATGTTTTAATAAATGACCTACTTCTTAAGAAGTACAATACTATATCACAATTAGACATCTCTTGAAAAGGAGTTGTTAGCTGTGTTTCTGCCCTATAATTTCTTTTTCTTAATTCTTTTGGATATCTAGATTTTGGTCTTCCCATTTAGAATCCTCAAGTCTATAAATCATTAATCTAATCGAAGGATTATTTTTAGAGTAAGCTTTGACTTTCATCTCTTTGTGAATCTGAGAATCATCCTTGTAAACTATACCATTCAATGCATCGTACTCAAGCTTGCCGCAGTTCTGTAGATCTTTTACACGACGAGTACCGAATGTCCATTCAGATATAACTTCAATAGCACCATTATACGGGACATACTCCTCCCCGTAGTTAGTTAACATGTATTCATGAGCAAGGCGTACAAGATTATCTTTATAATCTTTGTATTCCTTTTTCATGAACATGCCTTTGAAACCTTTACCAACATTACCGGATCTTGCATAAGCATTATTCGGATTCTTTGCCTCATATGGAAAAACTAATTCAGCAATTAGTCTTTCTTCTCTTTCATTTTTTTTTGCCATTCTTTGGCCTTTTGATATTGTTGTTTTCTAAATTCACGTTGCTTCTCTTTGTAAGCTTCTTTTCGGGAGTCTATTAATGGATCTTTTTTTATATTTATTAATTCTTTTTTGTATGGGTCTTGCATTTCAATTTGCAGCTTGTATTCTTGCGATCTTTCTTGGCGAGCTCTGTATAAAGCTTTTTGCTTTAACTTCAAACGCTCCATCTTTGTTAAATACTTTTCGTCAATCTCGCCTGTTCCATAGCCTGCATCGTCTATTAGGAGTTTCAGCTTTTCTAGGTCGATATCTAGGTCCGAGATTCTTACCAGTGTTACGCCTCGTCGTCCTAGTAAAAACTCTTTTCGGTTATCTCTCTCGACTGAAGCCTCGAAGCCCGAACGAGAACCATGCAGATGTAAGGAATATTTCGCATGCTGAGATCCGTCAAATTCAAAGGCAATATTATAAGGAGCCGATACGAGAAAATCAACACGTAATCTCTCACCAATATGGACCTCCGATTCAACTAAGTGAGGAGGGTATACTTGCTTTAAAAGGTGTTCTATCTTAGAACCACCTTTAGAATATTCCTTCTTGAAATTACCTTTCAAGTTTGGATACTTTTTGCTAACATGATATCTGATTTGATTCTCTGTAAACTTTCCATCAAAAGAATTAACAACGTCTTGCATTGTAAAAATTTTCTGAGATAGTAACGATTCAATTTTTATAGATTCTATATCTGTAATTGTTGCTTTTGCCATAGAGACAATATATCAAATTATATGATAAACTACAAGGACATATATATGACATTCACATTAAAAGATAAAGTAATGGGAGAAATCCGTAGGAGACGCACTCGCTCACTTGGATCAAAACCAACTCTCTGGCCTTCACAAGCATCAGTGAAAGCTAATACTGGCGAGACTTTAGGGTCATGTATGCGTACATCTTTTTATCAAAAAATTGGTGCTAAAGAAACCAATCCTGTCTCTCCTGCTGTAACTCTTATGGGTTATATGGGAATGAAGATAGAAGATGGTCTTATTGATCTAATTAAGAACATGGGTCTATGGGAGAATAATAATGTTAAATGGCAAGCTAAAGGTTTGTCGGGTGAAGTCGATGTTATCTGTCGAGAAGATAATGACTTATGGATCGTTGAATGTAAGTCGTGTAGCGGCTATCATGCAAACAAAGAAGTCTTTGGATATATGTCTGGTCGTGGATCTAATAAAAGATGGGTGCCAGGAAAACCTAAAATTAAACACTTAATGCAAGCAGCAATCTATGCTGATATTGGAAAGGGAACTTGTAAGGGAGCTTTGATTATTTACATTAGTAGAGATGAAGCAAAAATGCAAGAGTTCCTGATTACTATTGATGATCAAAACAGAATTCTGATTGATGGATATCCTGAAGATCGTTTTACAATGAATGATATCTATCAGCGTTATCAAGAATTACAAGGCTATATAGATCAGAACATACTTCCTGCACCAGAATACAAGCATACTTATACCGATCAGGAAGTTGATGAATTATTAGCAGCTAAAGAAATTAGTGCTGCAGCTAAAGAAGGGCACACTTCAGGCAGCAAGCCACACATGGATAAAGAATGTAGTTATTGTGGTTTCAGAAATCTCTGTATGAAAGATGGGATGGAAGAAAGAAGGAACTATGCTCTTGGCGTCATGACAGATTTATCTCAACAAGATAGTCTGGCTGATGATTGGATAATGCCTGAAACTAAAAAAGTAGATAGACCGGCGCATTTTGCTTCTGGTTCATTCTAAATAAATATTCACATTCATTGATGCTAGGGGGGGAACATGCATCTCAGAAGAAACTCAAAGCTTTTACAGAAAGCTAATGAAGACCTATATGCAGTTTATTTATATCACAATACACCTGTCCTTTACTGGGATAAGGTTACTAATGATGTAACTTTGAAACATAATGGATGGGAAACAAGAGCTACTGCAGCCGCTATGAACTATGCTCTAGAAGATATTGGTGTAGACGTACGTGTACGTTATACGGCAAACAATCTTTATCTAGAAGGCAGACTACTGCCTAACCAAGAAACAATTACTTATAGAAATTTAGTTCAAGAAATGGATGTACAATGGTAATTAAAAATTATGAAGAAGTAATCGAGAAATTAAAAACAAAATATGTTGATTATCTTGAAGAGAAAAACATTAACACTAAGCGTCCTTTTCCTTGCTTGGATCCAGATCATGATGATAAGCATGGATCAATGGCGCTAGTTCCTCATTCAAATTTTACAAGAGCACACTGCTTCGCATGTGGTGCTATTGCAGATATATTTGATGCAGTTCATATTATTGATGGTAAGCCTAAGAATGGCCCTCAGTATATTGAAGAAACTGTCATGTGGCTTGCTAATAAATACGGAATTCAGGCTGAGCTTAAAGAGTTAACAGATGAAGAGAAGTATCGTATTAGCTGTTTAAATGCCTATAAAGAGGCTGCAAAATATGTTGCTGCAAATCCTAGTCCTGCAGCTCTAGATGAGATTAAACGCAGAGAATGGGATCCTGAAGGGGCAAAGCTTCGCCTTATAGGTGGAGTTCCATCTTTCAATGATTATAAAGCTCATATGAAAGCTCAAGGTTTTGCTGTAAGTTTCATGGAAGATATTGATCTAATGAATCCTTATATGTTTAATGAGAATGCATTGATTTTTACAATCAGTGATAATCATGGAAGACCATGTGGATTCAGTGCAAGAAATTTAGATTATGATAAGAACTCCAGTAATGACAGGAATCGAACAAAGTATATTAACACTTCCGCCAAGTGTCCTATATATGAGAAGTCTAAACGGCTATACAATCTTCACAATACAGGAATTGAAAAAGGGACAGTATATATCGTTGAGGGATGTTCAGCTACAGAAGCTATGGTCCAGCACGGTATTATTAACACGGTTGGGATTGGTGGAACTGCCTTTACAGACTATCATGCCATTGAGCTTGCACGTACTGGAAGAACCAATATCACAATTGTAACAGATCCAGACGAAGCAGGAATGAAAGCAGCAGATAGAATTATTGAGAAACTATCTGATCATCGTGACTTCTCTATCTATCTTATTTCGTTGCCAGATGGACTTGATCCAGATGACTTCATGAGAGCTAATGGTCCTCAAGAGTTCCATAAGCTTAAAAGGTGGTCAGCATTTGAATGGAAGATTAGTTCTTATGATTCAAGTATTGATTCAATGCTTATTCGTAAAGAAGTAGTTCCTATCATTGCAGCTGAAAGCTCTCCTATTGAAAGAGAAAAGATGATCGATGCTCTCTCTGAAAGAGTTGATATCAGTGCAGATGCAATTAAAGAAGAAGTAAGAATCCTTCTTGATGCAGCAGAACAAAAGCAACAAGCAGAAAGAGATGCAATTCTTAAAACTTTAATGGTTGACTTAAGAACTTCTCCTACAGACTGGAGACATATTCTTGCTGATGCTCAAAATCATCTAGAAACAGTTTCAGAAAAAACAAACGAAGACTGTTTTAGTCCTCAGATATTTGTAAAAGAAATCGAATTCATGAGAGAAGAACAAGAAAGCCTTGAAGAAAAAGGCATGACTTGTAACTTCTATAAGTGGAAAGAATTCCAAAATGCAATTGAAGGAAACCATGAGGCTACACTTAACGTGATTGGTGGATCAGCAAACACTGGTAAAACAGCAATGATGTCTGGTCTAGCTTTACAATTAGCAGATATTCCTGATGACTTAGGACAAGATTACTTTGTTGTATTTCAAACTATTGATGATACTTTGAAACAGTTTACTAACAGAATTGTAACTCAAATGGCTTTAGAGAAGTATAAAGATATTACTCTTAATATGGTTACATCTCCTAACAAGTATCAACAAGCTAGAATTATTAATGAAGCTCGACGCTATGCTTATCAGAAACTTGAAATGTTGATTAAGAAACAAAAGATCTTAATTAGATCAGGTGAAGAGAAAGGTGGAGCTACACTATCGTATGCAGATCAAATGATTAAGTATGCGAAGAAAGCAAGACCTGAAGCAACAGTTGTTTACTTTCTTGATAACTTCCATAGACTTAAAGATTTTGCTGCTTCAGATGAACGAACTCGTTTCAAGAAGCTATCAAATGCTGCAAAAGATCTTTCCAAGTATCACAAGATACCAATCTGGGCAACAATGGAATATAACAAAACCGTTGGAACTGGAAGACCTACAAACAATTCTATTTCAGAATCTATTGCGATGGAGTATGATGCAAATTTAATTATGCATCTATATAATGATATGCACGTAAAAAATCAAATGGGTGAAGAACCTGAAATCTTCTTTAGCAAACAAGATACCGAAGGACGATGGTTCAAAGCTCCTCGTATTGAAGCTATTATTGGTAAAAATAAATTAAACTCATTTAAGGGTTCATTGTATTTTGATTTCCATGCAGAGCAGTCTAGAATGGAACCAGTTAGTTCTTCAATTGTTCAGTCAGATGTAGAGAGGATTAGAGTTGAGCGTGGTTCTCAGAAAATGAATAATGGGCCATGGAAAGCTGCATAATGTTATGACAACTTATACGATAGAAGATATTAAAAGATTAAAAATATGTCCTATTTTATTTAAGAATAAATGGGATTATTCAGATCATTTGATTGGTTTGAATCCTACTTACCTCTATGGAATTAAAGAGGTTTTTAGATGGTACTATAGGCGTGGTAGTCAAATTACCCCTGATGCGATTACTACGTCTATTTCTTTTAATGCGCTACAGAACAGATTGGACTTTACATCTAAGACAGAGTTAGAAACAGCCTTTAGACACTTTGTGGACGGTGCAACATATAAAAATATGTCACAACCACATTACAATAAAGAAATATCAATGAATCTTAATGAAGACATATTGCTTACTCACGTAAGTCCTGTTGTTTATAAAGATAATAAAAAGCTAGCATTCCTTTCGTATGATTTAGGGATGGTTACTTCTGATTACTTTTTAAATCAATATGAGACTATGTTTGAAGCAGTATGGAGCTTCTATGTTCTTGATATGATGCCAGTCTTTCTTAACTTGTATTTGGAAAATGAATCAATAAAAGAGCAGCACTTTAAGCCGAACATGGATTACATTAAACATAGTAAGGAAAAGTTAATACAAATAGGAAGAGGCATGGGATACAATAAAGCTCCACCTCCACCGGAGTTGTGTTTACATTGCCAGAGGAGCAACGAATGTCCGACAATAAACGTAGAGAAGCTGCTAAGAAAATAGCAGGAGAAGTTCAAAAACGCCGAAGAGAACAGCAGTATCAATTGATGTGTAACTGGAGAGATGGAATTAATAGAGTTACTGGTATCGCTACAATTGAAAAAATTGTAGAACTAGAACATCTTATAGACCTAAGGCCTGAAGATTTTTCTCCTTCTAAACCTATGCCTCCTAAGGCAACTCCACCAGGAATAATCTAATGGATAAATTTGTAAATAAAGACGGTGTAACAGTTATGGTTATTACCGATACTAATGAAGTAACTATTAACGAAAAACACTTTAAAGATGTTAAAGAAAGCGAATGCAATCATGACGAAGAGTGTCCAGCCTGTTCAGATAAAAAAGAAGATGAATCCATTTAAAATGAAGGTTGGCATGCACGATACAGTTAAAGAAATCATAGCTAGGTACAAAGATATTATTGAGAATCTGCAGCTTGCAATTAAAAGTTATGAATCAGCCCTTAAAGATAAAGACATTCTGATAGAGCTAATGAAAGCAGATATAGACAAGTATAAAGATGAACTAAATAAAGAACGTGCCACTACAGATTACTTCGAAAAAGAAGAAAACTGGATCAGTCATACAAGAGAAGTAGCTGGAGATAAAGTTTACACGATGCATGATGTTACTCATATGAGGAAGGCTGCTTTTAAACGACAAATGGAACGTAGGAAGAATTTATGACATGTATAGTAGGATTAAAACATAGAGGAAGTGTCTACATTGGTGGAGATTCTGCTGGTGTTGGATCATATAAAATTGAAACTAGGCTTGATCCTAAGGTGCATGAAGTCGGTCCTTTTCTGTTTGGATTCACTAGCTCTTTTCGTATGGGGCAATTGCTAGGGCACTCCTTTAAACCACCAAGACATCCTAAAGGAATGGATACATATAAGTTTATGGTCACTCTTTTTATCGATGCTATACGAAGCTGTCTAAAGAGTGGAGGCTATGCAAAAACTAATGATGGTGAAGAGTCTGGAGGGACATTTCTTGTTGCCTACAAAGGAAGACTTTTTACGATCTATGATGATTATCAAGTAGCTGAAACTGCAGATGATTTTGCTTCTGTAGGATGCGGAGAGGATATTGCTAAAGGAGCTATGTTTGTTAATAATCATATGCCTCCAGCTCAACGTATTATATCTGCTCTAACTGCAGCTTCTCACTTTTCCTCAGGTGTTAGAGGGCCTTTTCTAATTAAACAACAAAAGAAGACTAAATGAACTATAGACTTACTGCTATTATTATAGACTCAGACAATGCATATTCAAGTATAGAAGAAGTTGCTGAACAGTTTACAAATGAGAATGATCCAAACGAATGTTTTCTAGAAGCTATTGCTCCTGCTGATGAAGTTCCTCTTCATATCTATAGAGCTGTCTTGAAAGACATCTACAGAATTGCTCAGGATTTCGATGATGATGGAGTTATTGTAGAACGAATTGAAGATCATTTAGCCAATCTTAAATATAGAAAGGATTGGAAATGAAAAAAGTTAAAGCTAAATATTATCCAGAAACAGAAACACTCATTCCTTTACCTCCTATCAAACCAAATCTTACTGCTTTAGATGAACCTGTTAGTACCATCAAGCAAGAGTTTAATGGCACAGATGAACTTGGAGACTGGGTTCTTATTGATATTATTCAAGACAAAGATACTTTCTTTGGATATAATGTTGAAGCCGTTAAAGATAACTCTGGTCGATTAATTCGTAATAAGATTACAGAGACAGAAATATGTGAGGAAACATGGTCAGAATGAGTGGAAAACCAATTAGAAAATATACTGAACCACTACTACAGTGTAATTGCGGTTCAGAGTTCTTTGAAAAAGTAACTATTAATAAATTCAAAGACATTGCTTCTGATCTCAGTTATGGTCAGAAAGAAATGGTGGCAGATCATAAAGTTACATTACTAAGATGTGTTGGCTGCGACGAAGTCAAAATGCCAGTACTTAGTTATAACTATATGAGCCCACTTGAAAACGAAATCGCTAGAGAGCTAGTTGATCTCTTAGCAGATAAAAAAGCAAAGAAAAATGAAGCTAATATTCCCAAAGAATAAATTAGAATGGAACCCTAAAAAACTTCCAGGCATTCCAGATCGTTACGGTAACCATACAGGTCATAGACTAGTTGCTGCTGCTCAGAATGGCATAGATATATATGCATGCTTTACTGATGAAAAGAATAGCAATATATGGATCGAAAAGACTACAGCTCTTAATCCATTAGCTAATAATCTATGTATGGAAATGCTAGAACGGATCAGTGATGACGCAGAATTCAATAGAATCCATCAGTTTTTCGTTAAAGAGGGCTTACTTTCATAAGCTCTCAATAAAAAGTCTAGACATATCTTAAGATTATGTATAGCATTAAACCTTGTATCCTATTAGAAAGGTTAATATAGTGCTAACTCAATCGAGACTAAACAATGTTTTGCAAAGGTCAATGATGCTTCTCAAAATGAGAGAAGTATTCGATACTGCTTTAGTTTTAGTCGATATTAATGAGTTCTTTAATAAAGTAAAATCTATTGAGAAAACTGTAAACCTACCCGCTCCCGATGAAATCGAAATTATACCAACAGAGAATATGATATACTTTGAATGGTATAAAACAAAAGAACCATCATACCTAGATGTACTTCGATTAGAATTTAATGGCACCACCAAAGTAAAGTTAATCGCTAATTATGAATCCCTTAGTATTGATATCAATCAGTCTCTTCCATTAGATGAAGACTTTCCTGAATTAATACTTACACACCTACGACAATTTAAAAGACCAACGAAGAAGAAAAGATATAAATAGTTAAACACTAGAACAATCTAACTCAACTCATCGTTCACTCAGAAAAAATAATTATAATTTTTATTAAGAGGAGGCTTAAATGCTAGTCCAAATCAATGACAGTATAAAGAAAGCTATGTCGCAAGGCGACAGAGAATATGTCAATGTGCTACGCCTCGTAAAGGCGGAGCTTCTTAACAATGAAAAGACAACTACCCCGAAGCCCGAGCTTGAAGTAGTTAAGTCTTATGTTAAAAAATTATCTAAAGCACTCGATGCTTTTGTAAATAGACCAGATCAATTAGCGAGACTTACTAAAGAAATTGAAATCATTAATGAATTTCTACCTAAACCAGTAAGTGCAGAGCAGATCTTAGATCATGTTCAGGTTACCGTTCAAAACTTAATCACTGCAGGAGTAGCCTTAAATCCCGGCGCAGTTTCTAAGTCTGTAAAATTACAGCTTCCTGAAGCTGATGGTGGTCTAGTTTTTAAACTAGCTAATGATTATATAAAAGGAATTGCTAATGATTAATATACCTATGACCTTGTCTCCTGCTTTAGTAGAAGTTCTGGCTAAACATAATATTAAACCTGAAGACTATAAGCCAGCATATGGCGGCGAATCAGTAGGTTTAGATCTATTCTATACAGGTTCTACTCCTATTACAGTAGATGGTAAAGATCATTGGTATGATAAAGTCGATGAACGATATCCATTGAAACCACTTATTCCTACAGGTATAAGAATGGCTCTTCCTAAAGGTTATGTATGCTTTGTATGTGATCGTGGAAGTATTAGTAAAACAGAGCTTATTCGACGCGCTGGCGTCGTTGATCCAGGATACACAGGAGAAATCTTTGTGAATCTATTTGGGGACGGCATTATTAATCCTGGAGATAAATTACCAGCACAATTGGTTGTCATTAAGGCCGAAACAAACTACAATACGGTTTCACTCGAAGAATTCGAAAAGCTAGCTGCTACCTCTCAACGTGGAGAAGGGAAGACAGGTAGCTCTGACACATTTAAAAATTAAGGACCAAAATGAACTCCAGCACTAAAGCTCTAAGTGACGTTATTGTATTTACTAAATATGCCAAGTATCAAGAAGAACTAGGACGACGAGAAACATACGAAGAAATCGTTAATCGCAATAAGAATATGCATAAAACGAAATTCGCTAATAATCCAGAGATCCTAAATAAGATTGATTATTATTATGATAACTTTGTACTAACTAAAAAAGTACTACCAAGCATGCGTTCAATGCAGTTTGCTGGTAAGCCAATTGAAGTAAATCCTGCCCGGATTTTTAACTGTGCATTTGCTCCAGCAGATCATTATAAGATCTTTTCTGAGGCAATGTTTCTTCTTCTTGGAGGTACTGGATTAGGCTATAGTGTTCAGACCCACCATGTAGACAAACTTCCAGCTATTAATCCACCTACAAAAAAGAGAAGATATCTTGTTGGAGATAGTATTGAGGGATGGGCTGATGCAGTAAAGATACTAATTGAAGCATACATGAAAGGTAAGTCATTACCGATCTTTGACTTCTCTGACATTAGAGCAAAAGGCGAAAGACTTGTCACTTCAGGTGGTAAGGCTCCAGGCCCTCAACCATTAAAAGATTGCCTACACAATCTTAAGAAGATTCTAGACTCCAAGAAACCAGGATCGAAACTTACAACACTAGAAGTACATGACATGATTTGCTATATTGCAGACGCAGTACTAGCTGGAGGAATCCGAAGAGCAGCTCTTATTTGTCTATTTAGTATGGATGACTATGACATGCTTACTTGTAAGTCAGGTAACTGGTGGGAGCTTAATCCTCAAAGAGGTCGTGCGAATAATTCTGCAGTAATCATTCGTCATCGTGTAAAAGAAGATGACTTTAAAAAGATGTGGAAGATTATTGAAGAGTCAAGATCTGGAGAACCAGGTTTCTACTTTAGTAATAATGCAGAATGGGGAACTAACCCATGTGTAGAGATTGGCTTAAGAGCAAATCAGTTTTGTAATCTAGTAGAAACAAACGGCAATGATGTTGTAGATCAAAAAGATGCAAACGAAAGAGCAGAGGCTGCTTCTTTTATTGCAACACTACAAGCTAGCTATACTGATTTTCATTATCTTAGAGATATATGGAAGCGAACAACAGAAAAAGACGCACTAATTGGTGCTTCTTGGACTGGTATTGCTTCTGGAGCACTGGATCATGTTGATCTAGAAGAAGCTGCCTTATATGTAGCTAGAGTAAATGAAGAAACGGCAAAGCTTATTGGAATCAATCCAGCTGCCAGAACTACATGTGTCAAACCTGCAGGCACAACTTCATTAGTACTAGGTTGTTCTTCAGGTATTCATGGATGGCATGCTCCTTACTATATTAGACGTGTTCGTCTAGGTAAGAATGAAGCAATCTATCAATACTTAAACCAGAAGCTACCAGCACTAATTGAAGATGAATTCTTTAATCCTAAAGATCAAGCTGTTGTGTCATTCCCGGTAAAGGCCCCAGAGACTGCAAAGTTTAGAACGGAATCTCCTTTAGAGCTACTAGAACGAGTTCGTCGTTTTAGCGAACACTGGGTAACACCTGGTCATAGAAATGGTGACAATGGTCATAACGTATCGGCTACAATCTCATTAAAGGATGATGAGTGGGAAGAAGTAGGGAACTGGATGTGGAAAAACAGAGAAGTCTATAATGGATTATCTGTACTTCCATATGATGGCGGAACATATAAACAAGCGCCTTTTGAAGATATCACAAAAGAAAGATACGAAGAAATGCTCAAGTATGTACAAGAAATCGATCTCTCTGAAGTCCTTGAAGTCGCTGATAATACAGACCTGAAAGGTGAAGCTGCATGCGCAGGCGGAATTTGTGAAATCAGTTTCTAAATAATATTATAAACTATTGACAGATAGTTTCAAAAATTAATACAATGTAAGTGTGTACAGGCCTAAATCTACTTCTTCCCGTGATTTTACCTCTAAAAATACACACCCTCGCCCCCGGTGTTTTTGTTGCCTCCTTTTCACCGGGGGCTTTTTTATCCAATTAACATTCAATTCTATACAGGAGTTATCATGACAATGACAATGACAACGAAATACAATGAAGCCCTTAAGCGTAAGGAAGCTCTGGAAGCTGAGCTTGCTAGTCTTACCGAACAGATTGAAGCAGTAGAAGCAACACAAAATGAAGAAAAAATTACTGTAGAAAATACAGGCACCGGAGTTCTTCTCGGTTTCAGAACAGCAACTGATGAAAGACGTGAAATTTTTCTTACACCTGACGAAGTAGCTTCTCTAGTTTTTGATCTTGCTACAAATACACCAAATGCAAAGGCCTTAGCTAATCCATTTCAGGTTGAGATCGATAAACTCTATAAAGCTTTCTTTCGTTAATTTACAGAGAAAGAAATGGACACTTTAAATGACAGAAGTTATTTAGCAGGTTTAAAATATGTCATGAAGTATGGCATAAAATCTGATGACAGAACTGGTACAGGAACTATAAGATATAGCGGCTTACAAAGTCGCTACTACCCAGCCAAGGGATATCCTCTTTTAACAACAAAGAAAGTATTGTTTTATCCTATGCTAATTGAGCTTCTGTGGTTTCTTCAGGGTCGGAATGACTTACAGTGGCTACAGGATAGAAAATGCAATATATGGAATTCTTGGCATCATGAAGATGGTTCTATTGGTCCAGGCTATGGAGTTCAATGGAGAAGATGGCCTAAAGGTGCCATTCATTGCGTTGATCAGATTAAAGAAGTAATTGAATCAATCAAATCAAATCCGAATTCAAGAAGACATATTGTTAATGCTTGGAATGTAAGTCAGATTGATGAGATGGCTTTGCCTCCATGTCATTTTAATTTTCAATTCAATGTAATTAATGAAACATTGGATCTTGTCCTAACTCAAAGAAGTGGAGACATGTTTCTCGGGGTTAACAGGTAGCCCCTTTAGTCAGTAATGATTAAAGCAAAATCTTCTAAACGGGGAAACTCTCATGTACAAACGAGACAATCCCGTGCTAAACTTAAGTAATGTCAGAAAATTTTTCTTGTATTTATTTTATTAAGAATATAGTTACTAATCAATTATATGTTGGTAGTGCAAAAAACTATAGACAAAGAAAGAATAGGCATATTAGTTATTTAAGAAATAACAAACATCCTAATCCTATCCTTCAAAACTCCTGGAATAAATATAAAGAAAATAACTTCATCTTTAAGGCCTATAAGTTGGTAGACGAAAAAGACTTATTAACAGAAGAACAAAAAGCGATAGATGAGTTTATAGATTTTTCTTTAGATTTCAATATTTGTCTAAGAGCAGACCGTACAGGCTGGACTAGTGAAATGAGAGCTAAAAGATCTATATCTGCCAAGAGATGGTGGAGTGAATCTGGCAATAAAATGAAATGGAGTGAAAACCGAAAAGGTTCAGCTAATAGTTTTTTTGGAAGACAGCACACAGCCGAAGCTAAGAATAAAATTAGATTTAAAAATAAAGGCAAGAAACCACCAAACTGCAGGAAAGTCTTAATTAAAGATAAAACCTATGACTCGGTGACAGATGCAGCAAAAGAATTAAATGTCTCACCTACTCTAATACTTTATAGAATAAAATCTGAAAAATATTACTTAGACTATAATTACTTAATAAATGCCTAACGACTATCCCGGAAGGGAGTAGAGTATAAGTTATTGATACTCGAAACGAAGATCAACCAGTAAATGGTTGGTGATATAGTCTAATCTATACGGTGACGTATAGCTGCGAAAGCGGGAAAGAGCTAACGACTCTTTTTGAATAAAAATGACCATTTAACGTAGCTTCATATGCATTATTGATGCACTTGATTGCTATTGAATGCAATCTAAAAGTAGGAACACTCATACACAATATTGGTGACGCTCATATTTATGAAAATCATATAGAGCAAGTTAAGCTACAGCTAAGTAGAACTCCATACAGTCCACCAACTTTACATATTGACCCCTCAATATTTGAAAATGGATTACTGCATTGGGTCGATAACAAATGTAAGGATTTGACTTTAGAGGATATCCAGAAGCTATTCTGGGTAGAAGACTATGAGCATCATCCTTTTATTAAGGCACCAGTAGCGGTGTAAGCTTTTGTTAGCTGTAAGAATTTACCCTGCCTCCCATTGTATGTAACAATAGTTATATCCCTGGGAGGTTCTTATGGCTAAAGATAAGTACAAGAAATGTCAGTGTAATGAAATTCGCAGAGAAAGTGCAGATTTCACATTAACTACACATCACCCTAAATGTAAGTTCTTTGATCCAGGAACTGAAATCACTTCTCTAGAGATGCAATGTAAGCATTTCTTCAATACTATAACTGAACTAAAATCCAAAGTAAGAGAGTTGAAAAGTAAGCTCAAAGAAGTAGAAGAAGTATGCGATTCTTATTGATCGTATTCTTACTGGTTATTTCAGATCCCTATAAAGATATTGATTATGCCGCAATTAATACTTATGACATTAATTACTCAAATCATTACCAATCAGATGGGAATGAGAGCTATGACTCAGATTATTTAGATAGTGAAGAAGTTGAAGAGATTGAAGAAGATGTTAAGGATGAATATAGATATGAAGAACAAAAACCTTTAATCTTTCCAGTTGATTTTTTTAACAGTTAATATATAATTAACTTCAGAATGGCTGAAAATAAAGAAACAGTAAGAGCACGAGGGAAGAGATATAGACTTGACAAAAAACTCAAGGCTATAGAATACAAAGGTGGACGATGCCAAATTTGTACTTACTCTCGTTGTTTGGCTGCACTCGAATTTCACCATTCAGATCCTAGCCAAAAAGATTTTGCTATTAATATAGCATTATCTAATCATTGGAAATGGGAAAAAATAAAAACAGAGTTAGATAAATGTATTCTTGTATGTGCAAATTGCCATAGAGAAATACATGATAGAATGATAAATCAATTACGGTCCTAGAGTCTGCTAGTGTGGATACCCGACTGTCACTCGGGTGAGATGGGAGCATAACCCATTGGGACCGCCATTTTAAATACCAACTAAAAAACCATATCAATGACCTTTGGCTGTAACTCAAACTTGCAGTGCGAACAGAGTAGATATGGTTTTTATCAATGCTCCTGTAGCTTAAGGCCGGTAAAGTCTTATCTGTACTGAACATTCACCTGTACCTAGGACATAGGGACTAGTAAGTGGCCTGAAAGACTAGATCACTATTGCAAGAGTGATACAGAATAGTAAGGTATGAAAAAAGATAGGAGATGGTGGTTCGAATCCATCTGGGAGCAACATTTCTTAAAAATAAAAATAGACAAAAATATAAAAGCATGGTTAAATTATATTTATGAATAAAACATGTACAGCAACATTCGCCAGAACAGAAGAGCATTTTGAATGCCTCGGGGATGTTATTGTCTAAAATTGTTTCATACAAATTTAATAATAATGAAAACCCCAAGACTTAAAACACCTTGGGGTTTTTTGTTTTTGCCTCGGTAGCTCAGTGGTAGAGCACTGGTTTGAAAAACCAGGTGTCGCTAGTTCAATCCTAGCCTGAGGCACCATGAAAGTTAATGGAGTGTTCGTATAGTGGTCAGTACTCCGCCTTTTCACGGCGGCAACACGGGTTCAAATCCCGTACACTCTTCCATTATTAAGGATAGTAAATGAAGCATACAGATGGAAAAATAAAAATAGTTAAAACTAAAGATGATAAAGCTATATTGAAAACTGAAACAGGTTTTGAATTTCCAGTACCATTAAATTATTTAATTGGCGCAGGAAATGAGGCAAAAAATTATAAAGAATTTATAATTAAAGAATTACAAAGGCGTAAAGTTTATTTTATGCCTTTAGACTAGATGGGGTCATAGTTTAAATGGTCAAAACTCCGCCCTTGCAAGGCGGGAATCTCGATTCGATTTCGAGTGACTCCACCATATTAAATGTTGAGATTGGTGTAACGATTAGCACGGCAGATTGTGATTCTGTTAGCAAGGGTTTGATTCCCTTATCTCAACCCATTTTTAAATTATGCACCCATAGCTCAGTTGGATAGAGCAGGGTCTTTCTAAGGCCAAGGTCGTAGGTTCGAATCCTTCTGG
>JAQUUB010000090.1 GCA_028694115.1 Lachnospiraceae bacterium
TAAAAACCACATCGCAACCTGTAGGATCCACAGAAATACTTAGTATTTCTGTTCAAAATGAAGACCCTGAAATGGCTTCACAAATAGCCAATACAATATCAGATGTATTTGTAAAAGAAGTTATGAGAATACTTAAAGTCAACAACGTAGAAACCATAGATAAGGCGATACCTATGCCGAATCCAGTCAATGTAAATACAACTTTAAATTTAGCAATATCACTCGTGCTAGGGCTAATGATAGGTGTATTTTTAGCATTTGCTATAGAATATCTTGATAATACTATAAAAACAGAAGGTGACGTTGAAAAACACTTGGGACTTGCGGTAATAGGCAGTATACCAGATTTTGATCATGTTACAAAAAAGAATTAAGAGGTGTAATCGTTGAAAGAGCTTATAGTACATAATAGTTCAAAATCCCCTGTATCCGAAGCATATAGAGGTATTAGGACAAATATACAGTTTGCAAATGTAGACAATAATATTAAAACAATATTAATGACAAGCGCAGCCCCTGGGGAAGGTAAGACAACAACCCTTTGCAACGTAGCAATGACAATGGCAGATGCAGGGCACAAAGTTATCATCATAGACTGTGACTTAAGAAAACCAAGAATACATAAATTCTTTGAAATCAGCAATAAAGAAGGAATTACGGATGTCCTTCTTAAAGGAGAAGACTTTAAAAATTTCCTGAAAGGGGGATTTCATCCAAACCTAGAAATAATAACATCTGGAAAGATACCGAGTAACCCTTCTGAGATACTATATTCCAATGCTATGAAAAACCTTATAGAAAAAATAAAAATGGAATATGATTTTGTATTTATAGATACTCCTCCTGTTATTGCAGTGACAGATGCAGTTATAATGTCAGGTTATATTGATGGAGTGGTTCTTGTATGCGCATCGGGAAAAACAGAGGTTGAAATGGCGAAAAAAGCCAAAGAAGCCTTAAGAAAAGTTAACGCAAACATATTGGGCGTAGTACTGAATAGGATCCCGGTAAAAGGTCAGAAGTACGCAAATTATTACTATTACTCAAATGAAGAAGGTGAAAAATAATGATCGATATCCATTGCCATATACTGCCGTCTGTAGATGACGGCCCAGACACCTTAGAAGATTCATTAAAAATGATAGAAGTGGCATATAACGACGGAATAAGGACGATGATCGCCACACCACATATCAACCACTATATTGATTTTAAGCCAAAGATGTCTGTTGTAGAATCTTTTTCAGCAGTTAAAAAAGAAGTGGGCAAAAGATTTCCAGATATGAATATCTTCTTAGGTTCTGAGCTTTATGCGTTGGATGGGTACCTTGATATAGTTGATCGCGATAAGGAAAAGATGACTATCAATCAAAAAAATTACCTTCTTGTTGAATTTCAGAGAGATATTGAATTTGATAAAATATTGGAGGTAGTCCATGAGCTTAGGATAAGGGGATATTGTCCTATAATAGCACATATAGAAGTATATCCTTGTTTGATGAATGATAGCAAAGAAAAAATAGTTATGCTAAGAAAAGAAGGAGCATATATTCAGACTAATGGTTCTAGCCTACTTGGAAAACAGGGAAAAGTAATAGCTTCATATCTGAAGCTATTACTAATTGAAGGGCTGGTTGACTTTGTTGCTTCTGATGGACATGGTGAAAAAAGAAGAAGGCCTCTTTTATCTAAGGCAAGAGAGAAAGTAGCAAAATACACATCTGAAAAAAATGCAAAAAGGATATTTGAAGAAAATCCTCTTAAGGTAATCAATGGGGAAGAGGTTGCAAAACCTTTGACAGTAAAAGGAACGAAGAAGAAGAAATATGTAAGGTCAAGATTAAACCTTATAGCAGCAACTGCAGCAGTTTTTCTGATCGTAGCAGGAGGAGCTAGTTTAATCGGCCCTAGAGACATAGCAATGGCTGAAAAGATAGATTTAATAGAGCCAATAACAAGTAGCTTTAATCTAAATAACGTAGTTAAAACAGATTCGGATAAAGAAGAAAAACAAATAAACTTGGAAGGAACCCAAGATATTAACAACGATGAAATGATAGCTGCAACTTATTCCCCTGAAGATTCCATAAAATCAAAAGATGATATTGTCAATGAATATAGGGGAATACTGGAAGGTCTTAGAGATGATTACGAATATAGACTCGAAATAATGTTTAATGAAATCCAGACAGCTAGAAGTAGCATAAAGGATGAAGAAAAAAGGACGAGTATCGTAGAAGGGTATATAAGCGAGATTGAAGGCATGGAAAGTACTCTTGAAAATCAAGTATATCAAGAACTTTATGAAATGCAAAATGAGCTTGAATCCTATGGATATGATGTATCAAAAGTTCAAGAATTTAGAGATGAATACAATCAAACAAAAATGGAAAAAAGACAGGAATATTCAGAACGCATCAGACAGTAAACAACTTTTTGTAAGACCCTCTTTTTCTGCGAGGGATAAAATTGAAAAAAAGAGCTGGATTTTAAACCCATCCAATGTGACGGGGAATTCAGTCTGCGTATAATTGCCCTAAAGTTGACTAAATGAATTCATAATTATTCTTTAGGGGTATAAGTAATGGATAAAAAGTCGAATGGTTTTGATTAAGTGAAATTAATTTTTGTGATTGCAATTGTGGGAATAATTGTAGCAATAGCTGTTCTAAGGTTAATTAGGTAGAGGACACTGACAGAGGAAGGGACTTGAGATGCGAATCGGAAAACGGCGGAAAGGATGTATAGCACTTTTCTGCTTGTGAATGGTACCAATGGGGCCTTCGATCAATTTGTTTTGGAAAATTTCAAAGTGTTCCGCCTGGCTGGTCTGGTAATGAGCTACGAAACTGGAAAAGAAAAGGGTTGTGTTCATGAAAATGAGTTAACTGCTGCTGAAGTGCTTTGTCTTTGACGTGAGTATGCTGAAAGGATGAGTAAAAAGCTAAAACAATATATTCTATTGATCAAATGGTAATTTTCAAAATGATGTAGGATTTTGAAAATTATGATAACAGGTTTCGATGTGAGTATGTTGAAAGGATAAAGAGGAAAAACCCAGTAATATCAAGGGGTTCAGCTTATTTCTAAGATGTACGAATAGTACAGAATAATTGTGGGTTTAGGTATCCAATCAAAATAATCATGCAACCAGGAATTTAGATACACAAATCAGAAACTAAATTTAACTCAATAACAATCACTTTTGTACAATGCATAGGCTTTAAATAAGGAAGGATGAATTGAAGTGGCAGAAAGTAATAAAATTTGGCTTGCCTCACCACATATGAGTGATGAAGGTTATGAACAAGAATATGTACAAGAAGCATTTGATACTAATTGGATAGCACCCCTTGGTCCTAATGTAAACGGGTTTGAGGAAGAGCTTGCTGCTAAAGTTGGTGCTCAACATGCTGCTGCTCTAGTCTCAGGAAGCGCTGCTATCCACTTGGCGCTTAGATTGGCTGGTGTAGGAGAAGGAGATATTGTATTCTGCCCAACCCTCACTTTTTCAGCTACTGCGAATCCTATCATTTATCAAAATGCAAAACCTGTTTTTATTGATAGTGATTATAAAACTTGGAATATGAATCCCGAAGCATTAGAAGAAGCTTTTAAGAAATACCCAGAAGTTAAAGCCGTTCTAGTTGTCCATCTATACGGCTTATCTGCTGATATGGATAGAATAATGGAAATATGCAATAGATATAACGTTCCTGTTATTGAAGATGCCGCGGAATCGCTAGGTACATATTATAAAGGAAAACATACTGGAACATTTGGTGATTACGGTATATATAGTTTTAATGGTAACAAGATTATTACTACTTCGGGTGGTGGTATGCTTGTTAGCAGGGATAAAGAAAAAATTGATAAAGCAAGATTTTGGGCTACACAAGCCAGAGATAAAGCAAGGTATTATCAGCATTCAGAGTTAGGGTTTAACTATAGAATGAGTAATATCGTTGCTGGAATTGGAAGAGGACAGCTTAAGGTCTTAGACAAAAGAATTCAAAAGAAAAAATATATCTTTGATTTTTATAAAACAGAATTAGGAAACCTAGAGGGCCTAGAAATGATGCCAGTTAATGAATGGGATAGTCCAAACTATTGGTTATCTAGCATTACGCTAACTGGAAAAGTTAGACCTCTTGATCTGATAGAAGCATTAGAAAAAGAAAATATTGAATCAAGACCATTGTGGAAGCCGATGCATATGCAACCATTTTTTGCTGAGTATGATTATATGGGCGGAGACGTGAGTGAGAAGCTTTTTGAGAATGGTGTGTGCTTACCGAGTGATACCAAGATGACGGATGACGATCTTGAGAGGATTTGCGGCATTATAAAAGGGATTTGGAATAAGTAAGCATTTCAGGAAGTCAAAAGTGAAAAGTAGGTGTGAAAGATAGATGCAGACTGAGATTAAAACGGATATAGAGTTTGAATCGGATAGTAGTGGTATTTATAGAAGGTTTCTTAAAAGGTCTATGGACTTCACCTTGTCTTTGATGGCGATTATCTTTTTAAGTCCGGTGCTTATAATCGTAGCAATTCTTGTTAGGTTAAAGCTTGGTAGTCCTGTACTCTTTAGGCAGAAAAGACCGGGGCTTAATGAAAAAAATTTCATCATGTGTAAATTCAGAACAATGACGGATGAGAAAGACGAGAATGGTCAGTTGCTTCCAGACAGTGTTCGATTAACAAAGTTTGGTAGGTTGTTAAGATCCACATCATTAGATGAATTGCCGGAACTTTTCAACATCCTTAAAGGTAATATGAGTATTGTGGGGCCACGACCGCAGCTCGTAAGAGACATGGTTTTCATGTCAGAAGAACAAAGACAGAGACATTCTGTTCGACCTGGATTAACTGGGTGGGCACAAGTTAATGGTAGGAATAATGTTACTTGGGAAGAAAAGCTTTCCCTTGATTTAGAGTATATTGTAAATATTTCTTTTATTATGGACTGGAAGATAATATTCTTGACAGTCGCTAAAGTAGTGAAAAAAGATGACATTTCTACAGAAGGAATGGATACAGCAGAAGACTTTGGCGATTATTTGTTAAGAGTGGGGAAAGTTGATGAAAATTATTATACAGCACTCCAGATGGAAGGGAGGATATTATTAGACAAATGAAAATTAATGGATGGAAGTACTATAACCGTGCAGCAATTCCAACCACTACACCTCATGAGAAAGTAGATTTAAATCCTATAGAGGATAAATCAATTTGGAAAATGGATGGCAAACCTCTTTTTGCTCGTTGGACTGAGAATTATGATTGTTCATATGAGACAGACTGGTGGTATTGCATAAAAGATGAACCTTTTCATTTTGAACAGATCAAATCAAAAAGAAGAACAGAAATCAGAAAAGGCTTAAAAATAAATAGAGTTGAAATAATTAAGGCTAGTGATTATATCAAAGAAATCTACAAGATTCAAAGTAAGTGTTACAATGACTATCCCGAGCAATATCGCCCAGAATATAATTACGATATTGCAAAAGAATCATGTAAGAGGTGGGATGAAAAGCACATCGTTTTTATGGCTTTTTCGGTAGAAACAGGTGAAGCTACAGGATTTGCTTGTGTTGAACCAATTAATGATTATGTAAATTTTGAAATATTGAAAGTTCCAAATGAATATAAAAATTCGCAAGTTGTAACTGCATTAACATATGAAATTCTTTTGAAAATGATAAACGAAGGTGGTTATAAATATGTATGTGATGGTGCTAGAAATTTAGTACATCAAACAAATTTTATGGATTACCTAGTAAAGCAATTTGCGTTTCGCTATGCATACTGTGATTTAAAAATGGCGTATAGAACAACAGTAAAGCCAATTGTTTATATATTGTATCCTTTTAGGAACATAATTCGCAAGTTTTCGGATAACAGGCTGTTATATAATATATTTGCAGTTTTAAAGATGGAAGAAATATCAAGAAAATCATAGGAAGGAACAAAAGTAATGTCTGAACTAGTGTCAATAATTACCCCTTCTTTTAATACAGGGAAATTTATAGGAGAAACGATTGGAAGCGTGCTAAACCAAAGCTATAAAAATTGGGAAATGATTATTGTTGATGATTGTTCGACTGATGACTCAATAGAAGTTGTTAGATCGTTTCGTGATGAACGAATAAAGTTAATTGCCAATCAGACGAATAGCGGGGCCGCATTATCTCGCAATTTAGCCATTAAAGAAGCTAAAGGTAAATGGATAGCCTTCCTTGATAGTGATGATCTTTGGGATCCAAACAAGTTGGAAAAGCAAGTTAACTTCATGAAAAAAAATAATTATTATTTTTCATACACTAATTATATTGAAATTGATGAAAATACAAGACCTAATGGGAAAAGTATAACAGGACCAAAGGTTATAACGGCAAGAACTCTTAATAATTTTTGCTATCAAGGCTGTCTGACCGTAATGTATAATAGAGAAAATATTGGATTAATACAAATTAAGGACTTGCCTAAGAATAACGATTATGCATTATGGTTAAAGGTAATCGAAAAAGCAGATTGTTATTTATTGCCTGAATCTCTTGCTAGTTATAGAAAGAGACAGGGTTCAATTTCAAATCATAGTTACTACAAATTAATCAAACACCATTATTATCTGTGGAAATACGGAGAAGATAAGAATACATTTTCTGCTACAGTGTTTACTGTAAGAAACTTAATCTTTGGATTTATGAAGAAAATAAATTATGTTAGAAAAATTACTGAATAGTGGGGATCTATTATGGAAAGAGATTCGATTTTATACAAATCAAGAAGAAAATTACAAAGGGTTGCACATAAAATTTTCCCGAATGAATTAATGTCAAAATTCTATTACAGAATCGTTTTACATAAAAAACTGGACTTGAGAAATCCAAAAACTTTTAATGAAAAGCTACAGTGGTATAAGCTTAATTATTTTCCAAAAACTCCGCTTGTAGCTACTTGCACTGACAAATATCAAGTGCGAAATTATGTAAAGAAAAAGGGTTTAGGGAAATATCTGACTAATTTATTAGGCTCATGGGATGATGCAAAAAAGATTATATGGGAAGAGTTGCCTAAAGAATTTGTATTAAAGTGTAACCATGGTTGTGCTTATAATATAATTTGCGCAGATAAAGACAGCCTTGATAAGAAAAAAGTCAGCAAGCAACTAAACAGATGGTTAAAAGAAGATTTTGGGGCGTTCAATATTGAAGTTCATTATTCAAATATAAACCCTAGAAAAATTATTTGCGAAGAATTTTTAGGCGATATCATTACAGATTATAAGTTTTATTGTTTTAATGGAGTTCCGCATTTTTTTTATGTTTCTTATGATTTGATTCATGACAGACAAGCCCAAATTGGTTTTTTTAATATTGATGGAAGCAAATTGCCACTAGTAAGAGATGACTACAAAAATATTGAAAGAGTAGAATTGCCAGAGTTTTATAATGAGATGCTGGAAGTTTCTAAAACTTTAAGTTCAGATTTCCCGTTTGTTAGAGTTGATTTTTTCATTGCAAATAATAGATTTTATTTTGCAGAATTAACATTTACACCTGGTGCGGCAATGATGCCTATAAATCCAATAGAATTCGATTATGAGTGGGGGAAATTGTTAAATCAAATCTAAGTTTAGATGAAAGGAATTAGGAAAATGAAAGTAGAAGTGTTATTAGCTACTATGCATCGAGAGAATTATGACATATTGAAAGAACTTAATATAAAAACTGATATAACTGTTATTAATCAAACCAACCAAGATTCTTTCGAGAAGTTTGAGTTATTTGGAAAAAGGGTTCTATGGATAAACTCTAAATCAAGAGGTTTAAGTAAAAGTAGAAATGATGCTATATATAATGCAGAGAAAGACATTTGCTTGTTAGCGGATGATGATATGATTTATAGAGATGGATATGAAGATGTTGTTTTAGACGCTTTCAAAAATAATCCCAATGCAGATATTATTGTATTTGGAATAAAAAGCATAGAAAGCAAACAGCTAGTTGGACTGAAAACTATAAAAACTGAGAGAATTAATTATCATAAAATTATGAAGGCGTGTTCTGTCCAACTGGGACTAAAAGTAAATAGCATTAAAAATCATAATTTGAGATATAACGAGCAAGTAGGCCCAGGTGGGAGATATAATATGGGAGATGAGAATATTTTCTTAACTGGATGCTGTAAAAAAGGCTTAATATTTTATTCATGCCCTAGTGTTATTGCAGATTTACACACAGAGGATAGTTCGTGGTTTAAAGGGTACACGGAAAAATATTTGTTTGATCGAGGCGCTATTTTAGGTGGAATGTCAAGATATTTATCATATTTATTTATAATTCGTTTCGCCCTTAAAAATTATAAACAGTATTCGTCAAATTATACTATGTTGAATGCCATAAGGATAATGTTAAAAGGCAGAAAAGATTTTGTGAAATATGTGGGGTATGAGCAATGAAAGATTTACTCGCTGATTCAACATCAGGTGTTGAAAAGCATTCAATTCTGTTGTCTGTTCTTATATATATTTATTATATTCTAGACCTCTATTTGCGTACAACAAATAGCCAGCCCTTATTTTTAATTTGGACAAGCATAGGATATGTTGGCGTTTTGTATGTGATTTTGAAGAAGGAAATAAAAATTAAATATATATTATTATTGAATGTGCTTATGTTCTCTATGATGCTAAGTTCATTATTCATGGGGAATATGCAGTTATTAGGTATTTTTTTTAATATTCAGTATCTTGGCATTGCTTTTATTATTTCCGAATCGAAGCTGAATGTTAAGGTTATGACGATTCTTGTCTATTCAAATTTATTCTTTTTTTTGTATCAAATATTAATAGGTACAGATCCTAATCATGTGTTTTTTGCAAGCAGGAACCACATTTCTACAGTCTTACTAAATGTACTAGCTATATACTATATAACTAGTTATAGAAATAAAGGGAACTTGAATATTTTGCCGGCATTATTAGCATTAATCATATCAATTTGGTCAGTTAGCAGATCCGGCATGGTGTCAATAAGTTTATTCTTTATAGGCTTAATTATTATGAAGCTTTTTCAGAAGCAACCTCTTTTTAAAGAAAAACAAACCAAAAAAAAGATAAATAATATTTTTTCAAAGACATTTGTTCTATTACTTATTATAGCAGTTATTGTGTATATTTTTAGAAACTTTTACATCATTCAATCAATGTTAGATAGTGTTAATAATAATTTTAAGTTGTTAAGATTTAGAATTAAATACGAGAGTTATATCAGTTTTTCGAGAATTGATATTATTAAATCTTATTTGCATGAAATGTCAATTAATCTTAAAAATTGTGTTTTTGGTGTTAAATTATCAACTACTCATTCTTTTCTAGATTTTTCTAATAATCTTCACAATTCATATCTTACAGCTCATATGTATTTTGGGTTGTTAGGCTTTTTAGGAATTATAATAATGATATGTTTTACTGTAATATCATATTTGAAACAAAAGAAATGGTTATATTTATTACTATTTGTAACTGTTCTGGTTAGAGTATCTACAGATATTATTGCTTTTCCTGGATACATGGACTCAGTAATTTATTTTTTTATTCTCGATGCATTAAATAGGACAAGTGCTCATTCAAAAAAGAAAAAAAAGGATATTATAGAACTCGCACAAGTTAATTTGGAGGTTAATTAATGAGAAAGATATTAATAACTGGATCAAGTGGTATGTTAGGTAAAGATATTTATAAAATACTAAGCATTAATAAGGATAACGAAATCTATGCAATAAACAGGAAGATAGACGCAAGCGTTAAGAATAGTTATGATGTTGATATTCGAGAACATTTAAAAGTTTACAGCATTATAAATAGCATTAACCCGGATGTAATTATTCATACTGCTGCATTAGTAAATGTTGATTTCTGCGAAAAAAATAAAGATATTGCATATGAGGTTAATGTAAATGCAAGTAAGTATTTAGCTAAGTTAACCAAAAGAATGATTTATATATCAACGGATTCAGTTTATAACGGGTTTGACGGCAACTTTAAAGAAACCGATCGTAAAAATCCAATCAACTATTATGCTGAAACGAAAAGTATAGCAGAAGATGAAATCATGAGAATTAATCCGAATTCAATTATTATCCGCACTAATTTATACGGTTACCATACTCCACTTGGGAAATCTCTTTTCGAGTGGGCATATGAGAATTTAAGTCGAAGCAGTGAAATAAAAGGTTTTCACGATGTATTGTTTAATCCACTGTATACTACACAACTTGCTCATGCGATTAAAACCTTATTAGAAAATCATTTCTCTGGAATAATAAACATTGGTTCAGAGGAATCTTTATCTAAATTCGAGTTCTTAACAAAGTTAGCAAATACATTTCAATTTGATGAGAGATTGATTAGACCTATTTCACTGGATGAAGGATTATTAGGTGCTAAACGACCCAAAAATACAATTTTAAATCTAAATAAAATGAAGGATGTAACAGGTCTATCTTTTTCAGTGAATTCCGGTTTGGAACAGTTGTATAAAGACTTTTGCAAAATTCACAATAGATAATTTGGAGGTAATGAATATGTTTAAGGGAAGGACGTTAATGATCACTGGTGGTACTGGTTCATTTGGAGAAACTGTCTTAAAGCGTTTTCTGAATACAGACATCGGAGAAATTAGAATATTTTCTAGAGATGAAAAAAAACAAGACGATATGAGACATAAGTATAAAAGTGAAAAAATCAAATATTACATTGGTGATGTGAGGAATTTACAGTCTCTTAAAGATGCAATGTATGGAGTGGATTATATTTTTCATGCTGCAGCATTGAAACAAGTTCCTTCTTGTGAATTTTTCCCAATGGAAGCTGTTATGACTAATGTTATAGGAACTAATAATGTTCTAACAGCAGCTATTGAAGAAGGAGTAAAAAAGGTGATATGTCTTTCAACAGATAAAGCAGTATATCCTGTAAATGCAATGGGAACATCTAAAGCCATGATGGAGAAAGTTATCGTTGCAAAAGCTAGAACTGTTGATCCTAAAAAAACTACAATATGTTGTACGAGATATGGCAATGTTTTATATTCCAGAGGATCAATTGTACCCTTATTTGTTGAGCAGATTCGAAATGGAAAGGACTTGACAGTCACAGATGAGAATATGTCAAGATTTATTATGTCATTGGAAGAAGCAGTGGATTTAGTTTTATTTGCATTTGAGAATGCCAAAGCAGGTGATATTTTTGTTCAAAAAGCACCAGCATGCAGTATTATGGATTTGGCAGAGGCTACGAAAAAAATTTTTAACGCAGACAATAATATAAGGATTATTGGTATTCGGCATGGTGAAAAATTGTATGAGGTTTTATTGTCTAAAGAAGAACGAGCTACGGCAGTCGACATGGGAAATTTTTATTGTGTCCCAGCGGATACAAGAACACTAAATTATGATAAATATATAGTCGATGGGAATGAGAATATTGAAACGCTTGATGAGTTTAATAGCAAGAATACACTTCAGTTAAATGTCGATCAGATATCAGAAAAATTAAGATTATTAGAAGGTATACAAGTGGAGCTTAAAGATTTTCTAAAATAGATTTTCGGGGGATTTTAATGGAGAATCATAATGATGTAAACAAAACAATATTAGAAAAATGTGATATTTCAAAATTAGGAAATATTGATTTTGTCGCAATAGCAATTTCTGGATGGCATTTTAGTGTGATATTTAGTTATTTAATATCATTAAAGAAGGTACTACGCGGAGTGATTTATGTAAATCAAAGTAGAATTGGTGAAGAAATGCTTGTTTATTCTGAAACTATTAACATATCTTACGTGAATATCGCTAGTTTGAAATATAATAAAAACGTTGAGAATATAAAAGAACTATTATATGGTAGGAATAAAAATGAAGGGAAAGACTTAAGGATATTAACTCCGTTTGGATACAATCTATCATTATTTACAGAAATAAGAAAAAATTTCAAAGATAGAAATACTAATTTGGTTCGTTTTGATGAGGGAATTGGTACTTATTTGACAGAGAAAGACTTTAATTTATTTGCAAGCGAGTTATCAAATAAAAAAAAGTTTAATCAATTAAAAATAAACATAAAGTTAATAATTAAGAAATTTCTGATAAATAGATTAAAGAGTAATGGTTTTCATTTTGAAAGTTTCTTTTTATTTAAAAAAACTGACAAAAGCCTGATTGCAAATGAGGATGCGGTTAAGAATTTTAGAGAATTTTATCATGCATATGCAAAGTATAGCCTGGACTACCAAACTGAACAGATATTAGTATTTAAAGATTACGATATAGATAGAATCCAAACACATGACATTATAGAATTTTATAAACAGCTAATAAATACTTTATCAACAAAAGGCAAGAAAATATATATAAAAAAGCATCCCTATGATAATGAACCGTTGTTTGATCACGCTATGTCTGCGTATGAAAACGTATATATTGTTAAGAATTCGCTTGATGCTGAAATGCTATACTCCTGTTTGAATCCTATAATTACAGTTGGTGGAGTATCAACCTGCTGTTTTTCAATACCGATAATATTTAATAAAGTTGTCTACAACTTCAGTGAGTTGTATGAAAAATATTCTATTGCTCCAATTCTTGAGAAGGAAATTTTACTGCGAAAGCTCTATTTTCCAAATGATGATAGGATCGTATTTATTGACTCGTTTAACAGTATAATTTAATAATTTTTGTGCTAAAAAAATTTAAAGTGAAGTTGTAAATACTCTACGTTCGTTGGGAAAACATGAGTAGGAGTCAAACTGTGTTTTAAATAAAGAATGCTGAACGCTATGTTTTGTATATAGTAAGGGCAACACAGCACAATTCATGGATGATGCTTTACGCACCATCTGTTTGTATCTTTTCCGTCAGCCTGCACAAAAATAATCGCTAATACATTCAGCATTCGTTGTGATTTTTGTTTTGCCGGATGAAAAATTTGACTGCGCGTTTGGACGCACAGAATTATGCGGTATCACCTAATCGACTTTGTTGATTTTAAGAATAGTCAGAGTTGCTTTTATGATACCCAACTAGAAATACTATAAATAATAACACAGTTCAATACCGTTTATTAAGGGGGCATAATCATGAAAATTACTATCGCTGGAACAGGTTATGTTGGCCTGTCCAATGCCGTACTTTTAGCGCAGTACAATGAAGTCATTGCATTTGACATAATTAAAGAAAAGGTCGACATGATTAACAATAAAAAGTCTCCAATTATCGATCCTGAGATTGAAGAATATCTGGCGACTAAAGAACTTAATTTAAGGGCAACAATGGATAATTATGAAGCGTATAAAGACGCAGAGTATGTTATTGTATCCACGCCAACAAATTATGATCCTGAGAAAAATTACTTCAATACAAGAACGGTAGAAGCAGTAATCGCAAATGTACTTTCGATAAATCTTAATGCTGTAATTGTAATTAAATCTACAGTGCCAGTTGGATATACTGAATTAATCAAAGAGAAATTCGATGCAAAGAATATATTTTTCTCACCTGAATTCTTGAGGGAAGGGAAAGCTCTTTATGATAATCTTTACCCGTCAAGAATAGTTGTAGGAGAAAAGTCAGAAAGAGCTAAAGTATTTGCTGAACTTCTGGCGAGTGGTGCAATTAAGAAAGATATTCCAATCCTTTATACGGATGCTACTGAAGCCGAAGCCATTAAACTTTTTGCAAATACATATCTAGCAATGAGAGTTGCATTTTTCAATGAACTAGATTCTTATGCTGAGGTTAGAGGATTGAATACACAGCAGATTATAGAGGGTGTTGGGCTTGATCCACGTATCGGTACTCATTATAATAACCCTTCATTTGGGTATGGCGGATACTGTTTACCGAAGGATACGAAGCAACTGTTGGCAAACTATCAGAATGTACCTCAAAACATAATGGGGGCAATCGTAGATGCCAACAGAACCAGAAAAGATCATATTGCCAATATGATTATAAAGAGACAGCCAAATATTGTTGGAATATACAGACTAACTATGAAAATGGATTCTGATAATTTCCGTCAGTCTGCGATCCAAGGCGTAATGAAACGCATCAAAGCTAAAGGTATTGAGGTGGTGCTGTATGAACCAGCACTTCATGAGGATCAATTCTACCGTTCAAGAGTTATTAAAGACTTTGATGAGTTTAAGAGAATCTCAGATGTAATTGTTGCAAACAGACTATCTGATGAGATTCAAGATGTCGCGGATAAGGTTTACACAAGAGATCTTTTTAGTAGAGATTAAAAAATAGCGAATTTTGAAATAGATGAGGCGATTATCTATTAAGACAACACTACATAATTCCCAACCGAAGCTTTATGCACGCATGTGGTTGCATCTTTTCCGTTAGCCTGTGCATTTGGGCACGCAAAATTATGAGTATCATCTGAAACTGCGTTTATTTGAATTACACAAAAGAGTGAAAAGAGAGATAATTAATGTTAAAAACATTGTTGAAAAATAGTTTATTAAGAGCAACGGGGATATATACAATAACAAGTATTATCAATTCGGCTATTCCGTTTTTACTTCTTCCAATATTAACAAGATACTTAACCCCTGAGGATTATGGTATAGTTTCAATGTTTACACTACTAATTACTTTCGTATCTCCGTTTACTGGGTTAAGTATAAATGGGGCTATTTCTCGACAATATTACAATAAAGATGAAGTTGATATCTGGAAATATGTATTTAATTGCTTTCTAATATTAATAACCAGCACTTTATTTGTAAGTATAATATTTTTTATATTCTCAAAGATGATTAGTGATTTAGCATCATTTCCGAGTAGTTATTTATGGCTTGTTATCGTATATTCATTTAGCCAGTTTGTTGTATCAATAGTTTTATCGTTATGGCAAGTTCAAAAAAAGGCGTTACGATATGGGATATTTGTTAATGGGCAAACCCTTTTAAATGGGGTGTTATCGATTGCATTTGTGGTTAGTCTAAACTTTGGATGGAAAGGAAGAATCTATGGTCAAACGATAGCAGTGCTGGTTTTTGCAGGCTTTGCCATAATTACATTATTCAAAAATAAGTGGATTACCTTTTCTTTTAACAAAAAATATATTTTGAATGCATTAAATTTTGGGGTCCCTTTGATTCCTCATGCGCTATCAGGTTCGATAATATCGATGACAGATAGGGTTTTTATTACTGGCATGGTAGGCCTTGCAGCTACGGGAGTTTATACTGTAGGTTATCAAGTAGGGTCAATAATAAATATTTTAGCTATGTCATTCAATAATGCATATATTCCATGGCTTTATGAAAGATTGGAAAAAAATGATAATACTACAAAAATTAAAATCGTCAAGTTTACATATCTATACTTTGTATTGATTATTTTTCTTGCTATTGTGTTAGGTATGATAGCTCCATATGCTTTAAAAATATTTTTAGGAGAATCCTTTAATAATTCAAGTATTTATGTAATTTGGATTGCACTAGGCTATGCATTTAATGGAATGTATCTTATGGTGGTTAATTACATATTTTATGCTCAAAAAACAAAATATTTAGCAATGGTAACCTTTTTTACTGCGATTTTAAATATAATTTTAAATTATTATTTTATAAAAGCGAATGGCGCAATAGGTGCGGCTCAAGCAACAACTATAATATTTTTAATTAAATTTTTAATAGTTTGGATTCTTTCAGACAAAGTACAAAGAATGCCTTGGAATTTGATAAGACAAAAAATAGTGTAGAAAAACAATTTTGGAGGAAGCATGATGTCAAAAATACTGATAACAGGAGCAGATGGCTTCATTGGAAGTCACTTAACAGAGGCGTTAGTTAAGCAGGGCCATAAGGTTAAAGCTTTTGCATACTATAATTCATTTAATTCTTGGGGATGGTTAGATACACTTTCTAAAGAAATAATGAATGAGGTAGAAGTATTTACTGGGGATATTAGAGATCCTAATGGAGTAAAGGAAGCAATGAAAGGCATGGATGAAGTATTTCATCTTGCTGCTTTGATTGCAATTCCTTTTAGCTATCATTCTCCAGATACATATGTAGATACAAATATAAAAGGTACGCTTAATGTACTACAAGCGGCAAGAGATTTAAATACTTCAAGACTATTGATCACATCAACATCTGAAGTGTACGGTACAGCTCAATATGTTCCTATTGATGAAAAACATCCCTATCAGGGACAATCTCCTTATTCGGCAACTAAAATTGGCGCTGATAGATTAGCAGAATCTTTCTATCGCAGTTTTAATATGCCGATTACAATCGTGCGTCCATTTAATACATATGGACCAAGACAATCCGCAAGAGCAGTTATTCCAACAATTATTACCCAGCTTCTTGCTGGCAAGGAAGAAATCGAACTTGGCTCATTAACCCCAACTAGGGATTTTAATTATGTAAAAGATACTGTGAATGGGTTTATTGAAATTGCGAAATCTGACAAAACAATCGGAGAAGAAATTAATATTGCTACCCAGCAAGAAATCTCTATCGGTCAATTAGCTGAAGAATTGATTAAACAAATTAATCCAAATGCAAAGATTATTTGTGATGAACAAAGGCTAAGACCTGTAAAAAGTGAAGTGAATAGACTTTTAGGGTCTAATGAAAAGATAATGAGATTAACAAACTGGAAGCCGAATTATACATTTGAACAAGGCTTAGCAGAAACAATTGAATTTTTCAAACACAATTTAGATCAGTATAAGATAGATATTTACAATATTTAACTTGGAGGTGCTAAGATGAGTCAAAAATTTATACCTCTATCCGTTCCTAACCTAAAAGGGAACGAGCTTGAGTATGTAATACATGCTGTTGAAACAGAGTGGGTATCAACGGGTGGCCCATATGTAAATGATTTTGAAGAGAAAGTAGCAGATTATGCTAAGTGTAAAGGTGCGGTTTCTTGCCAAAATGGTACAGCAGGGCTTCACGTCGCCCTTGATCTATGTGGGGTTACAAAAAATGATGCAGTCATTGTTCCGACACTCACATTTATCGCTGCAGTAAATCCAGTAAAGTATGTTGGTGCAGAACCCATTTTTATGGACTGTGATGATTCACTTACAATGGATGTTGACAAGCTAAAAGACTTTTGTGAAACGGAATGTAGTTTTTCAGATGGTAAACTTATTAATAGTACAACTAAGAAGCATATCAAAGCAGTTGTTGTCGTGCACGTTTTTGGAAATATGGCCGACATGGAGCGTATTATTGAGGTTGCCAATAAGTACAATTTGAAAGTAATTGAAGATGCTACAGAAGCAATCGGTACCTATTATCTTGAAGGAAAATATAAAGGGAAACACGCTGGGACTATAGGAGACATAGGTGTCTATTCTTTCAATGGCAACAAAATCATTACTACCGGTGGCGGGGGTATGATAGTGTCAGATAATGAGGAATTATTAAAAAAGGCAAAGCATCTTACAACCCAAGCAAAAAGTGATGAGCTTTACTACACCCACGATGAAATTGGTTATAATTATCGTATGACAAACCTTCAAGCAGCATTAGGGCTTGCACAACTGGAACAACTGGAAGATTTTATTAAAATTAAAAAAAGTAATTATGATTTTTATAAAAATGAAATGCAAGAGATAGCAGGCTTGAGAATTTTAGATTTTAAGGCTGGCATTCGTCCCAATTATTGGTTTTATGCACTATATGTAGAACCAGAATACGCATTAAACAGGAATCAAATCATTAAATATTTAGCTTCAAAAAAAATTCAGGCAAGACCAATTTGGGGACTGATCAGTGATCAAAAACCATACGATGGAAGTCAAATTTTTCAGATTGAAAAAGCCAGGAAGTACTTGCAAACTGTTGTGAATATCCCATGTAGTTCGAATCTCACCAGAGAAGATGCAGGATATGTTATTGATTGTTTAAAACAACCAGAGGTGATCTAAATCACCTTTGAAAAGAGGTGCAGGAATGGAAATTGCAGAATTTTTAATAGATGAAGAAGTAACAATGATTGAAGCGATGCAGCAATTAGATAAAGTTGCAAAGAAAGTACTTTTCGTTATACGAGATGGACACTT
>JAQUUB010000091.1 GCA_028694115.1 Lachnospiraceae bacterium
ATGGAGCTGATAGTTACTAATAGGTCTAGGGCTTATCCTAAAGGAACGGATAAAAACAGAGGGTTATTCTAAGAGGATAACATCGGATGATTCAGTATTTGGTTTTGAAGGTATCAAAAAATATCTTTTATAGAGTAATCTCTAAATTAGCAGCAAGTGATAGTAATTATTCCTCGATAGCTCAATGGTAGAGCATTCGGCTGTTAACCGAAGGGTTGTTGGTTCGAGCCCAACTCGGGGAGTTTTCAAAAAAGTAGTGTGTAAGTATTATTTATAATAATAGAAATAAAGGCTCCTTGGTCAAGCGGTTAAGACATCGCCCTTTCACGGCGGTAACACGGGTTCGATTCCCGTAGGAGTCATCAAATTCTTTTGCCGATGTGGCTCAATTGGCAGAGCAGCTGATTTGTAATCAGCAGGTTATCGGTTCGAGTCCGATCATCGGCTTTCAGAGGAATTTGGACCTTTAGCTCAGTTGGTTAGAGCAACCGGCTCATAACCGGTCGGTCCTGGGTTCGAGTCCCCGAAGGTCCACTACATATGATTATGTATTATAAATGGCCCAGTGGCTCAGTTGGTTAGAGCGTCGCCCTGTCACGGCGAAGGTCGTCGGTTCGAGTCCGATCTGGGTCGTATAGTTTTTTTATGATTTTGAAATCAATGTTTTGGATTTGATTTATTTTACCAGCGCTTTATATAAGCGATAAGTTTGGGATCTTAGCTCAGCTGGGAGAGCATCTGCCTTACAAGCAGAGGGTCACAGGTTCGAGCCCTGTAGGTCCCATTGTAGTACAGCCAGTGTACTATAAATGCCGGCGTGGCGGAACTGGCAGACGCACAGGACTTAAAATCCTGCGGGACTTATACTCCCGTACCGGTTCGATTCCGGTCGCCGGCAGTAGATAGCGAGCAAAGCTCGCATGTAAGAGTCGCAAACCTAGAGTTTATTGTGGTTTGCGATTTTTTATTCTCTATTTTTTTGTATGTACAGTGTATGTACATAGCAACAGTTTTTAGGTGTAATAAATAGTTTAGAGTGATAAAATGTAATCGAAGTACAATTTATAAATAGTAGGACGAAGGAGAACTTATGAGAAGAAAAGATAGAGAAATTTTAGATAAACTAGAAATATATGAAATAATGAAAAAATGTGATAGTTGTAATGTTGCTTTTTTTGATAGGATTTATCCCTATATTGTTCCAATGAATTTTGGAGTTGAACTGTCTAAAGACAACTATACACTTTATTTTCATGGTGCATATGCTGGAACAAAAGTTGAACTAATGAAAACAAATCCTCATGTAGCATTTGAAATGGATTGTAATCATAAAATATTACTTGATGAGATAGCTTGTAAAAGCACAATGGAATATGAAAGTGTCTGCGGAAATGGAATAATAGAAATTGTACCTGAAGAAGACAAAATAGAGGCATTAAATATTTTAATGGGGCAATATCAAGATAGAAAAGATAACAAATTTAAATTAGAAGAATTGTCATCTGTATGTGTTTTAAGAATTAGAGTGAATAGTATTTCAGCTAAAAGACTTATACGAAAGGGTTAAAATATATGAGTCAAAATAAAAGACAAGGTATAGTACTTATTATTTTAGCTGGTTTTTTCTTTTCACTCATGAGTTTTTTTGTTCGAATGTCAGGAAATTTGCCAACTGTCCAGAAGGCCATTTTTAGAAATAGTGTAGCTGCAGTGGTATCTATAATTATGCTATTGAATTCAGAAGAAGGATTAAAAATAAAAAAGGAATCCATTCCTTCATTGCTAAGCAGATGTGCGTTTGGAACAGCCGGACTAGTTTGCAATTTCTATGCCATTGACCGAATGAATATCTCGGATGCCAATATACTCAATAAACTGTCTCCTTTTTTTGCAATTATTATGTCAACATTTATATTAAAAGAAAAGGCAAACAAGATTGAATGGGGTGCCGTTATTATTGCTTTCATTGGTGCAGTTTTTGTAGTGAAACCAGCAATGAACATAGCATTTATCAATGCAATGATTGGTGTAATGGGGGGATTTGGTGCAGGTGTTGCGTATACGTTTGTAAGAAAATTAGGAAAAATGGGTGAAAGAGGAATTGTAATTGTTATGTGTTTTTCAACATTTTCTTGTATTTTATTGCTTCCCTTCTTATTTATCGAATATAAACCAATGACTTTAATGCAAATTTTCATATTATTAATGGCAGGAGTAGCAGCTACAGCAGGGCAACTTTGCATTACTGCTGCCTATTCAAAAGCACCAGCTAAAGAAATTTCTGTATTTGATTATTCACAAGTAATTTTTGCAGCAATTTTAGGGTTCTATTTTTTAGATCAAATACCTGATTATTATAGTATTTTTGGATATTTTATAATTATCTCAACAGCTATATTTAAATGGTTTTATCAGCGTGAAAGAGTTTGAATATACAGAATATACAAAATTATTAAAATCTATTGACAATAACAGTATATTCATGTAAAATTAACGATGTTGCTGAACAAGTTAGCAATAAAGATGTGCGTTTAGCTCAGCTGGATAGAGCGTTTGGCTACGGACCAAAAGGCCGGGAGTTCGAATCTTCTAACGCACGTGTAAAGTCTTGAAAATACTAATTTTCAAGACTTTTTTGCTATATATTTACAAGACTTTTTGCAGGATAGGAGGGAAACTTTTTGATTAATAAAGAAGACTTTTTTAATCTTAATATATTAAGGAAAGAGGAGTATACCGGAAGTATGAATGGGATGAGGTATCGACTCGTTAAGAAGGAAGAGGGAGATGAAAAAAAAATAATGGTAGCCGTTTGGCCAGAACCGTTTTGTTTTTTAAAGACACCTGAAGAGAACAAGATTTATCAGGAATTTTCCTTTGATGAAGAAGGAAAGAATCATGCGGCTGATTGGTTAAATCGTCAATGGATTGAAATGGAGAAGAAAAAAAGTTGAGGGGAGCTGTTTCATACTATGTTTTAATGAAATCTAAGCTCCGCCACAGCACCATTCTTATTATAAAGTTTTAATGTTCCATGATGAGCCCTGATAATTCTGTTTACAATTACTAATCCTAATCCATGACTTGTTAATTTTTGATAAGAATCAAATCTACGAGATAGGATCTCTTTTCCAAATCCAACGCCATTATCTTCCACCGATACTACCACGTTTCTTCGCTGCTTATTTAACGATACCAAAATATTACAGCCTGAAGGATTATGACAGATACTGTTTTGTATCAGATTGGCTATCGCACGATATATAAGCTTTTCATCGGCTTTTACCACGTAATCAGCAGATGCCTCAAACACGATCTGAAATCGTTCCTCTAAATTAGAATTAATGATATCAGCCACAACCTGTCTTATAATTGAAGAAATCTTTACATTATTCTTATCCAGTGATACCATACCATAAGTAAGTTTATTCGCCATATTAAAATCTTCAACTAGAATTTTTATTCTTTGTGATTGCGCTAGTATGATTTGTGTCTGCTCCTTCTGTTCACCAGAAATTATCATGGATTCATTTAGTTCCCCAGCATATCCAAGTATCATGGTTAACGGCGTACGGATATCATGCGATACACCTGCAATCCATTCTGTACGCGCCTTATCCTGTCTTCTTAACTGTCCTTTATTCCAACGGGATACTACAATAAATATGAATGCCATAATGAGCATCATCAAAGGAATCATCCACTTAAAAAGTAAAACTGCCTGTGTGTTTGGCATTTCCACCACATATTTCCAAAGGGTATTTTTGGGATATCCCATCACTATAATTCCAGTTTCGAACTGCCAGTTTTGTACCGGATAATCCTGCAAGTACCATCTTGAAAAAGACGCTACCTCCTGCAGTGAAAATTCGTCTGGTATTTCCCTTGGTTTATCGTATTTCCAGATAACTTTTCCATTTCCATCGATTAAGAATGCAAAACAGTGATTCTTTTGCAGGGTTAACTGGCAATCGTTTGACAAGGTATATCCGTCCTTCTGTTTTGTAAGTCCGCCTGCAATTGTTCGAACACTTAATAGATTTATGTCTTTCATTCCAGCCAAGGCAATAAGAAAATAGATTGTAATCGTAATCATGGCAGATAAAATAACTGTCACAATCATAAAAAAAATAAATTTCAATTTATCCTGAATCATTTTCTGCTCCATATCTTCCATCTATTTCACCAGTTTATAACCAAGTCCCCGAACCGTAAGTAGCCATTTGGGATTCGATGGATCTTCTTCTAGTTTTTCACGAAGCCTCCGTATATGTACCATCAGTGTATTCTCATAACCATAGTTCTCTAGCTGCCACAAGGTATCACATAAACGGTCTATCGTTACAATGTTTCCTCTATTTTCTGCTAATTTCTGAAGAATTTGGTATTCTTTTGCAGTAAGCATAATTTCCTGGCCATTCCGGCATATCATTCCACCACCCCAGTCAACCGAGATGTCTCCTAGCAAAAGCACATTTTTTGTACCTTCCTTATCTTCTTTGTATGTTCTAAGTAATACATTTCGTATGCGAAGCAGCAGCTCCTCAGGTAAAAAGGGTTTCGTTATATAATCATCTGCACCAAGTCCTAAACCTGCAATCCGGTCTGCATCCTCGTCTCTGGCCGATAAAAACAGAATTGGTGATTCAGTTTCTTTCCTTAATTCCTGATATAAATCAAACCCATTTCCATCAGGAAGCATAATGTCTAGTATGATTAAGTCAGGCTGTATCTCTAAAGCCTTATTAAGTGCCTGCCTACAATCTGCAGCGGTCTCTATTGATTCATACCCTTGCTTCATAAGTAATTTCTTTTCTAAAATGAGGATATCCGTTTCATCCTCTACTAATAATAGTTTGCGATCTGTATACTTCATAACTTACCTCTCTTTATTCTACTACTATTTTATCGTTACTTTTCTTATTCGTAAATGCTTGTTTCAAAACTTAATGTAAACGTAAGGTGGTTTTCATGTGTCTGTAAGATTATCTATCTAAAATGAGTATAACAAATAGAAACAGGAGGTTAAAGTCATGAACAAAATGATTAGAAATCCTATCCTAACAACGGATAGCCTTTGCAAACAGTATGGAAAACATCTACGGGTCGATCACGTTGACCTTACAATACCACAAAATACGGTATATGGTTTTCTTGGCCCAAATGGTGCCGGTAAGAGTACCACTCTTAAAATGATTTTAGGTTTAGCTGCACCTACACATGGTACCGTAACCATCTTTGGTAAGCAGGCCACGAATAAAAACCGTCTGGAGATTTTAAAACAGATCGGTTCTTTGATTGAATCGCCAAGTTTTTATGGACATTTATCAGGTATCGACAATCTTCGAATTGCAGCGATGTTAAAGGGAGTGGAGGAAGCACAGATTACAGACCTTTTATCCATTGTGCGGCTCGCTTCGCAAAAGGATAAGAAAGTCAGTCAGTATTCTCTTGGGATGAAGCAAAGGTTAGGCCTTGCCACTGCGCTACTAGGCTATCCTAAATTACTGATTCTTGACGAGCCAACCAATGGTCTCGACCCTGCAGGTATTCAGGAAATGCGTGAGCTCATCGTGTCACTACCAAAGGCTTATGGTATGACGGTACTTGTATCCAGTCATATGTTAACTGAAATTGACCAGATGGCCGATTATGCAGGAATCATTCGGCAAGGGCAGCTGATATTCGAAGATTCTCTTGAAAATCTTCATCAAAGAAGTCAAGGGAACATGATAATCAGAACCGATAATGAAGAAAAAACTTCCCGTATTTTGGAAGAAAAACATATTTTATTTTGTAGGAAAGAAAGATCTTTTTTCTTACCAAAGATGAAGGATAAAGAAATTGGGAGGCTTTGCTATTCTCTTTTTGAAAACAATATTATGATTTATCAGATTGAAATGAAAGAAAAAAGTTTGGAAGATATCTTTTTATCACTGACTGGAAAGGAGCTGAGCTTATGAAACAGCTGAAACTTGAATTTATAAAGGACAGGATATCAATTCTTATAATACTCACCTTTTCTTTTTTGGCAATTAATTTTATCTGGTGTTCCTATGGTCTTCGCACTGCAAGTGATTCCGAACGACAATGGGGATGGATGATGCTGTTGTATCAAATGCCTATTTTAAATGCAATTCTGGCTCCTTCCTTTGTAGCAGTGATTGCAAGTCGGATTGCAGACGTCGAACATAAAGGAGAAGCGTTAAAGCTTTTATATACCCTACAGTCAAGGAGCTCCCTATATCATGCCAAACTTTCCATCGGATTATTGTTCTGCGTTCTTTTATCTTTGGGGCAGATGGTTTTTACAATTTTTACCGGAGTGGTGTTTCATTTCGAGCATGTTGTACCCCTTGATAAAATGAGTCTCTATTTCTTATTTAGCTTTTTAGTGACATTTGCCTCTTATATCCTTCAATTAAATTTATCCTTATTTATTCACAATCAGATGGTTTCTCTCTGTATTGGCATTACTGGTTCCTTCTGCGGACTGTTTCTTATGTTTCTGCATCAGTATCCGATTCTTCAACATGCCGTACTATGGACAAACTACGTCACTTTGACGTTATGTATCATGAGCGAATATGATGAAAAGACAAGATATATTGCATATTCCTGGCGCCCTGTGAATTATTGGGGACTTTTAGCCATTACCATCTGGACGGTGCTTTTGTATATAGTTGGTCGCCGTCTTATAGCAAAGGAGGAGGTATAATATGTTGTTACAAGCAATGAAAGCAGAAAATCTGAAATTAAAAGGAAATCCTGTATGGATTGCATTCCTGATTCTTCCAGCCCTCTCGGCATTGATTGGTACCTTGAATTTCACATATAATCAGGGAGTCTTGAGTAATACATGGAACAGCCTTTGGTCACAGCACACCCTGTTTCTATGCTATTTCTTTCTCCCCCCATTAATTGGTACTTATTGTGCCTATCTGTGGAGAATGGAATATTTTAACCGCAATCTTAACTTTTATATGACAGTACCCATACCACGAACCTATCTGCTGCTCAGCAAGCTGTTTACAGCCACTAAAATGGTATGTCTATCAATTGCATGGATATTTTTTCTTTTCGTGGTGTGTGGTAAAATTGCACACATTACAGAACCACTGCCTATATCTTTAGTGGAATGGTTTCTTTGTGGACTTCTTGGAGGTCTGGCAATATGCAGTCTTCAGCTGCTCCTGTCTATGATCATTCGCTCCTTTTCGATTCCAATTGGCATTTCACTGCTCGGTGGAATACTAGGACTAATGTTTACCACAAAAGGATATATGCTCTACTGGCCCTACGCATTATTATCCTATGGTATGCGTGCTAACAAACCAGGAATGCAAATAGAACTATTTCCATTTGTTGTAAGTAATTGTATGTTTATTATTGTTTTTATGGTGTTATCTGCCTTAATTCTAACGCACCGAGATGTGAATGCATAAAAAAAGAGCTGTCAATTGACAGCCCTTTTAAGGTTAACCCATAGTAACAACTACGTTATATTCTGCTTTTCCTTTTTCATATGGAATGATATTACCATCAACTGGTTTACCATCAACAACAACGGAGACAATCCCTTTTTCAACATTGCTAGGATTTTTTACTTCGATATGGTAAGTACCTTCTCTAAACTTTCTAGTTAATGAGAAATCTCCAAATCCTTTAGGAGTACAAGGATTTACACAAAGTCCCTTATGAGTAGTGGTAAGACCAAGGATATATTGCGATATATTAACAAAAGTCCATGCAGCGGTACCTGTTAACCAACTATTTTTAGCTTCTCCATGGTATTTAGCATCAGCACCAGCAATCATCTGAGCATATACATAAGGTTCTGTTCTATGAATTTCGCTAATCTCTTCCGTATATGCAGGACATGTCTTTTGATAAATCTCAAAGGCACGATCTCCACGTCCGATAACAGTCTCAGCTATTGAAACCCAAGGATTGTTATGACAGAAGATACCAGCATTTTCTTTGTATCCAGGTGGATAAGAAGAAACCTCTCCAAGTTCAACATGATATTTTGTATAAGCCGGCTGTAATATCATAACACCGTACTTTGTATCTAATCGTTCCTTTACAGAATCAAGAGCTTTCTTTGCTTCGCCAGTTTCAACACCTACTCCAGCGAGAACACAGAAACCTTGAGGCTCAATGAAAATCTGGCCTTCTTCGCACTCTTTTGAACCAACTTTATTACTGTATGCATCATATGCACGAACAAACCATTCTCCATCCCAGCCATCGGTCAGAAGAGCTTTGTTCATTTCTTCAACTTCTGCTAGAGCTTTCTTTGCTTCCTCAGCTTTTCCAATTAATTCACATAATTCAGCATATTCTCTACCATATTTAACAAACATACCGCCAATGAATATGGACTCTGCTACAGGACCTTCAGAAGGTCCAAATGTCTGAAAGGATTCACCGGGATGCTCTGAGAAACAGTTCAGATTCAAACAGTCATTCCAATCGGCACGTCCAATAAGTGGTAATTTGTGAGGGCCTTTATGATTAACTATGTAATTCAAAGAACGTGTTAAATGATCAAATAATGGAGTTGCTTTTGATTCATCGTTATCATATGGTACCATTTCATCTAAAATAGAGATATCACCAGTCTCTTTAATATAAGCACTAGTTCCGGCAATTAACCATAATGGATCATCATTAAATCCACTTCCAATATCGGAATTCCCTTTTTTAGTGAGTGGCTGATATTGATGATATGCACTACCATCTTCAAATTGTGTAGATGCAATATCTATAATACGTTCTCTTGCACGATCAGGAATTAAATGAACAAAACCAAGTAAATCCTGACAGGAATCACGGAATCCCATTCCACGGCCAATTCCTGATTCATAATAGGAAGCGGAGCGTGACATATTAAATGTAACCATGCACTGATATTGATTCCATATATTTACCATTCTATTTACTTTATCATTACTAGAAGCAACAGAGTATTTTGAAAGTAAAGATTTCCAGTATGACTGAAGTTCTGCGAATGCTTTTTCTACATCAGAATCGGTTTTATATTTTGCAAGCATTTCATTTGCAGGTTTTTTGTTAATAATACCAGGTTTTTCCCATTTATCTTCGTTTGGATTTTCTACATAACCTAATACATATACATAAGATTTTGTTTCACCTGGTTTTAAAGTTATATTAATTTGCTGAGAAGCAATAGGAGACCAGCCACTAGCCATTGAATTTGTACATTTACCATTCTCAACTACCTCAGGCATGTCAGGACCACGATAGGAACCAAGGAATGTATCACGAATTGTGTCAAAACCATCAATATCGCTATTTACTGAATAAACTGCATAATGATTACGGCGTTCGCGGTATTCCGTTTTATGATAAATCGTAGATCCAATTACTTCTACTTCACCAATGCTTAAATTTCTCTGGAAGTTTGTCATATCATCCATTGCATTCCATAAACAGAATTCTACATAGGAGAAAAGAGAAATCGTCTTTTCGGAAGAACTCATATTTGATAGTTTCACTTGTGTAACTTCACAAGTATCATTCATTGGAATAAAAGTAAGTACGGAAGCTTTTACATCGTTTTTAGAAGATATAAAACGGCTATAACCTAATCCGTGACGACACTCATAGGAATCAAGTTCTGTTTTTGTAGGTTGCCATCCAGGATTCCAAACAGAATCCCCATCTTTAATATAGAAGTATTTACCATTTGTATCGCATGGTACATCATTATAGCGATAACGCGTAAGTCTCAATAATTTCGCATCTTTATAGAAAGAATATCCTCCAGATGTATTAGAAATTAAAGAAAAAAAGTCATTACATCCCAAATAATTAATCCATGGCAAGGGAGTTTTAGGGGTGGTAATGACGTATTCCTGATTTTCATCATCAAAAAAACCAAATTTCATAGTGATTCTTCTCCAATCTAAATAATAGTATTAGTAGTTTACTTTTGTAATAAAATATTGCATCTGCGAAGTGTAGAAAACGATTAAGTATTACTTTACAGTTGTTTTTACAAGTCGATTATACCTTATGATAAATGTAAAATCAATACAATATTATTGAAATGTGCATAATATGAGACAACAATAAACATTAAAAATCAATTTTATTCTAATTAAAAATTAAATAATATTATGTATTTGTTAGCTCAAAAAACTAAAATAACGAAAATATTAAGTTGAATTTAAACAAAATACAAACTACTGGAAAATTATATATATTATTTAAATATTCTTAAGACAAAAATTATAATAATTAAACAAAAAAATTCAAATTACTATTGATTATATATGTAAATAGTATTATAATTTTATTGCGAAAACGATTAAGCGTCTGATGAGGAAAACAAATGGTATCTATGAAAGATATATCACTACGGTGTGGCGTTTCTGTTGCAACTGTAAGCAAGGCAATGAACAATCACAGTGATATTGGAGAAGAAACAAAAAAACATATTAAGAAAGTTGCAAAAGAAATGGGATATTTTCCGAATTCTTCTGCAAGAGCACTCAAAACAAATCGTACATATAATCTAGGTGTACTTTTTGTAGACGAAGCTCGAAGTGGATTAACTCATGATTACTTTGCAAATGTTTTAGATAGCTTTAAAGTCACAGCAGAAAATAAGGGCTATGATATAACTTTTATTAACTGTAATCAAGAGCATCATAAGATGTCGTATTTAGAGCATAGTAAATATAGGGGTATCGATGGAGTCGTTATTGCCTGTGTGGATTTTAATGATCCGGAGGTTCTGGATTTGATAAAAAGCGATGTGCCTGTTGTAACAATCGATCATGTATTTGATAATCGAACGGGTATTGTGTCCGACAATGTAAAGGGAATTCGCGAGTTAATTACTTACATTGTGGGGATGGGACATAAAAAAATCGCATATATACATGGAGCTGATTCTTCAGTTACTCAAAACAGATTAGGAAGTTTTTACAGAACATTGGATGAGTTAGGAATTGAAGTGCCTGATGAATATATTAAAAACGGTATTTACCGTGATCCGAATACATCTGCAAAACTCACAAAAGAATTACTTGAGCTTAAAGAAAAGCCTACGTGTATTTTATATCCAGATGATTATGCTTGCATTGGTGGCATTAATGCGATTAAGGAAAAAGGTCTTAATATACCAGATGATATTTCAGTAGCTGGATATGATGGAATTAATATTGCAAAAGTCTTAGAACCTAAAATAACGACATTAGAACAAGATACGAAAACATTGGGTAAAATGGCAGCAGAAAAGCTCATTAACCTGATTGAAAGGCCTAAAACGGCTTTGATTGAGAGGGTAGTAGTTCAAGGAAGGGTACTTCCTGGAGATTCTGTAAAAAACTTGGAATCTCTATAAATTTAATTTGTGAAAAGTTGTCAGAAAACCTCTTGCTCTGTTGGCAAGAGGTTTTCTGATTTTAAATAAATTGGAAGCAGACTAGCCATAATACTAGTGATTTGGTACAATAGATTGATAAATTACTAAAAATAAAATTATTTTCATTTTGTAGGAAGGATTACTTATGAATAAGGAAGATTTTTTAGAAAAATTACGTTTATCACTATTAGGGGAAGTAGATAGTAATGTCATTAATGATAATATAAATTATTATGAAGAATATATTATGTCTGAAATTAGAAAAGGGAAAATGGAAGCAGATGTTCTGACAATGCTTGGGGATCCAAGACTAATTGCTAAGACTATAATTGAAACTAATCAAAATAGTAATTATAGTAGAAATGAAGAATATGTGGGTGAAAGAGAAGAAAAAGGTAGAACTAAGATTTATCAATTGCCTAGGTGGGTTATCTGGTTGGTAATTGCACTTGTTATTATAGTAATCATAGGCATTCTGGGATCTGTAGTATATCTATTAGCCCCCATTATAATTCCACTGGTTTTAGTAGCTATTATTGTAAGATACATTAATAGAAGATAAAAGTGTGAGAAGATATACTAACGCATGAGAGAACCATGCTAAGTATATCTAAGTTTCACAGTGTGAGAAGTGATTCTAAGGAGCCAAAAAACTGCTCCTAAGAATCACTAAGTCTCACACAGGAAGAAGCCGCAAGCGCCTTCTTCTGAATGTATGTTAATGTTTACGGACGAATATAAAAATGTACAAAAGTATACAAGCCTTGGGGGAAACCAAGGCTTGTAATGAGGGGAGTATAAATAATTAATAAGGGGTTATCATAAAAAGAATTATTGAAGGGTAAACTCTTTTTACAAAAATATAATATCATTGATTTCGATAAAATGCAACAAAAAAATTTTCTTTTTATAATTTTATATTTTCACAAAATTACGAGTATAAAATTAAACTTTAATGAAATAATAGTACCGTAACATAAATATTTTGGAGAAGGAATTCTCCTGAAGGGAGATATAAAATGGCTGATAACATGAATAACTCAACAAACAAAAATCAGAAAAACAAGATGAATGATAGTATTAATGGACAGAATTCATCTAAAAACAAAAATCAGAATAAAGCTAGTAATTCATCCAAAAATGATACAAACTCTTCTGATTACACAAGCGACAATTATTAATTAGCAAATTAAAGAAAAGAAGCGGCAGAACCGGTAACGGAGCTGTCGCTTCTTTCATATCATAATATATGAGATGGGGGCGATATAGTGCAAATAGAAATGATACCAGCAAAGATGCTGGATATATATATAAATCGGAATGAAACAGTGATTGTAGATGTTCGAAATCAGGAGGAGTATAACAGAGGACATATAAGAGGTGCAATCAATATTTCATATGAGGAAGAAAGCAAGCTTTGCCAATTGTCAAAAAGTAAGACATATATTGTTTATTGTGATAGGGGTGCGGTAAGTTTAATTGCGGCAAGATTAATGATAAAATGTGGATTGAATGTAAAAGCAATTACAGGAGGAATCGTAGCTTACAGAGGCGTGAATTATATTGACATGCAGTAAACGCTACCTTAATATATAAGATATGTAAATAATAGGTTTCTTAGATAAAAAGATAGGAAAAAGTATAAAATATGAGAAAAATGGAATTAATTGCACCTTGTCATTTTGGACTTGAGGCAGTACTAAAAAAAGAAATAATGGACCTTGGATATGATGTATCATTAGTAGAGGATGGAAGAGTAACCTTTTTAGGCGATGAAGATGGTGTTGCAAGGGCTAATATTTTTTTGCGTACAGCGGAAAGAATTTTAATAAAAGTAGGTACTTTTAAAGCAACAACCTATGATGAACTGTTTGAAGGTACAAAAGCTATTAGTTGGGAAGAATATATACCTCAAGATGGGAAGTTCTGGGTGGCAAAAGCTGCGAGCGTAAAAAGCAAGCTTTTTAGTCCGACAGATATTCAATCAATTATTAAGAAAGCCATGGTAGAAAAACTAAAGAAAACGTACAAAACGGAATGGTTTAAAGAGGATGGAGCGAGTTTTCCATTAAGAGTATTTTTAATGAAGGATGAGGTTACGATTGCTCTTGATACAACAGGTGTCTCTTTACACAAAAGGGGATATCGTAAATTAGTGAGCAAGGCTCCCATAGCTGAAAACTTAGCAGCCTCTTTAATTATGCTTACACCATGGAATAAAGATAGAGTCTTAGTGGATCCTTTTTGCGGATCGGGAACCATACCGATTGAGGCAGCTATGATTGCAGCTAATATGGCACCCGGCATGAATCGGTCGTTTACGGCGGAACAATGGGAAAATATAATAGCTAAGAAATATTGGTATGAATGTTTGGATGAAGCAAATGAACTACTTGATTTGTCGGTAGAAACTGACATTCAAGGCTATGACATAGATGGTGAAATTGTAAATGCTGCAAGAGAAAACGCGAAACTTGCTGGAGTTGATAAATTGATTCATTTTCAACAAAGGGGAGTGGATGAGTTGAGTCATCCTAAAAAATATGGATTTATTATAACTAATCCACCTTATGGGGAAAGAATTGAAGATAAAAATGCATTACCCGATTTATATGGTACTTTTGGAAAAAGTCTTAGACGTTTAGATACATGGTCCACTTATATGATTACAAGTTATGATGAGGCAGAAAAATTTATAGGAAGAAAAGCTGATAAAAACAGAAAAATATATAATGGCATGATGAAAACCTATTTTTATCAATTTCTAGGTCCTAAACCACCGAGAAGATAAGATGATGAAGAATAATGATGATGAATTAATAAAAAAAACAACGATTCTATGCAGTGCATTTTCAATTGTTGCTATAGGAATAATGACATTGTTTTTCCTGTTTCGTGATATTCCGGCGAATGCAACTACATTAGTGAATACAGATGATTCTATTATACTTGAGGATGGAATGTCGAAACAAACAGAATATTTATGTATCCCGCTTCCTAAAACAATAACGATAGAAGAGTTAGAAATATCAGATTTGTTAATGGAAAATAGAACTAGTATAGTAATTAAAGGGGTTGAGGAGGATTTTTTTTATAAAAATCCTTTGTCGGGAAGTAGCAGTCATATTGTTAATCTAAAATATGGATATGAAAATGGGATGGCAAGACTTGATTTGCTTTTAGATGGTTTATATGAGACACAGCCAGTGTTTGAGGACAATAAATTATACATTGAATTCTTACCACCAAAAGAATTGCATGATTCGATTGTAGTGGTCGATCCAGGGCATGGTGGAATGCAAACAGGTACGGTTGCTTTTGGGCAAACGGAAAAAGATATTACTTTGAAGATTGCAAACTTATTAAAAGAGAAAATGAAGGGTAGTAATATTAATCTTTATCTAACACGAACAACAAATGAAGAGCAGCCTTCAATTGAGGAAAGAATTGGTTTTGCAAACACTTTAAAAGCGGATATGTTTATTAGCATCCATTGTAATGCTGATGCAAAAACTAGAATTACAAATGGTGTTCAAACATGTTATAGCAATGAAGTCCTTATTCCCGAATTTAACGCAGAAAATCTAGCCAGAAACTTACAGGATTCTTTAGTAAAAAACACGTGTGCGAAAGATAGAGGAGTCAATATTGAAAATAAACTCGAAATTTTAACCAAAACCAAAGTACCCGCTGTATTAATAAATGTTGGCTACTTAACGAATAAGCAGGAAGCATTAAAACTTTCAGAAGAAGAATATATAGAAAAGATTGCGGAAGGAATATATGAGGGAATTATTAACGCGTATGAAGAAATGGATAAAAGTAGATGATGAAATTAATGAATGAAAAAACAATTATATTTGCAACGTCCAATAATGAAAAAATGAAAGAAATTCATGATATAATGAGTGACATACACGCGAATATTATTTCCATGAGACAGGCGGGAATAGAAATTTATATTAATGAAGATGGAAAAACTTTTGAAGAAAATGCATTAATAAAGGCCAAGGCTGTTTGGGAAAGAACAGGGCAATTAGTATTGGCAGATGATTCGGGATTGGAAATTGATTATCTAAATAAGGAACCAGGAATTTATTCGGCAAGATATATGGGAGAGAACACTGATTACCATATAAAAAATAGTAACATAATCAAGCGATTAGAAGGGGTTAAAAAAGAAGAGAGAACAGCCAGATTTGTATGTGCAATTGCGGCTGTCTTTCCAGATGGAACGTTTGAAGTGGTTAGAGCTACGATGGAGGGGTATATTGGTTACGAGGAATCGGGAGTAAATGGTTTTGGATATGATCCAATATTTATACTTCCAAAATACAATTGTAGTACAGCTGAACTAACAATGGTACAAAAGAACGTTGAGAGCCATAGAGGAAAAGCTTTACGCCTTATGAAAGATGAAATTCTAAACAGGTGGTAACTATATGAAGATATTGATTATTAGTGATTCTCATAGAAAAAATGAAAATATCGAAGAAGTACTTAATAAAGAAAAGCCAATTGACTTTTTAATTCATTGTGGTGATGCAGAAGGGTCAGAATACGTGATAGGAGCCATGGCAGAATGCCCAATGGAGATCGTACTAGGGAATAATGACTTCTTCTCAAATCTTTCTAAGGAAAGAGAATTTCAATTGGGGAAGTATCATATCTGGTTGACTCATGGACATTATTATTACGTTTCAATGGGAGTAGAAACCATAATGGAAGAAGCAAGGGCAAAAGGTGTTGATGTAGTAATATTCGGGCATACACACAAACCATTGATAGAACAAAGAGATGGTGTGATTGCTTTGAATCCAGGAAGTATTTCCTATCCAAGACAAGAAGGCAGAAGACCATCTTATATAGTTATAAATCAAGATGAAAATGATGAATTTAAAATAAAAATAAAATACTTATAAAAAGATATTGACATTGCACTTGTCCTAAGATATAATATGTCTTGCGTCACGTTTACGGGATGCGAGATAAGAAACAACGGGGTGTGGCTCAGCTTGGCTAGAGCGCCTGGTTTGGGACCAGGAGGTCGCAGGTTCGAATCCTGTCACCCCGATTTAAAAGAATATTATTGTTATGTGCGGGTGTAGTTCAATGGTAGAACACTAGCCTTCCAAGCTAGATACGTGGGTTCGATTCCCATCACCCGCTTTAAATCGCCAAGCGATTTGTTTTTTTGCAATAAATGAGGTGAAAATTATGAATTAGTAGCTTCATATCTACGTGTGTTCGTAGCTCAGTTGGATAGAGCAACGGCCTTCTAAGCCGTGGGTCGGGGGTTCGAATCCCTTCGAGCACGTTTTGTTTTTCAGCGAGGGATAATACCCTTTATGGTGGGTATAGCGCAGTTGGTTAGCGCGCCAGATTGTGGCTCTGGAGGCCGAGGGTTCGAATCCCTTTACCCACCCTTTTTATAGGGCTATCGCCAAGCGGTAAGGCACAGCACTTTGACTGCTGCATTCGCTGGTTCAAATCCAGCTAGCCCTGCTAACTAGCTGAATAGATGTTATATTTTGAATTTGCTAAAAGTAAAACATAAAGCTAGAAATACTTAAACCATGGGATATTAGCTCAGTTGGTAGAGCACTTGACTTTTAATCAAGTTGTCCGGGGTTCGAATCCCCGATGTCTCATTAAAAAGCTCCGCTATTGCGGAGCTTTTTTGTGTTCTAGGCTTTAGCCTGTTAGTAAGGATAGTGTGTTTTGTGAATGAGTTTCTACCTATTTAAATAGGTAAATGGAATTATATTACAAATCCAAAAGAACTCTGCCCATATTTTTGACTATAAACGATTAATACGCAGATCACAATTTAGTGAACATATGGTATTACAGAGCAAAAAATATAGAAAACGTTAAAGTAATTAAAGCTTATTTATGATAAAATTACTCAATAATAATGCGAAATATACCCAGAAATAGGGCGTTTGCAAAGGAACAACGATAAACATGTACAATAATTTAAAAAAAGTATTGAAATATCTGTACATTATGTTGTATAATAAAAGAGCGAAAACGATTAAGGGAATAGTTCATTTTCCCTGTTACTCAATTATGGGTGATAATTAAATGAACAAATTAAACAAGCACACACTTGAAATCAGAGGAGGATTACAAAGTGAAAAAGAAACTAGTAAGCATTTTATTATGCACAACGATGGTTGCTTCAATGTTAGTTGGATGTGGAAGCAGCACAGCAACAGAAGAAACAGCACCAGCAGAAGCTACAACAGAAGCAGCAACAGAAGAAGCAGCAACAGAAGCAGTAACAGAAGCAGCTACAACAGAAGCAGCAGCTGCAACAGAAGTTACATATAAGGGAGATTTGAACATTATGCATTTCTCAACTTCTGAAGAATCAGAAGGAAACGGTGGATCAGACGGATTCCGTACAATGATCGCTGAATGGAAAGAAGCTCATCCAGATGTAAACTTAACAGAAAACGTATTAGCTAACGCAGAATACAAAACACAGATTGCTACATTAGCAGCAGCTGATGATCTTCCAGACGTATTCTTAGTACAAGGTATGAATGTTAAAGATTGGGCTTCACAAGGTCTTGTTATGGATATGACTGATGTTATTAAAAATTCACCAGACAGTGCAGACTACAAAGAAAATTTCTTCACACCTTTCAAAGACGATGCTGGCAAAATTTATGGTATTCCTGCTTTAA
>JAQUUB010000016.1 GCA_028694115.1 Lachnospiraceae bacterium
ATATTTTGGCTATCTTGTCAACTATTTTCGTAATATTTTTTAAGTTTTTGACGAAAAAAAACAGTGGCTCTCTCTGAAAGAAAACCACTGGATTTTAATTTGAAATTGGTTAACTAAATGACATTGCTTTATTAGTAGGTTGTGGTAGCAAAGCAGAAGAAGCACCAGCAGCAGATGCAACAACAGAAGAAGCAGCACCTGCAGAGGAAGCAGCTACAACAGAAGCAAGTACAGAAACAGCATCAGAACCAACAGCAGATGGATATGAATTAGCATTAGTTACTGATCTTGGAACAATTGATGATAAGTCATTTAACCAGGGTGCATGGGAAGGTCTTAAAAAATATGCTGATGAAAATGGTATTTCTTATAAATACTATCAGCCACAGGAAGGCACTACTGATTCTTATGTAGAGACCATTGGTCTTGCAGTAGAAGGTGGAGCTAAGTTAGTAGTTTGTCCTGGATTCTTATTTGAAGAGCCTGTTTACATTGTTCAGGATAAATATCCTGATGTTAAATTCATCTTATTAGATGGAGAACCACATAATGCTGATTACAGTGAATACAAAACAGGTGCAAACGTTATGCCTATTCTTTTCCAAGAAGATCAGCCTGGTTATTTAGCTGGATATGCAGCAGTAAAAGATGGTAATACAAAAATTGGTTTCATGGGTGGTATGGCAGTACCAGCAGTTATCCGTTATGGATACGGATTTGTTCAAGGCGCAGATGCTGCAGCAGTTGAAGACGGCGTAGATGTAGAAGTTATGTACAACTACACAGGAGCTTTCGCAGCTACACCAGAAGCTCAGGCTATGGCTGCTTCCTGGTACCAGAACGGAACACAGGTTATCTTTGGTTGTGGTGGAGCAGTAGGAAACTCTGTTATGGCTGCAGCAGAAGAAGCAAAAGCAAAAGTTATCGGTGTTGACGTTGATCAGAGTTCAGAATCTGCAACCGTTATCACATCAGCTATGAAATTCCTTTCAAATGCTATTTATGATGGAGTAAAAACATTTTATGATGGATCTTTCAAAGGTGGAGAAACTTCTACATTTACAGCAGCAAACAATGGTATAGGTCTTCCAATGGAAACATCTAAATTTGAGAAATTTACAACAGCAGATTATGATGCATTATATGCAAAATTAGTTGCTGGTGAAGTGAAAATCAACAATGCTACAGATGATTCAACAACAGCAGATCTTACATTAAGTAAAACTACTGTTTCTTTTGTAGAGTAGTCTTAAGAAGATTTAAGTGCCGGTGTCGTCTAGGACGGCGCCGGTATTTTTCATGATGTGGATGGTTTTAATTTTTCATTAGAATCCTCCACATTGGGAAAAATGAAATCAAGGAGGAGAACTCATGGATTATATTATTGAGATGTTAAACATTACCAAAGAATTTCCGGGGATTATTGCAAATGATGATATCACTTTGCAGGTAAAAAGGGGGGAAATTCATGCTCTGCTTGGCGAAAATGGTGCAGGAAAGTCGACGCTAATGAGCGTTCTTTTTGGACTCTATCAGCCAGAAAAGGGTAACATAAGAGTAAAAGGAAAAGACGTTAAAATCAATGGACCTTTAGATGCCAATGCATTGGGGATTGGAATGGTGCATCAGCATTTTAAATTAGTACATAATTTTACCGTTTTACAAAATATTGTATTGGGTATGGAAACCACAAAGGGTGGATTCCTTCAAATGGCAGAGACTAGAAAGAAAATCGTAGAATTAAGTGAAAAATACAACTTATATGTGGATCCAGATGCATTAATTGAAGAAATTACAGTAGGGATGCAACAAAGAGTTGAAATATTAAAGATGCTGTATCGTGAAAATGAGATTCTAATTTTTGATGAACCTACCGCAGTATTAACGCCACAAGAAATTGAGGAATTAATGCATATTATGAAGGGTCTCGTAAAAGAGGGAAAATCTATAATTTTCATTACCCATAAATTGAATGAAATCAAAGCGGTTGCAGATCGCTGTAGTGTACTTCGACGTGGAAAGTATATCGGAACAATTGAAGTAAAGGATACTTCAAAAGAACAAATGTCTGAGATGATGGTTGGACGTAAAGTGAATTTGAACATTGAAAAAAAGGAAGCAGAGCCAGGTGATGTTGTTTTAAGCGTACGGGGCTTAAATGTGAAATCCACTCACGAAGGTCATACAAAAAATGTTATTACAGATGTCAATTTTGATGTACGAAAAGGTGAAATTGTCTGTATCGCAGGAATTGATGGAAACGGTCAGACGGAATTGGTACAGGCAATTACCGGGCTGGGAGAGACAAGTAGTGGTAATATTTCTATCAATGGAGAGGATGTAACTAAAAAATCAATTCGTTACCGAAATACGCATGGCATGTCGCATATTCCAGAGGATCGCCATCGTCATGGACTAGTACTTGACTATAATCTAGCATACAATCTTGCTTTAAAGGAATATTTCACACCGAAATTTCAGGTGGGAGGATTTTTGAAAAGAGATAAGATCCATGAACATTCGGAACTCTTAATTGAACAGTATGATATTCGAAGTGGGGAAGGTTCTACTACAATTACAAGAAGTATGTCAGGTGGAAATCAACAAAAGGCAATTTTAGCACGTGAGATTTCCATGAATCCAGAAATCCTTTTAGCAGTACAGCCTACGAGAGGACTTGATGTAGGTGCAATTGAATATATTCATAAAGAGTTATTAAAGCAAAGGGATCATGGTTCTGCTATTATGTTAGTTTCGTTAGAATTGGATGAAGTTATGAATTTAAGTGATCGAATCCTTGTTATGTTTGAGGGAAGAATTGTTGCTGATGTAAATCCTAAAAAGATTACAGAGCAGGAGCTTGGATTATATATGGCAGGTAGTAGTCCTCAAAATAGCGATCAGGAAGTATTAGAAGGAGGTTCGAATCATGAATAGTAAATTGAAAAAAAATCATGTAGGAGTATTGTCTTCTTTGTTTGCTATTATTATAGGACTTCTAGTAGGATTTCTTATTTTAATTTTGTGTAATTCAAAGCAGGCGGTTCCTGGATTTGCTACCATTTTAACGGGTGCTTTGACGCATGGGTTAAAAGGGGTTGGACAGGTGTTCTATTATGCAACTCCAATTATATTAACAGGTTTATCTGTTGGATTTGCATTTAAAACAGGACTTTTTAATATTGGAGCATCAGGACAGTTCATCATTGGTGGTTTTGGAGCTGTTTATGTAGGAATTATAATGAAGTCATTTGGTGGTGCACATTGGCTTGTTGCATTATTAGCGTCTGCTGTATTTGGAGCAGTTTGGGGATTTGTACCGGGAATATTAAAAGCTTACTTTAACGTAAGTGAAGTAATTTCTTCCATTATGATGAATTACATTGGTATGTATTTAGTAAATTGGACAGTAAAAGGAAATAAAGTCTTATTCAATAATCTGAGAAATGAATCAAAGTCTGTTGCAGCAACAGCGGAAATACCCAAAATGGGAATGGACAAGCTATTTCCGGAATCAAGTATTAATGGTGGAATTATAATTGCGATTATCATGATTGTTATTATCTATATTGTTTTATATCGAACAGCATTTGGTTACGAGCTACAAGCGGTTGGTTTTAATAAGGATGCAAGTAAGTATGCAGGTATTAATGAAAAAAGAGGAATTACATTATCCATGGTGATTGCTGGTGCAATATCTGGTATGGCTGGCGGACTTCTTTACCTTGCTGGAACTGGAAAACATATTGAAATTGTAGATGTATTGGCGGATGAGGGATTTACAGGAATTTCTGTAGCAATGCTTGGACTAAATCATCCAGTTGGTATTTTATTAGCAGGACTTTTTATTGCTTATTTAACAGCAGGTGGATTTTATTTACAGCTTTTTGAATTTTCAACTGAAATCATTGATATTATTATTGCAGTTATCATTTATTTTAGTGCGTTTTCACTAATTATTAAGTCGATGATTAATAAATTTAATTTTTCTAAGGACAAAGGAGTCAAGGTTCCAAAGCCCAAGGTATCAAATCAAGTAAAAGGAGGTAAAGAATCATGAGCGTTGTATATTTTATATTTCAACAGACAATGTTTTTTACGATTCCTTTGTTAATCGTAGCATTAGGTGGAATGTTTTCAGAAAGATCAGGTGTTGTAAATATTGCTCTTGAAGGAATCATGACAATGGGTGCTTTCTGTAGTATTTTATTTTTGAACCTAAGCGGTAATTCTATGAGTGGTCAGGGACAATTGTTAATTGCGATTCTTATTGCAATGGGTTCAGGAGTTTTATTTTCTTTATTCCATGCATATGCTGCAATTAATATGAAAGCCGATCAGGTTATTTCTGGTACTGCATTAAATATGTTTGCTCCAGCATTTGCAATTTTCGTAGCACGTGTTATCCAAGGGGTTCAGCAGATTCAATTTACAAATTCATTCCGTATTGAATCAGTGCCTATTCTGGGAGATATTCCTTTTCTTGGTTCTTTATTTTTTAAAAACACATATATTACAACTTATATCGGATTTGCAATTTTAATAATCTCAGCAATTGTACTATATAAAACGAGATTTGGTTTAAGATTACGTGCTTGTGGAGAACATCCTCATGCTGCTGACAGTGCAGGAATTAATGTTTACCGAATGCAGTATGCAGGCGTGCTAATTTCAGGAGCATTAGGTGGACTAGGCGGACTTGTCTTTGTGGTACCTACTTCTACGAACTTTAATGCTACCGTAAGTGGATATGGATTTTTGGCTTTGGCTGTATTAATATTTGGACAGTGGAAACCAGGGAAAATTCTTGGAGCATCCTTATTCTTTGGGTTAATGAAAGCAATTGCTGCTGCATATTCAGGCATTCCTTTCTTGGCTGGTATGAATATTCCAAGCTATTTATATAAGATGATTCCTTATGTGGCAACTTTAATTGTATTAATATTTACTTCAAAACATAGCCAGGCACCCAGAGCATCAGGGGTTCCATACGATAAAGGTAGTAGGTAGGGACGGTTCTGAGTAATGAATTTTAAGGAGATGGCAGGAGCTATCTCCTTTTCAATAATAAAGTAATAAGTTTTTTGATAATTGGGAATCTTTATGATAGAAATAGGATGGTGAATGAATTGATGATTAGCGATAAAGATATAATTAGAGCTGCATTAGATGCAAGAAAAAAGGCTTATGCACCTTATTCGAAATTTTATGTAGGTGCTGCTTTAGTAACTCAAAATAATAAAATTTTTACTGGATGCAATATTGAGAATTCTTCTTATGGTGCAACGAATTGTGCGGAAAGAACAGCAATTTTCAAAGCGATAAGTGAAGGTGAAAAAAAGTTTACAAGTATTGCGATAGCTGGAGGAAAGAAGTTAAATCCTGAATCTTATGCATTCCCATGTGGCATCTGTAGACAAGTAATGCGCGAGTTTACAAATCCAAAGGATTTCAGAGTTATTGTTGCAGTTTCAGAGGAAAATTATAAAGTATATACATTGGAACAATTATTACCAGATAGTTTCGGACCTGAAAATCTAGAAATTCATAACTGAGAACCGTCCCCGGGAGGAAAAAATGAACATTCGAATATATAACGCCAGAATTTTAACAATGAAAGAAGATTTCTCTATTTTTGATGGAGAAGTGTGGATTAAGGATAAAAGAATTATCTATGTTGGTAATGGAAGTGATATTGAAAGTGACAAAAATGTGGATACCTGCATGGTATGGGATAGAGAAATTGATGCAGATAGAAATTTAATTATGCCAGGATTTAAAAATGCCCATACACATTCGGCAATGACCTTTTTGCGTTCTAATGCGGATGATTTGCCTTTGCTTGAATGGCTTCATGAGCAGATTTTGCCAAGGGAAGCAAAATTGACAGCAGACGATATTTATCAGTTGACCAAATTAGCAATTATGGAATATTTGACAAGTGGGATTACTGGTATCTTTGAAATGTATTTAGATCCAAATGCAGTTGCAAAGGCATGTGAAGATACAGGAATGCGATGTGTCCAGGTAGGGGCTGTGAATAACTTTAGCCAATCGGTAGAATTAGTAGAGGAAATGTATCAAAAATATAACAAGGAAGATGATTTAAATAGCTATATTTTAGGATTCCATGCAGAATATACGTGTACAAAGGAATTATTAGAGAAAGTAAGTAAATTAGCTCATAAATACCAGGCACCAGTTTATACGCATAGCTCGGAAAGCAAGGCAGAAGTGGAACAATGCATCGAAAGAACTGGGATGACGCCTACGGAATATCTTGATTCTTTAGGAATTTTCGATTTTGGTGGAGGCTGCTATCATTCGGTGCATTTAACAGAGCATGATATTGAGATTTATAAGAAGAGAGGGCTCCATGCTATAACGAATCCAGCATCGAATGCAAAACTGGCAAGTGGGATTGCACCAATCAGTAAACTGTTAAAGGAAGGTATCAATATTGCCATAGGAACCGATGGTCCTGCCAGCAATAATTGTCTTGATATGTTTCGTGAGATGTTTCTGACTACGGCATTAGCAAAATTAAAGGAAGAGGATGCATCTGCACTAGATGCCAATCAGGTCCTTTATATGGCAACTGTCGGAGGTGCAAAAGCATGTGGATTTAAAGACTCCGATGTGATAGAAGCAGGAAAATATGCAGACTTAATTATGATTGATCTGCAACAGCCTAACATGCAACCAATCAATAATATAACAAAAAATCTCGTTTATAGTGGAAGCAAGCAAAATGTAAAAATGACGATGATTAATGGAAAAATATTATATGAAGATGGAAAATATGATATTGGGGTCACTCCTGAATTTGTGTATTCAAAAGCAAATGAAATTATTAATCGAGTAAAATCTTAGAAGAATAGGATTTAGGGGAGGCATTGGAATTAAAATGGAATGGTTACTATTTGTTGGAACAGCAGGTATTGTATTATGCATTATCTTTATAAAAGGCATCTATGATGAACATAAAAGACATCAGAACTTTATTAAAGAACTAAAGTCGAACTATGGTCAGAAGCCAAAAAGAAAGTATAGTTTAGACGAATTTGAAGCGCTGACGCATAATCATATGAGAAATAGAAATCACTATAAAGGTTTTATGATTGATGATATCACATGGAATGATTTGGATATGGATCATATTTTCATGTTGATTAATCACACATTATCCGATCCAGGACAGGAATATCTTTATGATTGTCTTAGAAAGCCTTTGTTTGAAGAAGAGGTATTGATCGAGCGAGACAGGATGATTGAATACTTTATGAATCATGAGGAAGAGAGAATCAAGTTTCAGGATACGTTTGCCAGAATGGGAAGAAGTCAAAGAATGTCTATTAGTGACTATCTCTATTATTTGGATGATCTACCAGAAAGAAATAATCTCATTCATTATCTTTGTATGACATTAGGTGTCTTTTCAATGATTATGATATTTGCAAAGCCAGCATTAGGATTTGGAGTGTTTATCATAACTTTAATTGTAAATATAGCAATGTATTTCAAAAGAAAAGGCGAGATTGATCCCTATATCACAACATTTCGTTATCTGATGCGTGTGATGAAGGAGACGGAAAAAATCAAAATGATAAAAATACCAGAAATTGGGGAATATTTTGATGAGTTAGATAATATACTAAAAACGTTACGAGGATTTTGTAAGAATTCTTATATTTTGATGTCTAGTCAGAGATTGACAGGTAACATCATGGAACTGCCACTTGATTATTTACGCTTGTTCTTTCATCTTGACCTGATAAAATTTAATTCCATGTTAAAAATTGTAAAGGAACATAAAATGGATTTTGAAAGACTACTTGAAATCATTGGATTTCTTGATGCAACCATTGCAATTGGGGCTTTCCGCAAGTCCTTGGACTTTTATACCAAACCGACCTTTCTAGAAGAAAATCAGCAAGCACACGCGGCTGTCAGAATAGAGGATCTGTATCATCCAATGATTGACCATCCCATCTGTAATTCCATATCCTGCGATGGAGGAATTTTACTAACAGGGTCAAATGCTTCAGGTAAATCCACATTTTTGAAATCAGTTGCAATTAATTCACTGCTTTCGCAAACAATTTATACAGCCCTGGCCAGAGAATGTAGTACAAACTTTTTTAGAATCTATTCCTCCATGGCATTAAGTGATAATCTATCTGCTGGTGAAAGTTATTACATGGTAGAAATTAAAAGTATGAAAAGAGTGTTGGATGCGTCAAAGGAGGATGCAAATGTATTATGTTTTGTGGATGAAGTATTAAGGGGAACGAATACCGCAGAGAGAATAGCTGCCTCCTCTTATATTTTAAAAGAGCTAAACAGAAGAAATGTAGTTTGTTTTGCTGCAACACATGATATCGAATTAACACATATCTTAGAAGAACACTTTGAAAATTATCACTTCACTGAGCAGGTAACCGATCATGACATCTACTTCCCATATCAATTATATAAAGGAAGAACGGAGAGTCGGAATGCAATCAAGCTGCTAGATTTGATTGGCTATGAGCAGAATATAACAAGTGCAGCAGAAAAAGCATGTGAAAATTTTATTGAGAATGGAGTATGGGAAAAAGTATGAATGTAAAATTATTTACAGATGGCTCGTCAAGAGGAAATCCAGGGCCAGGTGGTTATGGAGCTATTTTACAATACATAGATAAAAATGGAACTCTGCATGAAAGAGAATATACGGCTGGATATGAGATAACTACGAATAATCGGATGGAGCTGTTAGCGGTTATTGTTGGTTTGGAAGCTTTGACAAAGCCTTGTACAATTGAAGTGATATCGGATTCAAAATATGTAACCGACGCATTTAATCAGCATTGGATTGACGGCTGGATTAAAAAAGGGTTTAAAGGTGCAGGAAATCAACCAGTTAAGAATATTGATTTGTGGAAGCGCTTATTGGCAGCCAAAGAACCACATGAGGTAAGATTCACGTGGGTAAAGGGTCATGCAGGACATAAAGAAAATGAAAGATGCGATGCATTAGCAACATCATCTGCAGATGGGACAAATTTATTGATTGATTATGGAATAGATAATAAGTAAATAATAAGAAAATAGTAAAAAGAGAATAGAATAAGGAATGGAACGTTTTCATACAAGGAGGACAACTAAAATGAAGTGGTATTTTAAAATCATATTAGTCTTATTGGTGGGAGTGTTCTTTTTTTCGTGTTATCGATTAGTACTTATATATTCTGAGTATAAAGAAGGCAATGAGGAATATCAAAATCTAGATCAATATACAGAAAAAGAACCTACGAAACCGGAAGAGACGTCTTATACTAAGAGGGATGAAATTGAAACTGGGGAGCAAACCTTAACTATTGATTTTGAGGAATTGAAACAAAAGAATCCCGATATCATTGGGTGGATTTATATACCTTTACTAGAAATAAGCTATCCAGTAGTAAAATGCGATAATAATGAATACTATTTAAATAGAACATTTGAAAAAAATAGTAATTCATGTGGCTGTATATTTGCCGATTGTCAGAATAATTCTGACTTTTCTGACTATAATACGTTTGTGTATGGTCATAATATGAAAAATGGTTCTATGTTTGGATCACTAAAGAGACTCCTTCGTGAAGAGGATTTATATCATGAGGATCCCTATTTTTATATTTATACAGAAGATTTTGTGTATCAATATATAATTTATTCATGTTATGTGACAGAACCAGATAGTCAAAGCTATCGATTTACGAATACCAAGGAAGAATATCAAAAATACTTAACTGAGGTAATTGAAAAATCATCAGTAAAGTGTAATACCATTGAGAATAAGAATGAAAGCACAGTTACCTTATCTACTTGTTATGGAAGCGGAGAGCAAAAGAAAAGACTCTTAATCCATGGAATTGTGAAAAAATAAAATAAGGTAAACAAGAAAAATTGTATAAGCGACAAATAGAAAAATGATAGTTATTGCAACGATAGAGAAGCAATTTTACATATCATAAAAACCCATAAAGATAAAATTATCAAATTCTTAAGAGAAAAATTTATATGAAAAACGAAAGGACAAATCAAGGTGAAATACTTTGACAAGTTATTCGTAGTGATCATAAGTCTTAAGAAGGAGAGAACTTTATGGGAAATAAGAGAGTAAAGGCATACATTGCATTTTTGCTTTTGATTGCTTTAGTGACTCAAAATAGTTATAGCTCAATTGCAGATATCGGAAACGTAAAATCTGTATATGCAAGTGAAGTTGATGAAAATGGTACGGCAGAAGATGAAATAGTTAGTGATGATACAATAATACCAAGTGAGGATGTATTGACTCCAGGTGATGATACACAGACTCCAGGTGATGACACACAGACTCCAAGTGAGAATGTAGGTACTCCAAGTGAGAATACAGGTACTCCAAGTGATAATACAGGTACTCCAAGTGAGAACACAGGTACTCCAAGTGGAAACACAGGTACTCCAAGTGAGAACGCAGGTACTCCAAGTGAAAATACAATTTCTCCAAGTATGGATAAGGTTGTAGAGGACGAACTTGAAATAATTGACGGAATGATCGTAGGAAAAGGATACGATACCATTACCATATCAGTTAATTCATTAAAGTTAGGTGAAAAGAAATTTTATAATCTTTTTATTGATACAAAGGCTGTTGGGATAACAGCAAATAATGAGAATATTGTAGGAAATAAAATAGGTAAATATAATAATTCAGTGGAATCAGTAGTAATAAAAGGCCTAAATTCAGAGAGTTTTAAGATTTATGCTAAGGGTATTACGACTGATGTTTCTGCGTCCTTTGATGTTACATCTGTTGAAACTGGTACTGTTAATATGACAGTGATGTCAGATGCAGAAGCAGTACGTAGAGTTTATGAATATCATGATGAAGATGTAAAAGTGACTGCTACCTTAGAGGAAGCAAGTGCGATTCCAGATGATGCAGAACTAAACGTAACAGCAATCAAAGAAGGAAAAGAATATGATGATTATGTAAAAATGATAGAGGAAAAATCAAAAGAAGATCCTTCTCTATTGCTTAGTAATTATCTTCTTTATGATATTAGTTTCATACTAGATGGTCAGGAGATAGAGCCAGAACAGGGAACTGTCTCAGTATCCATGGAATTCTTGAAAAAGCAGTTAAAGGAAGAAAATAGCACGAGTGTCAATGAAGTCGTGGTGCTCCATGTGAATGATGAAAATGAATGTGAAGTGTTAGAAGATACCGAAGCAGATACTACAAAGAATGTAGTAAATCAGGTGGAATTTGTTACGGATAGCTTTTCGACTTACGTTATTGGTTCTAAGTATAAAATTAGTAAGGAGGTCTTTGATAGTAATAATTATAACTTAAATTATATACTTAATCATTTTAATCTCTTTATTTCTGGTAAAGTCAAAACAAGTCATACAGTAGGAGAAGTAGCGGTAGGAGGAGATGGCGATTTCACTGAATGTAATGGTGGAATTGGTCGTAGAGGCTATCAACATACGGAACCATCTTATATTCGAGGAATATTCAAGTCAAATGAAGGTAATGCAATTGAAACAGATAATCTTAATACAATGTCATTTTTTCTAGGTGAAATAAATAAAAAAAATAAGATATCATTCAAAAGCCATAGTAATTTAGATGTTAAAATTACAGACGATTATATTAACTTTGAGGATGCTTTTGATAAAATTGAAGATGAAGTTGATTATTTGTCAAATAACCTTCATTTTGAACCAAGCAATTCAAAATATGAGATTGGTAAGAACTATAGATTAAAACTAAATAATACAAATTTGAAAATTGATATTTCAAAGGCAAAAGAAGGAACAGATACCTTTATTTTGGATGATTCTAATGGAACAATTTCTTTTAAATTTGCACCAGTTAAGAATTTTCAAAGCCTAGAATCAGGAAAGAAAACAAGTATAGTTTTTTTATTCCCCAAAGCTGATAGAATCGTAATTCCAACAGATGCAACACCATTTTTGGGTCATATTATTGCACCAAATGCAGAAATTATAATGGATCGTGGAAATTATAATGGCTGTATGATTGGCACGAAACTCACAGGTAAAGCAGAAGGTCATATGTGGCCTTATAATGGAAAAATACTAAAACCAACGGAAGCTGTTTTAAAAGCATACAAGAATGTTGATGGAACTCCTGCGAAAGATCAGAAATTTCAGTTTGAGCTTTATAAAAAGATTGGGCTATCATGGGTTAGGAAAGATACAGTTGATAATAAAGGCGCTGAAGTAACATTTAATATTAAGAAATATTTTAATAACTTTGAAAATGTATACACCTTTAAGATTGTGGAATCCTATAATGCTTCCCTTGGATATAAGAAAAACACGACGGATTATTATGCAAAGGTAACTTTATTGCCTAACGGAAACGTTAATACGATACAATATTATAATGATGAAGAATGTAAAGATTTAATAAATTCTTCTGAGGTTGTCTTTGATAATTTAAAAGAAACTCCAAAAGGAAAACTAAAAGTTCAAAAATTGGGTGGTTCTTCATGGGATAAATTTTATTTTACTATTAAAGACAGCAACAATAATTATATTTTGAATAGTAATGGAAAAATTGGCTGGCTCATCCATGGAAATGGTGAAACCGTAAAGGTAACAGATCTTCCACTTGGAACTTATACGATTAACGAAGTGAAGGATGAGGATGGAACATCTCTTGATTGGAAATTTCCTTATATTGTTAGCTATTCTGATAAAGATGGTGGAGTAACGATAGATTCTACCGGAACGAAAGATTTTAAAATTATAAATATTCCAAAGCCAAGTGCAGATTTAGTTATTAAAAAATATGATAATTCTAATCAGCCATTAGATGGTGCAAAATTCACATTGGAATATAAAGATAAACATGATGTTTGGAAGACATTCTCGTATGGTGATACAGCATTTAAAGATATAGAGACTAAAAATGGAACTCTAACAATCCCATATTTAGGAATGGAGACGAGAGATTTCAGAATTATGGAATCACAAGCTCCAATAGGTTATAAAAAATTAAATGAGCCACTTGTAACTTTTAAATTTTCATTTGATATTTTAAAGTGGGATAATGTATTTAGTGATATTAAATATGGCAATCCATCAAAATCAGTATCTTTTAGTTTAGGTACGCATCCAGGATGTTCACCATGTGGTAGTAAAACTTACACTGGTGGAATCGTAAATGTCTACAATGAAAAGGTACTTGGTTCCATTGAGTTAACGAAAACGGATGAGAGTGGAACAAAGGCATTACCTGGAGCTCAGTTTGAATTATATAAGGATGGTAACTTATTTAATACAACCAATACAACAGAAGGAATTGTTATTTCAGGAAGTATTGTAATAGGTAGTCAGTCCACGTACCAGGTAGATGAGAATACTGGTAAATTGAAGATTTCGAATCTGCCAGTAGGAACTTATTACTTGAAAGAAGTGAAAGCTCCGGATGGATATGAATTACCGGCGGAAAATGATGCAAAATCAAAGGAATTTACGATATCACAAGATAATGTAAGCAATGATTTTGAAGAAACAATAATAAACAAACAATTGCTAGGTTCCTTTAATATTACAAAGGTTGATGAAAAAGGGCAGAAACTTCCTGGCGCAAAATTTAAATTGATTGATAGTAATCAAAACAGTATTTTGTTAAAAGGTGAAAATGGTGAATACCAATATGATCCAACGGATAAAGATAAAAAAGAAATCCTAGAAACAAGTGATAGTAGTACACTTACGGTTACTGGATTGCCATTTGGAACGTATGAATTAATAGAAGTAGAAGCACCGCATGGTTATAAAAAAACTGTTTCTACTAATATTGTGATTGAATCAAGAAAAATAGTATCTCAAAATATAATAAATGCAAAGATTACTGCAAATGTAGAATTTTATAAGGCAGATGCGGTATCAAAGAAAACAATTTCAGGTGCAACCTTTGAACTATACAAGGTGCAAGATAATAAAGACGGTGAACGGATAGATACACTAACCGCTGGTGAAGATGGTAGAGTATATAAACAAAATCTAGATGAGGGTAATTATTATTTTAAAGAAAAAACTGCACCTTTAGGATATCAACGCGATACTAAAAAAATTTGGCTTACCATTTCAAAGAAGAATGATGGAACGATAATAAAGCTAGGAGACGCTGAAAATAAGATCTATAACGAACGAGCAACAGGAAGAGTAAAAATTGAGAAAACGGATGCTTCTAATAATCTTATCGATGGTGCTAAATTTAATTTATATTCGGATCATCCCCGAAATGCAATTGAGTCAATAATTCAAGATAGATTATTAAGAAAACAATGGTTCTATTATGATAGTATTACGGTAAGTGGTTCCCAAATAATTAGTGATCTTCCATGGGGTGATTACTACCTTGTAGAAACGGAAGCTCCTATTGGAAAAGTAAAAAGCACACAACATTATCCGTTTACAATTAGTGCAAACCACTTAGAGGATACGACTTATACTGGACCAAAGGCGATTAAAAATGAAAGCATCAAAGGATCGGTAAAGCTTATTAAAACGGATTCTGTCACAAAAAGTCTAATGTCAGATGTAGAATTTAATTTGTTTAAAATTAATGATAATTCATTGGGAGTACCAGTAGATGGAAAATTTATAACGAAAAATGGAGAGCTACAAGTTAATGATCTAGAGTATGGAAATTATTACTTTACTGAGAAAGATATGGTAAAGGGATATCAAGCGAACATTACAAAATATAAGTTCAGTATATTAAAACCAACAGCAGATAAAATAGAAATTGTTAAAGTAGAAAATGTACCTGTTTCAGGTAATGTAACAATTAGCAAGAATGATTCAAAGGATCATCCTTTAGCAGGAGCAGAGTTTACCCTGTATTCGAAAAAACCTACAAAATTACAAATGATTTTAGCTTGTTTTAATAATGATAATAACCTTCAAGGCTATACTATAGTAAACTCAGATGATACAGGTGACGATGGTATTGTTACCTTTGAAAACTTAACATGGGGAGACTATGCAATAAAAGAAACAAGGGCTCCAAAAGGTTATGATTTAGATCCTGATGCAATCAGATATTTCACTGTCAATGCAGAGAAACAGTCGTTCACTTACAAATATGTTGATCAGGAATTAACTGGCTCTATAAAATTAAAAAAGGTGGATGTAGAAACACAAAAAACCTTATCAGGGGCAAATTTCCAACTGTATAAGGATGGAGAGCCATATGATGATAAGATTCTGACAACAGATGAAAATGGCTTAATCAGTGTTCATGATTTACCATGGGGAACTTATCATTTTGTTGAAACAAAAGCACCTAATGGATATATCTTAAATACGGAACATAAGACGGAAGAAATTACAATCGGAAAAGATACGGTATCAGGTACGCAGACTTTCCAAACAGTTTCCAATCAACCAACTCAAATTTCCTTTAGTAAGAAGTCACTAACGAATGAGTCGGAAGTTGCTGGAGCCGTATTAGAAATAAGAGAAAAAGATAGCAAAGATTCAGATCCGATTGATCATTGGACCTCAACCGATAAACCACACTTGATTACAGCGAAACTAAATCCAAATACGACCTATGTGATGTCAGAAATTGAAGCACCAAAGGGTTATGGTTATGCAGATCCAATTGAATTTACCGTATCAGAAAATGGAACAGTAGGCAAGAATTCGCATACCGTTACCATGAAAGATAGACCTTATAATTTAAGGGTTAGAAAAACGGATCTTAGTGGAAATGAATTAGCAGGGGCAGTTTTTGCTTTAATGAATTCTGCAAATGTAGAAATTGATAGTTGGAAATCAGATAATAAAGAGGACCATGTAGTAGATGTAGCAAAATTAACTCCTGGTGAAACCTATCAATTAATTGAAAAATCTGCACCAGAGGGCTATCAGACAGCAGAAAAAATCACCATTTCCATCAGCAGGAATGGCACGATAACAACCAATCCAAAGGATGCGTTTAATGACGGTATTGTCATGGTGAGAGATGAAGTAATTAGTGGAAATGTCATCCTCAAAAAGACAGATGCTACAGATAATAAACCATTAAAAGGTGTTTCCTTTGAATTATATAAAGGAATTGCACCAAGTGGTACTTTGATAAAGAAATATGAAACCGATGATAAGGGTATCATTTCTGTCAATGGTCTATTATATGGAGACTACTACTTCAAAGAAATCACGCCACAAGGATATCAGGAATATAAAGGAGTTTTATCCTTTAAGATTTCAGAGCAGGGAAAAGAAATTACACTAGATGTTAAGAATGAAAGAATGCTTGGTAGTGTTACACTGACAAAAATTGATGGAGTTAGTAAGAATGGTGTTTATCAAACGTTGTCAGGTGCGGAATTTAAATTATATACAAAGGAACCACAAAGTACGCCACAATCCATGCTGTCCTTCTTCTTAAAGAATGTTTACTATGAATATCAGGATAATGAAAATATTGTATATACGACAGGTGAGGATGGAAAACTTACGGTTACCGGATTGCCTTGGGGAAGCTATTATTTTGTAGAGACAAAAGCTCCAAAAGGTTATGAAACTCCAATGAGTACGACCTATCCATTTATCATTGATGCTACCAAGGAACAACAGATGACAATAGATATTGGTGAAATAAAGAACTTTAAAGAAACGACCAAACCACCTGTAAAGAAGTCGTCGAGCTCAGACGAAGAAACAACCACTACGACTTCTACAGGAAATAGTGTAACGGGTGTGTTAGGTATTGCTTCCGCACCAATATACGGTGTATTGGGTGCCAGAATGTCTCCACTCACTGGCGATAACTTAAATGCTTTCTTCTGGCTAATGCTCCTATCCTTATCCGGTGGAACAGTTGGAACCGTTATATTTGTCAAAAAGAGAAAGAAAAGAAAAGTAGAATAATCATGAATTTGTTCCCGGTCTTATATGGCCGGGAACTTTTTTGTCAGGTTCTATGTTTTTGCGCGATAACTTCATTTAATACATAATTGCTAGATATTGACATCCTATGGCACATGGTTTATTCTATAACTATAGAAGGATTTGTAAATTGTAGTGTGTCATAAAGAAAACTGCATATGGGCAAACTTATTGAAAAGTAAGGACGCAAAGCTATAGGGTCTTACCTAAAGGGGAAGACAGCCAGTTGCCGGATACACCGAAAGTATTCGTAAATGTAATAGCCAGTGTTTTTGCACCGGTTATTTTTTTTCGGAAATCCCAATCCACCATAAGTAGTTTTCCACATCAAAAAGATGGGGGAAATGAAGATGAAAAAGGAAAGATTCTATTCTGTAGTAAGAGCAGTTGTACTAACGATGATATTTGCAATGATGTTTTCTGTAACTACTTTTGCAGAGGATATATCAACGGTCAACAATGACTTGTTAACAAGTGTAAATACGTTAAGAGAATCAAAAGGGTTAGAGCCGTTAACCTTAGATACAGAACTTTCCGGATATGCAGCAATCAGAGCACAGGAAGCATCCACAAGCTGGACACATGTAAGACCAGATGGAACACAGGGATGTGATATGATAAACGCTAATAAATGGCGAGGAGAAAATCTTTCCTACATAAAATATACAAAGTTTGGTTTTTCCATATCAGAGCAGCAACAGGCAGCAAGTATCATGTATAATAACCTAGTCGCTTCTCCAACACATTATGACAATATGGTGTTTGGTAATTATACAAAAATAGGGATTTCTACCTATATTTCAAAAGATGGGTCTGGAACAAAGCTGACAACTGCTTATATGTTTTCTAACTAGAGTAATCAGATCTATAAGAGAGATTCTGTTTCTGACAGAAATCTCTCTTTTTTTAACTCAAAGAAAGGAGAATTTATATGAATAAAAAAAGATATTACAAAAAATGTAATTGTTTGCACTTGCTTTATAACCGTAGCAGTAATAAAATAATATCAGGGAGGGTTTCTTATGAAAAAAGGATACTTCAATAAATTAGCAATACTGCTTTCTCTATGTATTATAATGACTTCTTTTCCTATGTCATGCGTAGGAGCAGTTGAAGATATACAAAGTTCTGAAGTTACAACGGAAAATAATAAAGAAGTTGTTTCATCTCTGATAGGCATGGAAACAGCAGTGGAAGATGATAGCGAAAATATCGTTGGGAGTGGTCAATTTCCTGTTTCTTATAACAATCTGGATTTAATGACTCCATTAAGAACACAGCATACTCCAACTTGTCTTGCTTTTGCTTCAGTTGCAGCAATGGAAACTTCCCTTGTAAAACAGGGTATAGCAACAAAAGATGTGGATTTGTCCGAATTTTACCTAACAAAAGCTATGGGATATGCGAATATCCGTGTACCCGTATATAATAAGTTGCAGGACTGGGTAGGTATTACATCAGAAGCAAATGCCCCAGAGAGTTTATATACGGAAGATGGTGGAAAACAAGAAGACTCCAGTTTTAGAAGGCCAGAATTATATCATATAAAAAATTCATTTAATCTGGACATTAATGATGTAGACTCAATAAAACAAGCAATCATGGATTACGGTTCGGTTCAGATGGATTACTGTTACGATTTCCAAAATGATGGACATGCGATGTGTATTATAGGTTGGGATGATACTGTAGATGATGAAAATGACAGTTATGGACCAGGTGTATGGATTTGCAAGAACAGTTGGAACATGTACAGTAAATTCTGTTACGATGAAAGTAAATACATTGGGACCATAACAGTTTTCGAATTAGAATCCGTAAATGAATACGACCATAATTACGGAACAATGACAGGGTTAACATCAAGTGGAAAGCATGATTACTCCTTTGAAATTAACCAGAATAGTGAAGGAAAGAAAGAAGAAGTTAAATCTCTGGGACTTGCCACTTCAACAAAAGGCGAGTATTCCTTTAAAATCTATAATTCAGAAAAAGAAGGTATTTTATCAGAGCAATCATTTACGGTGGAGCACCCGGGGTATTATACCATACCGCTTAATACATCTGTAGTAGAAGCACAAGGCAAAATAGTCCATGTTGAAGTTACCGGACCAGCAAAACCTTATAAGATGCATATACTTACAAAAGATACCGTACAAAATACCGTAAACACTATTTCCTTGAATTCAGACAATATTGTTATTCAGTCGGGCGATACGGGAGCTTCCATGGGAGCAACTCTGAATTATGGCGATGGAAACGATACGATCCGCTACGAATCTATGGATACCAGTGTTGTAACCGTAAACAGTGAAGGATTACTAACGCCAGCTGCAGGAGGAGATACCTATGTAAAAGCCTATACGGATACGGATACCGTCTGGTGTAAGGTCAGGGTATACCGAAAAATTAGTGAAGCATCTGGAATAGCAGCAGACGGAATGTACCCGGGTAATGGCAATAAATTAACGCCGGTACCGACCTTATCCATGAACGGAACAGTCTTGGTATCAAATACCGACTATTTATTATCGGGCTATCGTGATAATGAAAACATAGGAACTGGATATGTGACGGTAACGGGTAAGGGATTTTATACTGGAACAAAGGATATTCCATTTTCAATATCCCAGGCAAATATAGAAGATGCAATCAGGCAAGACTCAAAAATGACCATGACGTATAACCCAGAAGGGGAATATAACCCAGAAGGACTTCTTCTATATAATGGACGTACCATTAACCTAATGGATTACACCATTACATCAGAAGCAAACACGATAGGAGCAAGAACCTTTACTATTAAGGGAAAGAATAACTTCTATGGTACAAAACAAATCACAATCAATATACTCAGAAAAAAGTCAGATACCTATTTAAGAGTATATTTTGCCAGTACCGATAAAAATAAAGCACTCTGGAGAAATGAATCCGCAAGGGAAGCTCAATACACGGGCAACCCAGTAGAGCCAGATGTAGAAGTAGAAGGTACATTTAATGGTAAGACAATAAAATTTGCTGCGAAGGATTACACCGTAACATATTACAACAATGTATTAGATTCGTATTATGACTATGATAAGAAAGTCTTCAGCATGTATAATCCTATTCGAACAGCAGGGCTTACGGTATCCTTAAACGGAGACTGTTGTTATGAGGGAGAAAGCGTTCCTTATGATGAGCATGGATATACCACAAACTTTGAAATCAAAGGATATATACCACCATACGAAGGGCCAGAGTACCTGAATATGGAAAATGCTACCGTGGAAGATACATTTACTTTCCCTTCTAGTTTTTTAAAGAAGGAATTTCATCCGATCGTAAAGGATGAAAACGGAAAAGTCTTAACGGAAGGCGAAGAATATACGGTATATGCACCGAGGTCTTATTTTATAGAACCGGAGCAAATAGAAATTGGATTGTTCGGAGTCGAAGAAAAAGGTTATCAAAATAGAAAAATCATTACCTATACCGTAACCAAACGTCCGATTACCGATATTACAGTGGGAGAGGTAGCAGAACAGCAGTATACTGGCAAGGAGATAAAACCAATCCCAGTAATGAGTTGCGAAGGAGTAAAGTTTGACAATATTCAAATTAATGTTGATCAGTATCTTGATGTTTCGTACCAGAACAATATTAGTGTAGGAACAGCAACCATAACCATCACAGGTAAAGAAAATGGACCATTCGATGGTAGCATAACAAAGACTTTTGTTATTAAAGGAAATTCTGGAACTGATCCAACACCGCCAGATGAAAATTCATCGGAATCTCTAACACTGGTACAAAAAGAAAAATATCAGATTGAAACAACTGTAGGAGCTACTTATACAACTAGCAATAAAAAAGTGGCTTCTGTAAGTAAAAAAGGTCTGGTCACCGCTGTGAAGGGTGGTACAGCAGATATTACAATAAATACATCTACCAAAACAAAAATTATCCATGTGACGGTAGACGTACCTAAAATTAGTGCTAAGAGTTACGAGGTTACAAGTGGTAACCAGATTACCTTAACCTTAAATGATACGACATTGACACCTGAATGGAAGAGTTTAAAGCCAACCATAGCAACGGTATCCAATGGAGTTGTCACAGGTATATCAAAGGGTAGTACAAAAATTTATGCAACGGTACATGGTAAAAACTATATTTCTACAATAAAAGTTGTGACACCTGTTATTTCTAAGAGTAGCATTTACTTGAAAGTTACAAAGGGAATAACCTTGAAATTGAAAAACACAAAGCAATCGGTAATATGGAAATCTTCGAAAGACACCATTGCAACCGTATCTCCTAAAGGTAAAGTCATAGGCACTGGACTTGGAACTGTGACAGTCACAGCATATGCAGGTGGAGATCAGTATATTTGCGAAGTGGAGGTTATTCCAAATGAAAAACCGAAGCTTGTTGCATCTACCATTTACCTCACAAAAGGAGTATCGGGACAGCTGTCTATGAGAAATTCTTATATGCAGCCTGTATGGACTGTACCAGATACGAATTATGCATCCATTACGGAAAATGGTAAGATAACTACTTATGCAAAAGGAAAAGTAAAAGCTACAGGTATTTTATATGGAAAGAAGTATGCTGCAACGATTATTGTGGAAGAACCAGTACTTTCGTCAACGGAACTTACATTAATCAGTCCATTAACGAATAAGCAGAAATCGAAAGCAGCTACGATAAAGGTAAAGAATACAAAACAAAAGTTTACTTATGAAAGTGCAGATCCTAGCATAGCAACTGTAACTGTTAAGGGAAAGATTACTCCTATAAGTGTAGGAACTACTATTGTCACGGCTACGACTGCCGATGGGGTACTTCATGAGTGTTTGGTAACAATAGAATAAGAACTAAGTCCCTATGTTTGATAATTGAAATGTAATGAAGAATTGATAAATATCAACAGAAATAAGAGTTGTAGGTAGAATAAAGGAGAGAATGAGTTTGCAATATCATGAAAGATAAGAAAGATGCAAATGAAGAATGGATGTTTATTTTGAGATAACATTAGTATTAGTTTTGAAATGGCATAAAAAAACAAATGAGTGGGAGAAAAAATATGTATTGTAGTAAATGTGGTTTTGAAATGAAAGATGGTGCCTTATTTTGTGAAAAATGTGGAACAAAGATAGAAAATAGCCAATCTTCATCGAAGAATAAGGGTGTATTTGATAGCTCCATGAATTTATCTGTAAATGAAAAGCAGGAGGTTATTGGGAAATTACAAAACTTAATTCAACCTCTGAATAGATATTTAAAATTGTGTAAGGAGAAAGAAGCAACAGACCAGAAGCTTGAATGGCATAATAGAAGAGAAATAAAGAAAGACTGGGTTGCAATTATTTTGCCAATAATATTTGGTCCACTTTTATTAACTGTCATTAATTGGTATATTGCAGATATGATTTTGACTTTAATATTTAAAGCGAAAGGCTACTCGGCACCATTTGCCGATGCGGTTGGGGGATTGGGCAAATTACTTCAATATATGTTTATTATTTTGCTGATATTTTGGATAATAGAAGGGATTATTATAGCTCCAATTTCAAAAAAGCTTGCAGATAAGAGATTGTCCTCTACTATACAAAAAAACACTGAAATGATAGGCAAATATGAGAGTCGGATTGAAAACATTAATAAACTGACAGAGGAAACAGTAATTGAAATAAATAGATATGTAGATGTGGTTCCACCAGATTACAGATATCCAATGGCTGTTGAATATCTGTACAAATCTTTTTTAAATGGAAGAGCAAATTCAATACCTGAATCAGTGAACTTGTTTGAAGAGCAAGTACATAGATGGAAAGTAGAAAATTATCAAGTACAAATGCTAGATATGCAACAGCAGCAACAAAAGACAATGTCAGGTATACGTACGGCAACGACTATCAATGCGGCGGCGAGTGTTGCGCAATTCTTATTAAAATAAATAGGATTATATCCTTGGAACTGTGCCATGAGGATTGCCAACTCAACTGTAATTTTATGTTTAACAGGATAATGAAAGTAAAAATGAAATCTTGACAAACCAATATTCTCATTTTATAATGACCCTAGTTAAGAAAAAAGCGATGATCAGAACAAGTAGCAGTCAGCAGAAGATACAGAGAAGAGCCGGTTGGTGAGAGGCCTATTGGAGCGATTGTGAATACGTCTGGGAGCTTCGTACCGAAAAGTAATGAGTAGGCTACGGCGTGTGCGCACGTTACAGCGTGAGTGGTATTCGTGAAGAACAGTACCCATTGAGGCAGATAGTGCGAACTATTTGTGAAATAAGGTGGTAACACGTGAGTTTGATGCTCTCGTCCTTTTATGGACGGGAGCTTTTTTTCGTCCATTGATAGTAGGATGTTTATTGAAAAACATCCATGGATATGATACTATTTAAAAAGATGCGTGTACAGAAAAGCTACACGATCGACGGACTTGAAAGGAGTAAGTAATGTCACAGGAAAGAAATGTTTATGACGTACTTGTGGAAAGAGGATTCATTGAACAATGTACACATGAAAAAGAGGTAAGGGAACTATTAGAGAAGGAAAAGGTGTCTTTTTATATTGGTTTTGATGCAACAGCCGATAGCTTAACAGCAGGACATTTCCTTACTGTAATGGCCATGATGCATATGCAAAGGGCAGGTCATAGACCCATCGCCTTATTAGGTGGTGGTACTACCATGATTGGTGACCCATCCGGGAAATCGGATATGCGTACCATGATGACAATGGAAACAATTCAGCACAATGCAGATTGCTTTTACAAACAGTTAAGCAGATTTATTAGTTTTGATAATGACAGTGCAATTATTGCAAACAATGCAGACTGGTTGCTGGATTTGAATTATGTAGATTTTTTAAGAGAAGTAGGGGTTCATTTTTCTGTTAATAAAATGCTTGCAGCTGATTGCTACAAACAGCGTATGGAAAAGGGCTTAACTTTCTTTGAATTTAATTATATGTTAATGCAGTCCTATGACTTCTGGAAATTAAATCAGTTATATGGCTGTAAGCTGGAAATGGGTGGTAACGATCAATGGAGCAACATCATTGGTGGTGTAGAGTTGATTCGTAGAAAAGAGCAAAAAGAAGCCTTTGGTCTGACCTTTAAATTATTAACAACGAGTGAAGGAATTAAAATGGGTAAGACTATGAAGGGTGCTGTATGGCTTGATCCTGCAAAGACCACTCCATATGAATTCTTCCAGTACTGGCGTAATATTGAAGACGTAAAAGTTGAAGAGTGTCTTGGACTTTTAACATTCTTACCAATGGATGAGGTGCATAGCCTCTGTGCCAAGGATGGGGCAGAAATCAACCATGCAAAAGAAGTTCTTGCTTATGAAATCACAAAAATTGTTCATGGGGAAGAAGAGGCACAAAAAGCACTTGATGCTGCAAAAGCTATTTTTGCAAATGGTGGGAAAAGTGAAGATATGCCTACCACTTTGATGAGTAAAGAGGAAATGGAAGCAGGAAAAGAGTTAATCTCTTTATTGGTAGAAACCAAACTTTGTGCAACACGTTCAGAAGCCAGAAGAATAATTGAACAGGGTGGAGTTACTGTAAATGATGTGAAAATCACAGATATTAAGCAGATTTTTACAGGGAATGATTTTGATAGCGATGGCTCTTTGATTATTAAAAAAGGGAAAAAGGGATTTCACCAGATAAAATACCTTGTAAAGGAGGGTTCAGATGAATAATCTTATTGTTTTCACAAATATGTTTTTAAGTTATTTATTAGTATTCTTTGTTTTTATTACAGTTATCATTGTAGCAGTTATGATAGGAAAGAAATTACGTATGAATAAAGATATGAAAACAGCGGCATTAGAAGCAACGAATGCAGAACAGAAGGATCATAGAAAAGAATGATAAAAAAGTATGAAACGATATTATTAGATGTGGATGGAACGCTGCTTGATTTTCAAAAAACAGAAAGGTATGCTCTAGAGCATACCTTTCAAAAGTTTGCTGTTCCTTTCACAGAAGAAATATATGAGAAATACAAAGATATTAACCATGGCCTTTGGAAACAGTTCGAACTAGGAACCATTGACAAGGACACGTTATTATACAGCAGATTTACAAAACTGTTCGAAGAGATCGGAATCAGGCAGGATGGAATTGCTTTTGAAGATGAGTACCAGATTATGCTTGGAAATACATTCTTCTATATCGATGATTGTTTAGAATGTCTAAAAAGACTAGGAGCAAACTATCGATTATATATTGTAACGAATGGGGTATCAATTACGCAGGTAACAAAATTACGGCTATCTGGAATCGATCAATTAGTAAGTGATATTTTTGTTTCAGAGGATTCTGGTTTTCAAAAGCCTATGAAAGAGTATTTTGATTATATAGAAAAAAAGATTCCGAATTATAAAAGGGAAACTACATTGATTGTAGGGGATTCTTTAACCTCTGATATGAAGGGTGGAATCAATATAGGAATTGATACGTGCTGGTTCTGTCAGACGGGAGAAGAGATACCAGAGGATATGGATATTACGTATCGAGTTGCTTCCTTAAAAGAGTTAATGGAGCTACTGGAAGTTTGAGATAATAAAGAGACTTTATAGGGGAAATTTAATACTTGCAGGTTAGAGAAAGGTAAGGTTATTACGATGCAGTTTGCAGATAGGATGAAAGAATTTGAAGAGGGGATTTTTCAGGTACTGAATGAAAAGAAAAAGGAAAGAGAAGCGAAGGGATTAAAGGTATATAATCTTTCCGTAGGAACACCAGATTTTCCGCCTTCTAAGCATGTAATGGAGGCACTTGTTGAAGCAGCAAAAATACCGGAAAATTATAAGTATTCATTAGGAGATATGCCAGAGCTTCTTGATGCAGTAATGGAAAGATTTGATAAGAGGTATCAGGTATCTGATCTTAGTAGAAATGAAATCACAAGTGTATATGGTTCCCAGGAGGGGATTGCTCATATTGCATTGTCCATTTGTAATAAAGGGGATGTTGTTCTCGTTCCAAATCCGGGATATCCGATTTTTGCAATTGGGCCTGCACTTGCAGGTGCAGAGATTGTCACATATCCACTTTATGAAGAAAATGGATTTTTACCAAAGCTCGAGGAAATACCTGAGGATATCTGTAAGCGTGCAAAAATAATGATCGTTTCCTATCCTCTGAATCCTGTATGCGCGATTGCGCCCAGGAGTTTTTATGAAGAATTAGTAGCATTTGCAAAAAAGAATGATATTATTATCATTCATGATAATGCTTATTCGGATATTATTTTTGATGGAAAGGAAGGAATCTCCTTTTTGTCTATTCAAGGTGCAAAAGAAGTTGGTGCAGAATTCTATTCTCTTTCAAAATCTTTTGATTTGACAGGAGCACGGATTGCGTTTTTAGTTGGTAATGAAAAGCTTGTACAGAATTTTAAAACATTGCGTTCCCAGATTGATTATGGCCTTTTCCTCCCCATTCAACATGCAGCAATTGCTGCACTGACGGGAGACGATGAAGATGTCAGAAAGCAGTGCAGGGAATATGAAAAAAGAAGAGATGCTTTATGTGGAGGATTACGTAAAATTGGCTGGAATGTTCCTGATAGTAAGGGGTCGATGTTTGCATGGGGACCGGTTCCACAACAATACAAAACTTCTACAGAGTTTGTAATGGATTTGATGGAAAAAACAGGAGTGATCTGTACCCCAGGAGAAAGCTTTGGCAGTCTTGGAAATGGCTATGTTCGTTTTGCATTAACAATGACAGTAGAAGAAATAGAAGAAGCAATCGAATCCATTAGACAAAGTGGAATTTTTCAAAATAATTAAAAACAAAAAATTATAAAATAAATGTTTTACAAAATTTAGAGTGTCAATTTGTGAATTACTCCTAAAATTAATTTGTTAGGGGGGAGCTATTGACACTCTATTTTAATTCTCTTATACTTAGATACAGAACCACAATATATAGTGACTGTTTTTGATGACAATACTATATAATCTAATAGATAGGAAGGTAGATGGGATGCTACCTTAGATAATCACTCGTGTTATGAAATGATTATCCGTTGGGATGAAGGGAGAAAAGAATGAATTATTCAACGAAATATGAACCAAAATTAGATGTTAAGGTGATAAAAAAGGATGGAACATTAGAAGCATTTCATGTGCAAAAGGTTGTAGATGCAGTGGGGAAAAGTGCTTACCGTGCCTTAACTCAGTTTACGGAAGAAGAAAAGGATTATATCTGCCAAAATGTAATTGAGCGGGTAAATGAATTAAATAAAGAGGAAATCCCAATCCCAATTATGCATAATATCGTAGAGAGCGCATTAGAGCAGGTAAAACCAATTGTTGCAAAAAGTTATCGTGACTATCGGAATTACAAGCAGGATTTTGTACGAATGATGGATGAGGTCTATAAAAAGAGTCAGTCTATTATGTATGTTGGAGATAAAGAGAATGCGAATACGGATAGCGCATTAGTTTCAACAAAAAGAAGTTTAATCTTTAATCAGTTCAATAAAGAATTATATCAAAAATTCTTTATGACAACAGAAGAAATTCAGGCGTGTCGGGATGGATATATTTATGTGCATGATATGTCTGCCAGAAGAGATACCATGAATTGCTGTTTATTTGACGTTGGAAGTGTCCTGACTGGTGGGTTTGAGATGGGTAATATCTGGTATAATGAGCCAAAGAGCCTGGACGTCGCATTTGATGTAATCGGTGACATTGTTTTGAGTGCAGCAAGCCAGCAGTATGGTGGATTTACCGTTCCAAATGTAGAATTGATTCTGGAACCATATGCGGAGAAATCGTATGAAAAGTATCTAGAAAAATATAATCGTTTAGGTGTAGATCAAGAGACTGCAGAGTCTGAGGCTTATGCGGATGTTAAGAGAGATTTTGAACAGGGATTCCAGGGATGGGAGTACAAATTTAATACGGTAGCTTCCAGCCGTGGGGATTATCCATTTATTACGGTTACAGCAGGTACTGGAACAGGAAGATTTGCAAAATTAGCGACAATTTCCATGCTCAATGTCAGAAGAAAAGGACAGGGAAAGAAAAATTGTAAGAAGCCAGTATTGTTCCCTAAAATTGTATTCTTATATGATGAGAATTTGCATGGAGAGGGAAAAGAATTAGAGGATGTTTTCGAAGCTGGTGTTTATTGCTCTAGTAAAACGATGTACCCAGACTGGCTCTCTCTAACTGGAAAAGGTTACATTGCAAGTATGTACAAAAGATATGGTAAAATCATTTCGCCAATGGGATGCCGTGCATTTTTGTCCCCTTGGTACGAAAGAGGTGGAATGTATCCAGCAGATGAGAATGATGAGCCGGTGTTTGTTGGACGATTTAATATTGGTGCAGTTTCCTTGCACCTTCCTATGATACTTGCAAAAGCAAGACAAGAGAGTAGGGATTTTTATGAAGTTCTTGACTACTATTTAAATTTGATTCGTCAGCTTCATATTAGAACTTATGCTTATTTAGGCGAAATGAGGGCATCTACCAATCCATTAGCTTATTGCGAAGGCGGATTTTATGGTGGACATTTTAAGCTAACGGATAAGATAAAACCAATTTTAAAAATGGCAACCGCTTCCTTTGGTATTACTGCGTTTAATGAATTACAACGTCTATACAATGGAAAATCCTTAGTAGAAGACGGTCAATTTGCAATAGAAGTATTAGAATTTATTAATAAGCGTATTAATGAATTTAAAGAAGAAGATGGTAATTTGTATGCGATTTATGCAACACCAGCAGAAAATCTATGCGGATTACAGGTAAAGCAGTTCCGCAAAAAATATGGCATTATTGAGAATGTATCAGATAGAGAATATGTAAGTAATGGATTCCATTGTCATGTAACAGAGGAAATTACATCAATTCAGAAACAGGATTTAGAATACCGATTCTGGGAGTTAAGCAATGGTGGCAAAATCCAATATGTAAAATATCCGATTGATTATAATACGGATGCAATTAAATCGTTAATTCATAGAGCCATGGATATGGGATTATATGAAGGGGTAAATATGTCGCTGGCTTATTGTGATGATTGTGGTCATCAGGAATTGGAGATGGATGTATGCCCAAAATGTGGAAGCACTAATTTAACTAAAATTGATCGTATGAATGGATATCTTTCTTATTCCAGAGTTCATGGTGATACCAGACTAAATGAAGCAAAAATGAGAGAAATTGAAGAAAGAAAATCTATGTAGCATAGTGGTGGGAGAAGATAGTAAAAATGAGATATCATAACATAACAAAAGATGATATGAAGAACGGTGACGGTTTAAGAGTTGTATTGTGGGTAGCAGGTTGTTCCCATTGCTGCAAGGAATGCCATAACCCTATGACGTGGGATCCGAATGGTGGACTTCTCTTTGATGAGTCTGCAAAGCAGGAAATTTTTGAACAATTAGATAAAAACTATATTTCGGGAATCACATTCAGCGGAGGAGATCCACTGCATCCATCAAATATTTTAGATGTAAAGAATTTAATGGCAGAGATTAAAGAGAAATATCAAGAGAAAACAATCTGGCTTTATAGTGGAGATGTATGGGAAAATATTATGCATTATCCATTAATGAAATACGTGGATGTATTGGTAGATGGGGAATTTCATATCGAGGAACGTGATGTGAGATTACGTTGGAAGGGTAGCAGAAATCAAAGAGTCATCGATGTACAAGCTTCCTTAAAGCATGACATGCAGGATCCAGTAATTCACTGCCCTGATTACTATAATTAGAATGGAGAGTAAAATGGAAATAAAAATAAAATATTTTCAAGACGACCTTGAGAGATTAAAATATATTGATGGGAAATCGGATTGGATTGATTTAAGAGCGGCAAAGGATGTCACAATCAAAGAGGGTGAATTTTGTTTAATCCCTTTAGGCATTGCAATGGAGCTGCCAGCAGGATATGAAGCACATGTAGTACCAAGGAGCAGTACATTTAAGAACTTTGGAATCATCCAAACGAACAGCATGGGAATCATTGATGAGACTTATTGTGGAGATCATGACCAATGGTTTTTCCCAGCTTATGCATGTAGAGATACCGAAATTAAGAAAAATGAACGTATCTGTCAATTCCGCATTATGGAACATCAGCCAGCGATTTTGTTTGAAGAAGTTGCTGCACTTACTGGTGTAGATAGAGGCGGTCATGGAAGTACCGGGACAAAATAAAATAGCATGAGATATGAGTATGAATTTATTGTAAAAAAAATCTAATAGTGATAGAATAGGCTATTATGATAGACAGGGGGATTTTCATGCGGGATTTTATTATTAGTACGGACAATACAGCAGATTTGCCTATTAGTTATTTAGAAGAAAATCATATTCGTTGTATTAATTTAGCATATATGATTGATGGGGAAACATATGGAGCAGAGAAAGAGCTCGATGCAAAAGAATTCTATAAAAGGGTGCGGGGCGGATCAATTCCTACAACTTCTCAGGTAAATCCAGAAGAAGCAAAAGATTTTTTTGAAGAAATTTTAAATGAAGGGTATGATATTTTACAGATTGCCTTTTCTTCAGGTCTTAGTGGTACTTTTAATAATATGAAGCTAGTTGCAGATGAAATCAATGAAGAGCGTAAGGAAGGCAAAGTGATTGTCATAGACTCGCTCTGCGCTTCTCTAGGAGAAGGGCTTTTTGTTCAGCAGGCAGTTAAAATGAAAAAAGAGGGCAGGTCCATCGATGAAATAGCAGAATGGCTTGAGAATCATAAACTTAATTTGATTCATATGTTTACGGTTGATGATTTGAATCACTTGCATCGAGGTGGACGTGTCAGTAAAGCAACCGCAGTGATTGGAACGATGGTTAATATTAAGCCTATTTTACACGTTGATCAGGAAGGACACTTAATCGCAATTGATAAGGTAAGAGGTCGTAAAAAATCACTCCAATCCCTTGTAAACTATATGGACCAAAAAATGGGAAGCTACAAAGAAAAGCAGCAGGAAATTTTTATAAGTCATGGAGACTGCATCGAAGATGCGGAATATGTGGCAGAACTGATAAAAGAAAAATATGGAATATCGAATTTCCTTATTCATACGATAGGACCAACCATAGGTGCTCATTCAGGCCCAGGCACCGTAGCACTATTCTTTTTAGGCGACGAAAGATAAATCGATTTATGTACACCACCGACAACACTACTGCCGGTGGTTTTTCTTATTCTGTTGGAAGTGTTGTATTATCAAATGCAGGATTAAATGCAAAGAAGTTTTTAGAATTAAGGTGATCCTGAACGATTCTAAGACCTTCTCCAAAACGTTGGAAATGAACAATTTCACGTTCTCTTAAATACTTAATGGGATCAGCTACTTCGGGATCATCAACAAGTCTTAAAATATTATCATAGGTGGTTCTTGCTTTTTGCTCAGCTGCCATGTTTTCAAATAGATCCGTAATGGGGTCTCCTGTAGACTGAAGTGTCTCAACACTAAAAGGAAGGCCACCAGCCGATTGAGGATAAATACCCAAGGTATGATCGGTATAATATTTATCAAAACCACTCTTAACTAATTCCTCCATAGACATATTACGGGTTAATTGATAAACAATCGTACATACCATTTCCATATGTCCCAGTTCCTCGGTTCCGATATCAGTGAACACACCAGCTACTTCACGGTAGGGCATAGTATAACGCTGAGATAAATATCTCATGGCAGCGCCCGCTTCACCGTCCGGACCACCGTACTGGCTCATAATGACTTGTGCCAGCTTTGGATTTGGTTTTGTGATTTTCACTGGAAATTGTAATATTTTTTCATATTCCCACATAGATTAATACACTCCTTCCCATGGCCATGGACTTTGTGCCCATTTCCATGTATCTTCGTCTTTATTGACATCTCTTAATGAGAGAGGTTCATAGAGAGAGCTATATTCCTGCATTGCCTTTTTATTAAGCTCATTATAGTGATTAAAGAATTTTAAAGCATCCTGATCATAAGGGTGTGTATCTAGAAAAAGATTTAAGTCACCTAACGTTAATTTAAGCACCTGGATATTATTTAAGTGCTGAAGCTGTTCTCGAGTCATCGTGCTTTCCTCCTTCCAATAAAGGGCTTATCTAATTCCTGGAAGATGGTAGCTTGTTTAAATGCCTTTTCAGGTTCATACAATGCTCCAAAATTCTGCCAGGGAACATAGGCCATTCCGAGTGGAAAATAACGAATGGATTGTTTGAAATCATTATCTTTCATAAATAGATCCTTTCTATAAGTTGTTAATAACTGATAATTCGATACTATATACTATGGGAACAAAAGGTATTTGTGAGTGAGTTTATGAAATTTAAAAGAATTTTGGAGTTCACACAAAATTCACAGAATCATACGAAAATGAACACATTTATTGACTATATTGTAACAAGAATTGAGTTTATAGATACTCAAGGAAGTAATAGGAAGGGGATCGTCATGATAGAAGTAAAAGATTTAGTAAAAAAGTATGGCAGCCACCTGGCAGTTGATGGATTGAATTTCAAGGTAGAAAAAGGCCAGATATATGGATTTCTCGGACCAAATGGTGCAGGGAAAAGTACAACTATGAATATGATTACGGGGTATCTGGCATCAACAAGTGGAACGATTACCATTGATGGGCATGATATTTTAAAGGAGCCGGAGGAGGCAAAGAAAAGAATAGGTTACTTGCCAGAACTTCCGCCCTTATATCCGGATATGACAGTATCAGAATATTTAAAATTTGTTTCTGAACTAAAGAAGATAAAGAAGACAGAACGGCAGAAGATGATTGATGAAGTCATGGAAATGACTAGAATAACAGAGGTGAAGGATCGTTTAATCAGGAATCTTTCCAAAGGTTATAAACAAAGAGTTGGTCTGGCACAAGCAATTCTAGGATATCCGGAGGTAATCATTCTGGATGAGCCAACAGTAGGCCTTGATCCAAAACAGATCATTGAAATAAGAGATCTGATTAAATCGCTAAGTAAAAAACATACGGTGATCCTGAGTTCACATATTTTATCGGAAGTAAGTGCTATTTGTGATCATATCCTTATTATTTCAAAGGGAAAGTTAGTTGCCAGTGATACACCAGATCATCTAAGCAAATTAATGTCAGGCACTAATTCCCTTGCATTAACAGTAAAAACGGACCTGGAGAAAGCACATCAATTATTCAAGGATTTTAAAAAAATAAAAAGCATTGAAATTCATGATTCGACAATCCGTGGAGCACAAGATATGATACTTCAGATGGAAGGAACGGAAGATATCAGAGAGGCAATCTTTTATCAGTGTGCAGAAAAAAAATGTCCAATTCTTCAAATGAAACAAAATAATATGTCTCTTGAGGATGTTTTCCTTGAATTAACGTCAGATGATGAACCAAAACAATCACAGACAAAAGAGATAGAAGAAGAGAATGATAAAAAAGAGGAGGCAGAAAGTCATGACAGCAGTTTATAAAAGAGAACTGAAATCATATTTTCAGTCAGTAACAGGTTGCCTTTTCATTGCAGTTAATTTGTTGTTTATTGGGATTTATTTTACTGCTTTTAATTTAAGCTATGGAAAGCCTTATATTTCTTATGCAATCAGTAGTGCATTATTTATTTTTCTGGTTATTACGCCAATCCTGACAATGAGAAGCTTTGCAGAGGAGAAAAGGCAAAAAACGGATCAGCTGTTATTTACTTCACCTACCTCGATTGGTAAAATCGTAATCGGAAAATATCTGGCAATGGTAACAGTCTTTATGATACCAGTCATCATTGTCTGCTTTTATCCCTTATTATTATCGATGTTTGGGGAGGTACCATTTGCAGAATCTTATGTAGCTATCTTAGGATACTTTTTATTTGGAGCTACTAGTATTGCAGTTGGTATGTTTGTATCCTCATTAACGGAAAGCCAGATTATTGCATCGGTTGGGACGTTTGCAATATTGCTTGTCGGCTATTTAATGAAGGGAATCGAAGGAATTATCTCTAGTACAGGGAACTGGATTACCAAAATATTAGATGTCTTTAATATCGGGTCGAGGCTTGATAATATCATGCAGGGTGTATTTGATATCAATAGCATCGTATATTTTCTGACAGTGATGATTCTATTTCAGTTTTTTACGTACCAATCCATTCAAAAGAGAAGGTATAGTATTTCTTCAAAAACCATGAAATTAACTGCATATAGTAATTCGATGGTTGTTGCAGCGATAGCAATTGCAGTTGCATTTAATTTTGTGGTCAGTGAACTTCCCTCCACTTATACACAGCTTGATGTAACAAGTGGTAAAATCTATTCTATAACAGATCAGACAAAAGAGATTGCAGCTTCCTTAAATGAGGATGTAACCATTTATGTTTTAAGTAATGAGGATAACGCTGATAGTACAGTTGACCAGACATTAAAGAAATATGAGGCATTATCAAAACATATTAAAGTTGTTTATAAAGACCCTACCGTAAATCCTAATTTTGCATCTCAGTACAATGGGGACGATGCCACAGCAGGCAGTCTGATTGTAGTAAGTGATCGCCGCTCAAAGGTGATTGCATACAATGATTTATTTGAGACAGAAATGGACTATTCTACTTATCAGGAAACACCCACAGGATATGATGCAGAGGGACAAATTACCAGTGCATTATCGTATGTAACAAGTGAATCGATGCCAAAGATGTATGTCATCAATGGTCATAATGAGGCGGAAATATCCTCTACGCTTGCAAGCAGTATCGCCAAAGAAAACATTGATACCATGACTATAAACTTAATGGATTATGATGCGATTCCTGAAGATGCAGAATGTATTTTTATACTATCTCCTACAAAGGATTTTTCTGATGATGATACGACTAAGGTTAAGGAATATTTAAAAAATGGAGGAAAAGCATTTATCATATCTTCCTATTCACAAGAAAAGTTGAAGAATTTTGATTCTATAATGGAAGATTATCAGCTGACACTGGCTGATGGCTTGGTTGTGGAAGCAGATCAGGGAAGGTATTATGAGAATCCATATTATCTGTTACCCAATATTGAAACATCAGAAATCACATCTTCTGTAGTTTCTAATAAGCAGTATATATTCACGCCATATGCCAGAGGGATCGTTGTACCAGAAGAAGATCAACTAAGAGATGGACTTACCATTGAGAAATTATTGACGACCTCGGAAAGCTCTTATGCGAAATCAGATGTCAGCAATGATTCTGACTATAAAAAGGGGGAAAAGGATGTAGATGGTCCATTTGCTGTTGGCGTCTATGTAGAGGAAGCTTCGGGGGAGGAAACAACCCAAATCGCTTACTTTACGACGGAAAACATGATGACTGACACCGTCAACGAAACCGTTGCTGGAAGCAATTACGAATTAGTCATGAGTGCACTGGGTAAAATGGTGGATCATGAAGTTAGTGTATCAATTCCAGCGAAACCTTATGAGACACAGGACCTGACCATTGCACGAAGTAGTCTTGCAATTTTAAGCTTTTTAACTACGATTATACTTCCTTTATTATTCTTAGCTACAGGTCTAATTGTTTGGATCAGAAGGCGCAAAGTGTGAAGTGTGGAAAGAATTTCTAAGAAGTGAAAGTACCACTTCTAAGAAATTCTATGTTCCACACCTGAAGAAGCCGCAGGCGTCTTCTTCTCACTGATGTTTGTGTCGCTGGAGCGGCATGTTTGGAAGTATGCAAATGGAGGTAAGAGTAAATGAATAAGCAGGCTAGAAATTTAATAGGAATGGTTGTTATTCTGGTGGCTTTGATTGGATCCTTCTTTCTGGTTAAGGATTGGAATCAAAAACAGGAAGAAAAGAAGGAGGCAGAGAATACTGCAGATCAAGTTACCATATCAGATATTTCTGATACAATCATTACTGGTTTTTCTTATAAAATTGATGGAGATACGATATCTTTTGTAAAAGAAAATGATACATGGTATTCAGAGGATGATAGGACGTTAAACCTTGACCAAGAAAAAGTAAATGCATTAGCAGAAAAACTCACTTCTATTACGGCAAAACGTCAGCTAAATGGAAAAGAAGTTTCTATCGATGAATTTGGCTTTAAAACGCCTACCAATGTGATTACTTTGAAAACAACGGAAGGTATTTCAATCTTCACCTTTGGCATGAAGAATACGATGACAAATGAATATTATATGATTATTAATAATAGTTCTGATAATGTATATGTTTTAGATACAACAATTCCAACGGATATGAATCAGAGGGCAGAAGATCTGGTTGCTGAGGAAAAAGTCAGTGAAGATAGTATCTCACAGAATGCAGAATAATGATGGAAGAATGGCCTGGTTTCCCTAAAGGAAATTAGGCCATTCTTTTGTTGACAAAAAATTTCATCTATACTATAATTTCAATGTAAATGAAAATCATTATCAACTAGAAAAATGAGGAATTAAAAAATGACTCTTTACGAAGGCGAAATATCAGAACAATATCAAGTGAAAGAGGTTTTGGCTGAGGAATCAATCACCAGAAGATTAGAGGCACTTGGACTTAATTTTGGTACAACAATTACGATTTTGAATAAGAAGAAAAATGGTGCCATGATCATTAAGGTAAGAGGAACAAGACTGGCATTAGGCAAGCAAATCACTGAAAATATAGAAGTTAAAACTAGGAATGGAGAAAATATATGAATCAGATTATTAAAATTGCATTTGTAGGAAATCCAAACTGTGGGAAAACAACTTTATTTAATGCGGTGACGGGTTCCAAACTAAAGGTAGCAAACTGGCCAGGGGTGACGGTAGAAAAGACAGAAGGGGAGCGAACCTACCAAGACTTTCCGTTAATTATTACGGATACACCAGGAATTTATAGTATGACTTGCTATACAATAGAGGAAAAGGTAACCAGAAAGTGTGTGATGGACGATGAAATTGATGTAATCATCAATGTTGTCGATGCATCCAACCTAGAACGAAATTTATATCTGACATTACAGCTTTTAGAACTTGGGAAGCCGGTAATTCTGGCTTTGAATATGATGGATATTGTGGAGGAGAGGGGAATTGAAATAGATTTACATAGATTGCCCGAAATGCTGGGAGGTATCCCAGTGATTCCTGTATCTGCAACAAAGAAAAAAGGTCTAGATACATTGCTCCATGCAGCTGTTCATCATTATGAAGAGGGACCAATTGGAAATATTGTAACCTATCCATATGATATTGAAGAAAAAATAGAAAAATTAGAAATCATGATGGGTGTTCGATATCCTACTCATGAGCTATTAAGGTGGCATGCAATTAAGCTACTGAAATATGATGATGAGGTGATGGCAGAACATCCCATTCAGATTTCCAATATTGTTGAGAAAAGTTATGAAAAGCAAATTATCGAAAGTAAGTATAAACGGATTGAAGCGATTGTTTCTGAGGTTATGCTGAGAAAAGAAAAACGAGAGGCATCTACAGACCGTATTGATGCTGTGTTGACACATCCGATATGGGGAGTACCGGTATTCTTGTGTATTATGGCAATTGTATTTTTATTAACTTTTACCGTAGGAGATGTCTTAAAAGGGGTATTTGAACTGTTTTTAGAGCAATTTTCCAGGATAACATCACAATTTCTTAGTGCTATTGGTACCAATGAATTTCTGGTATCCCTGATTGTAGATGGAATTGTAGCAGGCGTTGGAGGAATTTTAACTTTTTTACCAAATATCATTATTTTATTTATCGCTTTAGCAATTTTAGAGGATAGTGGTTATATGTCACGTGTTGCCTATGTAATGGATGGTATTATGGGTAAATTGGGGCTGTCGGGGAAAGCATTTTTACCGATGGTTTTGGGATTTGGATGTACGGTTCCGGCAATCATGGCTACAAGGGCATTAGAAAAAGAACGTGATAGGAGAAGGACGATTATGGTGACACCATTTATGTCCTGTTCCGCAAGATTACCAATTTATGTATTGTTCTCAGGTATGTTTTTTCATAAGTATAAAGTAATCGTAGCTTTTTCTATGTATGTAATTGGCCTTATAACAGCAATACTAGTAGCAATGGTGGTAAACAAGATTGATAAGAAAAAGCAGAAGCAATCATTACTAATTGAGCTTCCAGAATATAAAAGGCCAAATGCGCATACGATTTTCATTTATGTATGGGAAAAGGTGAAAGATTATCTCACAAAGGCAGGTACTACGATTTTTCTTGCATCCATTGTGATATGGCTAATTTTAAATCTCGGACCAACGGGAGTGGCGGCAAATCCTTCAGAAAGCATTGGTGCAAAAATGGGGCAGTTCCTTGTTCCAATATTTGCATTAGCAGGATTTGGAACATGGCAGATTGTAGTAGCTTTAATAGCGGGAATATCTGCGAAGGAAGTCGTTGTTAGTTCCCTGGCGGTGCTGTATGGAGTGGTAAATGCGAATTCACAGGCTGGGATGCAGGCATTATCAGAAAGTATGCCTGGGTTTGGACCTTTAAATGCATACGCACTTATGATTTTCTGCTTGTTTTATACACCTTGTATTGCAACCATTGCAACCATAAAAAAAGAAACCAAATCAATAAAATTTACACTGGAAATGGTGCTCTTCCAATTATTATTTGCATGGGGGGCCGCAACACTAGTATATCAAATTGGAAGTTTGATTTGACTTGATTTCCTCGCATATTTATGTTACAAATGAGGGTGGACATAAATGCGAGGATTTTTTTGGAGGTGTTTTTATGCGAGGTCTTGATACACAAGTCAGAAAAAACAGAAGAGATGTATTTAAAGCAATAGCCGATTTAGCTTACAATTCTACCAATATTGTAGATGATATCGAGGCATTACCATATAAATTATGTGCAGTTGATGAACCGGAATCATGGGAAAATATTTATCGGGAAAGAGCGGTAGCAAGAGAACGTAGCCGTTTAGCAATGGGAATGTCATTGCGACCAGAGAATCAACCCGTTCATGTTTCTCAGGGGATCGAAGAAAGTAATATATCAGAGAAATATTATGAACCACCTCTACTACAGGTAATTCCATCAGCCTGCAATGCCTGCCCGGATAATAAATACGTGGTAAGTAATCAATGCATGGGATGTGTTGCACATCCATGTAAGGAAGTGTGCCCGAAGGGTGCAATTGAAATGATCAATGGAAAATCTTTTATTCATCAGGATAAATGTATTAAATGTGGTAAATGCAAGGCAGTATGTCCTTATGATGCCATTACTCATAAGACTCGTCCCTGTGCAGATGCATGTGGGGTGAATGCAATTGGCAGTGATAACATAGGAAGAGCTTCCATAGATCCTGAAAAGTGTGTTTCCTGCGGAATGTGTATGGTAAGCTGCCCATTTGGAGCAATTGCTGACAAATCACAGATTTTCCAGCTGATTCGTGCAATGCAGTCGGGTAGAAAAGTCATTGCAGAGATTGCACCTGCTTTTGTAGGACAATTTGGAACAGGAGTGACACCAGACCAGATTAAAACAGCGATTAAAGAATTGGGATTTTTTGATGTATATGAAACAGCAATTGGTGCAGATATGGGTGCCATGGCGGAAGCAAAGCACTATGTGGAAAAGGTAACAACAGGGGAACTGCCTTTCTTACTGACCTCCTGCTGCCCATCCTGGTCAGTTCTCGCTAAGAAATTCTTTCCTGAGACGATTGGAAATATTTCAAATGAATTGACACCAATGGTTGCAACAGCAAGAGTCATTAAGGAAGATCATCCGGATGCAGAGGTTGTGTTTATTGGACCGTGCGCATCAAAAAAACTAGAGGCTAGTAGAAGAACGGTTCGTTCCGATGTAGATTTTGTTATTACCTTTGAAGAACTGCTTGGAATGTTTGATGCAAAAAACATAGTATTAGAAGCTATTGAAGAACAAGATAAAATGAATGATGCGACAGGTGCCGGCAGAGGGTATGGTGTTGCTGGTGGAGTAGCAAGCGCAATTGAGGAATGTATTAAGGAATATTATCCGGAAGCAGAAGTTCATATTGAACATGCAGAAGGATTATCTGATTGTAAAAAGATGCTGATGCTTGCGAAAGCAGGTAAAAAAAATGGTTGTTTGATAGAGGGAATGGCATGTCCAGGCGGCTGTGTTGCAGGGGCAGGAACCAATATTGCAATTCCTATTGCAACAAAAGAATTGAAAGCATTTAAAGAAAAGGCGGATAAGAGTATTCCTGATTTAGAGGAAGAATAAATGAGCCAGACAAAGAAAATGACAGTAGGGAATCCTACAAAACTTTTGTTACAATTTGCATTACCAGTATTTATAGGAAATATCTTTCAGCAATTATATAATATGGTGGATTCTATCATTGTAGGAAAGTTTGTTGGACCAGATGCTTTAGCAGCGGTAGGGGTTACGGGATCGACTACGTTTTTTATTTTTTCACTTGTGCTTGGATTAACGACAGGAATCTCTGTTATGATTGCCCAGTTTTTTGGCGCGCAGGATGAAGAATCATTAAGATTGTCATTTTCCACATCTATTTATGTAGTTACTTTATCGTCTATTATTTTAGCGGCCTTGGGCTTTTTAGTTACGAGACCGGTATTAATATTATTACAGACACCAGCGAATATACTAGAGGATGCTGTTCTATATATGCATATCATCATGGTGGGAAGCATTGCGCTTGTTTTATATTATTGGATTGCATCCGTGCTCAGGGCATTGGGAGATTCCGTGACACCATTAATATTTCTAATTATTTCAAGTATACTAAATGTTCTATTGGACCTGCAATTTGTTATCGTGTTTCATTTAGGGGTTGCAGGTGTAGGCTACGCAACAATATTAGCTCAGTTCATATCAGGCGTTGCATGTCTGATTTATGCAATGATTCGTATGCCAATTTTACGATTACGTATTAGAGATGTTAAATTTGATAAAAAAATGTGTATGAATGTTGTACGAATTGGCATTCCATCTGGAATACAGGGTTCTTTTATTGCAATTAGTGTTATGGTGATGCAGGCAGTCATTAACTCTTATGGTTCTATTGTTGTTGCAGGATTTATTGCTGCGACCAAGATAGAATCCATTATTTTTCAAACGGGAAACTCAATTGGTATGGCAAATGCAACCTATACAGGACAAAATATGGGTGCTGGAGATATTGACAGAGTAAAAGCTGGATATCGTTCCATGGTTTTTTTAAATATCATTTCTTATCTTGTCATTTTGCCATTTTTGTGGTTCTTTGCGGGAGACTTGATGAAGCTGTTTGTAAATCATAGTGATGAGGCAAAACAGGTCATCGATGTGGGAACACGGTATCTGCATATTGTAACTCCATTTTTTATTCCGGTAGGGTTGTTAATGGGATTCCAGAATTTGTTAAAGAGTGCAGGGTATGTATCTGCAACCATGATTTTAGGTTTATCAGAAGTTTTTTCCAGAGTAATTTTTGCTTTTTCATTATCTTATTTCTTTGGGTTTTCAGGTGCATTTGCAGCAACACCAACGGCATGGATTATTGGATGTGCTTTAGGATTTTATTATTATTATTCGGAAAAATGGGTTTCAAAAGGAATTGTTCAAAAGTCAAAAAGTGACAGAAATGTCATAAAATAGATAGTTATTACGAAAGGATGTAGATACAAGATGAGTAACGTTAAAACAAGATTTGCACCAAGTCCTACAGGAAGAATGCATGTGGGAAATCTAAGAACAGCTTTATATGCGTATTTGATTACAAAGCATGAAGGTGGAACATTCATGCTACGTATTGAAGATACGGACCAGGAACGTTTCGTGGAGGGTGCGGTAGATATTATTTATCGGACATTAAAGAACACAGGACTCGTACATGATGAGGGACCAGATAAAGATGGCGGTGTTGGACCATATGTTCAGAGTGAAAGACAGAAACATGGACTCTATTTGGAATATGCTAAGAAACTTATTGATATGGGGAAAGCTTATTATTGCTTTTGTGATAAAGAGAGATTAGCCACTTTAAATAAAAAAATCGAAGGAACCGATAAGGAAATTAATGTTTATGATAAGCATTGCCTTTCCCTATCAAAAGAGGAAGTAGAAGATAATCTTAAGGCAGGAAAGCCTTATGTAATCAGACAAAATAATGAACCGGAAGGAACTACGACATTCCATGATGATATTTATGGGGATATCACGGTAGAAAACTCGGAATTAGATGATATGATTTTAATTAAATCAGATGGATATCCTACGTATAATTTTGCAAATGTAGTGGATGACCATTTAATGGGCATTACGCATGTTGTGCGTGGAAATGAATATTTATCTTCATCACCAAAATATAACCGTCTGTATGAGGCTTTTGGCTGGGAAGTACCAGTTTATGTTCACTGTCCTTTAATAACAGATGAATCCCATCACAAATTATCAAAACGATGTGGACATTCCTCTTATGAAGATTTATTAGAGCAGGGATTCCTTACAGAGGCAATTGTTAATTTTGTTGCATTATTAGGATGGTCATCAGAAGACAATCGTGAAATATTTACGCTCCAGGAATTAGTAGAAGCATTTGACTATCATCACATGAGTAAATCACCAGCTGTATTTGATTTTACAAAGCTTAAATGGATGAATGGTGAATATATGAAGGCTATGGATTTTGACAAATTCTATGAGATGTCAGAGTCTTATATCAAAGAAGTTGTTTCAAAACCATATGATTTAAGAAAAATAGCAGCACTGATTAAAACGAGAATTGAAGTTTTCCCAGACATTAAAGAGCATATTGATTTCTTTGAAGAATTGCCAGAATATGATATTGAAATGTATTGTCATAAAAAAATGAAAACAAACAGAGAATCATCACTTGAGGTTTTACAGGAATTGTTACCCGTTTTTGAAGCACAGGATGATTACAGTAACGATGGGCTGTATCAGACGCTTGTCTCTTATGTGGAGAAAAAGGGATGTAAGAACGGATTTGCAATGTGGCCATTAAGAACGGCGGTATCTGGTAAACAAATGACGCCAGGTGGGGCAACCGAAATCATGGAGATTATCGGTAAGGAAGAATCCGTGAAAAGAATCATAAAAGGAATTGAAAAATTACAGAATGATTAATGGTATCAACTGTAATGAAGCCCAAGAGAGGGCGATTATCCATAACACAGGACCTATGCTTGTAATAGCAGGTCCTGGTTCTGGAAAAACATTTACTATCACCCATCGTATCAAATATCTAATCGAATGTCATGGCGTTTCGCCAACAAATATCCTAGTTATTACATTTTCAAAGGCTGCGGCAAAAGAAATGAAAGAAAGAGCACATAAGACGATAGGGGAACATGCAGGCCATGTAACCTTTGGTACTTTTCATAGTGTTTTTTATCAAATACTAAAAAAGAGTTTTCATTACCCAGAGGATTCCTTATTACGGGATGATATGAAATATCAGGTCATCAAAGAATTTTTGGAACAGGAATCATTTGAAACAGATGATATCAATGAAACAATTCATCATCTTATTTTAGAAATCAGTCTCTATAAAAATTCCATGAAACAGATAGAAGAGTTTGAATGCAAAAATTTTGAAAAAGAGATATTTTGCAAGCTCATGAAAGCGTATGAAAGCTATTTAAACAGAGCAAGAAAGATTGACTTTGATGATATGCTGTTAAAATGTTTTGAGAACCTTTGCAAATATCCGGAAAAATCATTGTTATGGAAAGAGCGGTTTTTATACATTCTAATTGATGAGTTTCAGGATGTAAATCAATTGCAGTTTGAAACAATCAAAATTCTGGCAGGAGAAAGTCAAAATCTATTTGTGGTGGGAGATGATGACCAGTCAATTTACGGATTTCGGGGCGCAAAACCTGAAATTATGCTTTCTTTTGAGGAAGCTTTTCAGAATGTTAAAAAAGTATTATTGAATGTGAATTACCGTTCACAAAAATGTATTGTAGAGGGAGCACTTCGTGTAATTGAACATAATGAGAGTCGTTTTTCTAAGGAAATTCTTGCAGATAAGGCAGAGAGAGATCCTATCTCTGTTTTGAAGTATAAAGACAGAGAGGAGGAATTGAAATCAGTTATTACCTATTTATTAGATCATAAGGAAGAGCAGAAGGATACAGCAATCATTGTGCGAACAAATTCAAGTGCATCTTATATTGCATCCATGCTTTTGCAATATCACATTCCGTTTACAACCAGGGAGCAAATACCGGATATCTATGCAAACTTTTTGGCAAAGGATTTATTTCATTATTGTAGAATTGCAATGGGAGAGAAAAAAAGAGGACAATTTTATGGAATTATGAACCGACCCAAACGTTATCTGACCAGAGGAGCATTTTTAAATGACGAAGTATCGTTTCAGGAATTATACCGATATTATGCAGACAAACCATATATGCAGAATATAATAGAAAAATTTGAGAAAGATATTAATTGGTTAGCAAAGATGAGACCATATTCAGCAATTAACTATATTTTAAAAGGAATCGGATATGAGGAATACTTAAAAGAGCATGCAAAATCAAGAAGAATCAACTTCAATGAGCTAAGAGAATGTGCATACGAAATAAGGGAAAGAAGCAAACCATTTGCTTCCTTTCAGGAATGGTTTGAACATATTGAAAATTATGAAGAAGAGATGAAACAAAGAAAACAAGAAAACAAAGATCAGAATGAAGAAGGAGTATCCATTGTAACGATACATGTTTCAAAAGGACTTGAGTATGGTACGGTATTTATCCTTGCATGTAATGAAGGAAATATGCCTTACAAGAAGGCAACGACAAAGGAGGAAATAGAAGAGGAACGAAGGATGTTCTATGTAGCTATGACAAGGGCGAAAGAAAAACTTTTTTTATCCTATATTGAAACAAGTCATGAAAAATCAGTGGCACCGTCTAGATTCTTAAATGATTTTGACATTAAAAAGGAGCAGTCGAAAACTGCCCCTTAAAGGTATTTATTTCTCTTCGTCAGAAGCGATCTCGTCAAACTCTTGGTCATCAAGATAAGAATCAAAAGCTTCTGCAACTTTTTCGTATTCTTCATCGCTTTCGATGTATACAAGTTCTGGTTCTTTATCAGGATCATTTTCATCTTCTACTAACTGATAGAACCAAACTTCTCCCTCATCACTGTCTTCTTTTTCATCAGCAGGAAGAAGTACGATATATTCTTTTCCCTCTACTTCAAGAACGGTAATGACTGCACAGTTTACAACTGTTCCATCATCTAGCTCCAATTCCACACTCATTTCTTCATCTGGTTCCAAATTTTCTGGCTTTTCCATGATAGTCCTCCTATTTATTTCTTCTATGGTTTGTTATAGAAATAATACATAATTACAATGTAACATAGTTACATAGGTAGAATCAACTAGTGTTTCTTATATTTTTCGCAAAATATGTTGGAAAAATCCACAATATGAGTTAAAATAAATTGACTTAGTCTGTTACAAAGGAGGGGTATGATATGGATGGCATGAGGGATAAACAGTTAATTGCTGCAAGAGCTATGATGAAGTCAAGTGATAGCATCGTTTGCTTACTTGGCGTTGGGATGGATATAGAATCTGGCCTACCCAATTTATGGAGTAATGATACGGCTTACTACCTGGAAGACAAATATGGTTATTCCCTGGAGGAAATGTATTCTGCAACTTTTTTAAATACCAGACCTGCAAAATTTTATGAGTACTATAAGGAATTATTTTTGGAAAAAGAGTGTGAACCAAATGTTGCTTTTACAGTGGTGTCTGAATTAGAAGACAAAGGAAAAATTAAAGGATGTATTACGGAGAGTATCAGTGGTCTGGCGAGAAGAGCTGGAATATCAAATATTGTTGAATTGCATGGCAATATTGATTATAATTGGTGCCCCAAATGTAAGAAAAAATATACAAAACAATATATACTGAGCCAGGAAAATGTACCACTATGTAATGAATGTAAGGCTACAATTCGACCTGGTGTTATATTAACGGGTGAGCAGGTCAGGAATGACTACATGACCTATGCTGCCAATATGGCGGCTAGTGCAGATATGTTATTAGTGCTTGGAACGAATATGAATGATAATATGGTGAAGTGGGTAATGAATTATTTTACAGGGGAACACGTATTAGTCATTAGTAAAAATATCCATTTTTCTGATAATCGTGCGAATCTTGTGATCAATGAAGAAGTTCAGAAAGTGTTACCGCAATTGATAGAAATGAGAGGATCCAGGTGACTTTATGTCAGATGTAACAATGGAAAAGGGATATCCAACGCCTATGGGAGTTTCCATAGTAGGGAAGGATGTAAATATTGCAGTTGCAGTAACTGGAGAAGAATGCAGTATGATTCTTTATGACAAGGCAACGGGCAGGAAATGGAAACGCCTCGAATTACCAGGGGAATACAGGGTAGGAAATGTATATTGTGTTCTCTTAAAAAATTTCGATTATTCCTATGTTGAATATAACTTTTGCTCTGAAAAGAATAAATTTACGGATCCTTATGTAAAAAAAGTTTCAGGATGTGAAAAATGGGGCATAAGAAATCCAAAAGGAGTTTTTACTACAGACTCTTTTGATTTTGAAGATGATAAGCCTTTACAGATACCTTATGAAGATGTGATTCTTTATACATTGCATGTGAGAGGTTTTACAAAACATTCCTCTTCCAAAGTGAAGCATAAAGGCACCTTTGAGGGTATGATTGAAAAAATCCCTTATCTGAAAGATTTGGGGATTAATCAGGTTGAATTAATGCCTGCGTATGAATTTAATGAACTGATTGAAAAAAAAGAGGAAAAGTATACATTAGTAAACATTCCGAAAGATGCGATAGAATCAAAAATTTTTCAAGAAGAAATGAAAATAAAAAAACCAGATAATAAAATTAATTTCTGGGGATATACAGATGCCTATTATTTTGCACCAAAATCATCTTATTCTGCGGTAGATTCACCAGAAATATCTTTTAAGCATATGGTAAAAGAATTTCATAAAGCTGGAATAGAAATTATCATGCAGTTCTATTTTCCGGTAGAAAAAAATCTGAATTTAATGATTGATTGCATTCGTTACTGGATTACTGAATATCATATAGATGGGGTACATTTAAAAGGGAGCACGGTTCCAATTGAAATGATTGCTATGGATCCCTTTCTTAGCAAAAGCAAGATTTCCTATGAAAGAATGCCAACGGAACAAATCTACCAGCAGAATTATGTGCCGAAACAGAGAAACTTAGCTGTTTGTGATGATAGTTATATGTATGATATCCGAAAATATTTAAAAAGTGATGAGGATATGTTACGTACATTTATCAATCACCAGCTTTGTAATCCACAAAAACATGTCATGGTTAATTATTTAACAAATTATTATGGATTTACGCTTATGGATCTTGTATCTTATGATAGAAAGCATAATGATGATAATGGCGAAGATAATCTTGATGGAAATGAATACAATTATAGTTGGAATTGTGGGGTAGAGGGAATTTCCAGGCGAAAAGCAATCCGTGCGATTCGGGAGAAACAGATAAAGAATGCGTTTACTTTTCTCTTTTTAAGTCAGGGTGTTCCTATGATTTTCAGTGGAGATGAATTCGGCAGGACACAAAAGGGAAATAACAACGCCTATTGTCAGGATAATGAAATCACATGGATAAATTGGACTCTTTTTGATAAAAACAGGGAACAATGGGAGTTTGTAAAAGAAATGATTTCATTTCGAAAGAGTCACTCTTTTTTTCATAAAAGAGAGAAATTTCAAATGATGGATTACAAATCCTGTGGGTTTCCAGATTTATCTTATCATGGGGAAATGGTGTGGTATCCTAAATTTGAAAACTACAATCGGCATATTGGATTACTATATTGTGGAGATTATGCGGAGTTGGAAAAAGGGGAAAAAGATGATTCCTTTTATGTTGCCTATAATATGCATTGGCAAAGTCATCGATTTGCACTTCCTAAACTTCCCAAGGGGAAAAAATGGTATAGTTTTGTTACAACAAAAGAAGGATTTTACGTGGAATCTCTCGAACTTAAGAATCAGGCTGATATTTTAGTATCCGATAGAACTGTGGTAATATTAATTGGAAAATAATAAAAAATTGTAAGGATGGAAGACTATGGTATTCACCTCTTTTACTTTAAAATTAATTGCAGTCATCACCATGTTAATCGATCATATTGGAGCAGCTTTATTACCACAATATTTTTTTCTTAGAATTATTGGAAGATTATCATTTCCAATCTATTGTTTCTTATTGGTAGAAGGCTTTTATCATACAAGGGATATCAAGAAATATTTATCCCGCATGGGCTTATTTGCTATTGTTTCAGAGGTGCCTTTTGATCTCGCATTTCATGATATGTTTTGGTGCATGGAATATCAAAATGTATTTTTTACTTTATTTCTAGGGCTATTCATGGTTTACTTATTAAATCGTTTCTTGCATGTAGTAGCGCAGCTATTCATCGTATCAGGTACATGCTTACTTGCCTATGTGATTCATTGTGATTATAGCTATATGGGTATTCTGCTTATTTTGTTCTTCTATTTATTTCGAACCGATCGTTTATTGCAGTGTGCCAGTGTATTTTTGTTAAATGCTACCTCATTTAGCAGTGTTCAGTGGGTAGGAGGTCTTGCCTTACTTCCTATTCAGCTTTATAATGGAAAGCCAGGGAAATATAGATGGAAGTACTTTTTTTATCTATTTTATCCCGTACATTTATTTATTATTTATCTAATAAAAATTGGAGTTTAATTATGCATCCCATCAAACATTTTTTAACAATTACCTATCATAAATTCCTTGTAATGCAAGGATGCTTTGGGGTAGGTCTGTATAAACAAGGATTGTTACATGATCTTAGCAAATATTCGCTTTCAGAATTTATTGTAGGTGCAAAATATTATCAGGGAGATCAGAGCCCAAACAATATGGAGAGACGTGATAAGGGTTATTCTTCGGCATGGCTGCATCATAAAGGTAGGAATAAGCATCATTATGAGTATTGGGTTGATTACTCTACAAAGGCAGTCAGAGGAAAAGTCGTACCTGTTGAAATGCCAGTCAAATATGTAGTAGAGATGATGATGGATCGAATTGCAGCATCAAAAGTATATAATGGAAACAAGTATCAGGATTCTTTTCCGCTTGAATATTATTTAAGAGGCAAAGAAAATGCGCCGATTCATGAGAATACAAAGATGCTTTTGGAAAAGCTTTTAAGGATTCTGGCGGAAAAAGGTGAGCAGGAATCTTATCAGTATATAAAGAAATTTATTTTAAATAAAAAATGTAAACTTGGTATGTTTAAAAAAGCATATTCAAGAATGGAGGATAGGAATGATTGATAACAAAAAAGTACTATTTAGTGGGATGCAGGCCACAGGAACATTAACGCTTGGAAATTATCTTGGAGCATTAAAAAACTGGGTATCTTTAAGTGATGAGTATGAATGCTTTTATTCGGTGGTTGATTTGCATTCTATTACAGTACGTCAGGATCCAGCAGAGCTTAGAAAGAGAGCTAGAAATTTATTGACCTTATATATTGCAGCAGGACTTGATCCAACCAAAAACTGCATTTATTATCAATCGCATGTTTCTGGACATGCAGAATTATCATGGATTTTAAATTGTTATACTTATATGGGTGAATTAAGTCGTATGACGCAGTTTAAGGATAAATCAGCAAAGCATGCGGACAATATTAATTCAGGACTCTTTACGTATCCAGTTCTTATGGCTGCAGATATTCTGCTTTATCAGGCAGATGTGGTACCAGTTGGAATTGATCAGATGCAGCATCTGGAAATAACAAGAGATATTGCACAGAGATTTAATAGTATTTATGGGGATGTATTTACAATACCAGAAGCGTATATTGGAAAAGTTGGAGCCAAAATTATGAGCTTACAGGATCCAGAAAAGAAAATGTCAAAATCAGATGAGAATCCAAACGGAAGTATTTATCTAATGGATGATCCCGACACAATTATGCGTAAATTCAAGCGTGCGGTGACAGATTCAGACGCGCAGGTACTATATAGGGAAGAACAGCCTGGAATCAGAAATTTAATCGATATCTATTGCTCCTGTACAGGGAAAACTCCACAGGAGACCGTAAAAGAATTTGATGGCAAAGGATATGGTGAATTTAAGGAAACAGTCGGAGAGGCAGTCGTTTCTTCATTAAAACCAGTACAGGATCGATATGCAGAGCTTCAAAAGGATAAAGGCTATATTGACAGTATGATCAAGGACAATGCAGATAAGGCAAATTATTATGCAACAAAGACTCTTAGAAAGGTCCAGAAAAAAGTAGGATTTCCAGAGAGAGTAAAGTGTGAGAAGTAATTCTAAGGAGCAAAATGTGAAAAGAATTTCTAAAGAAGCGAAATAACCGCTTCTAAGAAATACTATGTTTCACATAAGAAGAAGCCGCAAGCGCCTTCTTCTCACTGATTATTTGTGCGTAATGGAGAACGTGTGAAAAGAATGGAGGATAATATGGATACAGAAAAGACAATTGAAGAGATTTTAAGTGTTTTAGGGATGCAGGAAGAAATATTACAATTTAATCATTTTACGAATGCAGATGCATGGGAGCTTGGAAGCCTGATGGTGGAAGAAGCAAAAAAAAGAGAAGTAACGATCTCTATCAGTATTAGACGCAATAATGGCTTAGTTGTATTTCAACATTGCCTCGATGGTACAAAACTTCATAATGAGCAATGGATGTGTAGAAAATTTAATACGGTAAAGGTTATGGAAACGAGTAGTTTATTTTTATATACCAAGCTTAAAAAGTGTGATCAGACAATGGATGATCAGTTTTTAGATGAGAAGGAATATGCCTGCTGTGGTGGAGCGTTTCCAATCAGAATTGAGGAAGCAGGTGTGATAGGTGTTATTATCGTATCAGGAATGAATCATGTAGCAGATCATGATTTTATTATTAAATGTCTGTCAAAGTATCTTCACATGGATGAGGTTCCAAGAATTAAGAAATTTTAGTGGTATGCAGATGGGAATAAAAATGATGGAATTAAAGCAATTAAAACAATTAATGTATCAAAAAGAAGATGAAAATCATCTTCTTTTTGAAGAAGTAAGTAATATCATTTTTAATCATCCAGAATTAGGGGACCAGGAATATTTTAGTGCAAAGTATTTAACGGAACAAATTAAACAATTGGGATTTTCCGTTGAAATGCCGTATAAAGGACTAGAAACTGCATTTCGCTGTGAACTAGGGGATGATGAGGGACCTTGTATTGCTTTTCTGGCAGAATATGATGCTCTTCCTGGATATGGAAGTAATAGAAAAGAAAATGCCCATGCATGTGGGCATAACTGGATTGCAGCAAGTACCTTTGCTGCCTGCGCGGCTTTAGCCTCTGTAAAAGAGCATTTTCAAGGAAAAATCGTTTTTATGGGCACTCCTGCAGAGGAAACTATAGGTAGAAAAATCGATTTAGTGGAATACGGTGCATTTGATGATATCGATGCAGTTTATCAGATGCATTTAGGTTTAGAGACAGTGATTGATTGTAAAGCATTGGCAGTGACCGATTTCTATTTTACTTTTGAGGGCTTAGCGTCTCACGCCTCCGGATGTCCAGAGAAAGGAATTAATGCATTAGATGCAGTGACTCTTACCTTTGCCGGAATCAATGCATTACGCCAGCATACAAAGCCAGATGTGAAAATCCATGGAATTATTATTGAGGGCGGACAGGCAGCAAATATTGTTCCTGATCATTGTGTAATGCATGTTATGATTCGAGCAGCGGATAAGAATTATCTGGAAGAGGTTGTAGATAAGGTTTGCAATTGTGCTAAGGGTGCAGAGCTGATGACTGGTGCTAAGCTAACTATGAAAAGAGCCAGAAATACATTTTATGATTTGAAAAATAATGAAGTCATGATGAATATGATGAAAGAGGATTTAGCGGAACAGGGAATTACGGATATCGATAAAGAGGAAGTATATACAGCTGGAAGCACGGATATTGGAAATGTTGGGTACGCATCTCCAACCTGCTATGTGGAACTGGGAACAAAGAAAATGGGACCACATACGCCTCACGATGCTGCTTATCTGGATATTGTGAATTCCAATTATTCCTATCAGTTACTACATAAGGGAGCCAAGGCAATGGCGGCGGGGGCGCTTGCTATTTTTTGCTCAAAGGAAATAAGAGAGCAAGTAAGAGAGAAAAGAAATCAATAGGAGATTAAGAACGTAGTTTTGGGAAAGTAAATGGGGAAAGTACAAATGAAAATAGGTTTGATTGGGTTTGGAGGAGTTGGAAAATCACTGATTCGTCTGATTAGTGAAGAACGGCAAGATATTGAAGTAGTCTATATTGTGAAAAGCAATGGGGCGCTTGTAAATGAGAGTGGAATAGATTTAGAGAGCGTTCTTGTTATGGAACATCAAATATATAACCATCCTGCATGGAAGCCGTTAACTTCCTTTTATGATGTAGTAGATATTCCGGTAGATTATATAGTGGAACTTACGCCTACTGTAATAGAAGATGGAGAGCCAGCACTTTCCTATATTAAGGAAGCACTTTTGTATAAAAGAAATGTAATAACAGGAAATAAAGGTCCTATTCTGCATGCATATCACGAACTGATGGAATTAGCAAGAAAACAAGAGGTTACATTGGGAATCGGATGTGTAGCAGGGGGAGCGCTTCCATCAATTGCAGTAGGAAAATATGGACTGGCAGGATCTAAAATAAAATCCATAGAGGCAATTCTTAATGGAACTACTAATTTTATTTTGAATTCCATGGAAGAACATGACATAAGCTATGAGGATGCGCTAAAAGAAGCCATTTCCCTGGGAATTACTGAGACAGATCCTATGTTTGATGTGGAGGGATTTGATACTGCTATCAAAATAGTGATTTTAGCAAATGCTTTGATGAATCAGAGCCTGACCCTTAAGGATGTTTCTATAAAGGGGATTACAAAGATTACAAAAGAGGAGATTACAGCTGCGAAAAGAGAGTCAAAATCTTGTAAACTGGTAGGAAAAATCGAAATGATAGAAGATAAAGTAGTAGCAGAAGTTAAGCCTGTGTTTTTAACATCAGGACATCCACTTTTCTGTGTAAAAGATAAGAATAAAGGGATATGTTACCATTCTGATACGCTGGGAACGATTGTGGTCACTGGCGGGGCATCAGGTACCAGGTCTGCTGCTGCAGCGATTCTTAGAGATATGTAAAAATTATATAGTGTAGAAAAAGGGTGCTTATTGACAAAGTCAGCACCTTTCGTTTACAATGAACACTGTACATTTGTAAAGTAGTAGAGAAATAACGAATAAAAGATTACGGGACGCGGGATACCGCGCAGATGGGAGAGATTATGAAAAGATTATTATCCGTTTTATTAGTAGTTACCATGGCAGCTTCTATGCTGACAGGATGTGGTAACAAGTCAGATCAGAGCCGTCTTGACAAAATCAAGGAGGCAGGTAAAATTCAGGTGGCTACAGAACCATATTTTGCACCTTATGAATTTATTGATAATACAAAACAAGGAGATCTACAATATCAGGGAGCAGATATGCAGTTAGCTCGTTACATAGCAGAGGAAATGGGAGTGGAGCTTGAAATCGTTCCTCTTGAATTCTCAGCGGTTTTAACTGGTATTTCAGACGGAAAATATGACCTCGCAATTTCAGGTCTTGGATATACAGCGGAACGTGCAGAGTCAATGGAATTATCAGAAGCATATTTTACAGAGGATGTTGATATTCATGGACTTTTAGTAAAAGAAGAAAATGTTTCAAAATATAAAGCGTTATCCGATTTTGACGGATTAAAAATCGCATATCAGAGTGGTTCTTTACAGGACACTTATGCGAATTCACAATTAAAAGATATTACACCTATGCCATTTGATGATGTTGCAAAAGCAGTTCTTGCAGTTCAAGAGGGTAAAGCAGATGCAGCGGCAGTGTCATATGACAATGGAGCATTATTCTGTCAGTCAAATGAAGGAATTGGAATGTGTGAGCCTTTATTTAGTTCAGATGGAGCAGGTGTTGTAATTGCAGCTCCTAAGGGAGAAACAGAATTAATTGAAGAAATTAATAAGATTGTTGCAAAATCAAAAGAAACAGAAATGTATGCTACATGGTGGGATGAAGCAAAAAAACTTGCAGCAGGTCTCGGATTAGAATAAGTTTAAAAGGAGAAATACGTGTTAGAGACAATTATTAAAATATTAACAAAATACGGTTATATGTTTGCGATTGGTTTAGGCAATACCCTCTGGATGGCATTGATTTCCATTGTGTTTGGTACTATAATTGGTTCCTTTATCGCAATCGGAAAATTATCCAGAAAAAAATTTTTAAATGTCCTGACAAGTATTTATATTGAAGTATTAAGGGGTACCCCAATGCTTTTACAATTGTATTTGTTTTGGATCCTACTTCCTAAAATATTACCGGTAACAGATTTACAATGTATTATTGTAGCACTTGTAATTAATAGTAGTGCCTATGTAGCAGAATGTATCAGAGCTGGAATCCAGGCGGTTGATAAAGGACAAAAGGAAGCAGCATTAAGTCTTGGTATTAGTGAAAATAATATCATGCGTAAAATTATCTTCCCGCAGGCGATAAAAAACATCCTGCCAGCACTTGGTAATGAATTTATTGTTATGATCAAGGAAACGTCTCTTGCCTCCGTATTTTTCTGTGGAGAGTTAATGACTCAGTATAAGACCATCCAGTCATTAACATTTAAGGCAATTGAACCATTACTGATTGTAGGTATCATTTACTTATTTTTAACGCTTGTACTATCAAAATTATTACAAATTTTTGAGAGGAGGTTAAAAGAAAGTGACTGATGTATTAATTAGAGTAGAGAATTTAAAAAAAGATTTTAAGGATTTAGAAGTCCTAAAGGGAATCACAGAAGAAATACATGAGGGAGAGGTAGTGTCTATTATTGGACCATCCGGTTGCGGTAAGAGTACCTTCCTTCGCTGCATGAATCTGTTAGAACAGCCAACATCCGGCAGAGTCTTATTCGAAGGGGACGATATTACAGGGAAATCAGTTGATATTACACTTCACAGACAGAAAATCGGGATGGTTTTTCAGACATTTAATGTATTTCCTCATATTACAGTATTAGAAAATGTGACATTGGCACCAATTCTAAACAAAAAAATGACAAAAGATAAAGCAGAGGAAAAGGCAAAAGAACTGCTAGAACGTGTAGGACTGCTTGACAAAATGAACGAATATCCCAAAAAACTTTCCGGTGGTCAAAAGCAAAGACTTGCCATTATCAGAGCACTTGCCATGGAACCAGATGTTATGTTGTTTGATGAACCTACCAGTGCACTGGATCCTGAAATGGTCAATGAAGTACTCGATGTAATTAAGGAATTAGCCATTTCTGGTATGACAATCGTAATCGTAACTCATGAAATGGGTTTTGCAAGAGAAGTCAGTGATCGTGTACTATTTATGGATGAAGGTGTCATTGCGGAGCAGGGAACTCCTGAGGAAGTATTGTCGAATCCCAAGAATCCAAGAACGATTGATTTCTTAAGTAAGGTTTTGAAATAGGAATATATGGATATAATGATTATGCATTTTGATGCACCTCCAAGTGGTTTGTTGGCTAGACTGGCACTTGGGGGTTTTTCTTATTCTAAAGCAAGAAAAAGAAATAGAATAAATAGATTGCGTATGGTAATATGAAAAGATAAAAATGTTAGGATAGGTATGATTATGGAACAACAAGAAAACAGACATAAAAGACGTGTTCGTTATCAGGGAACACATCCCAAAACATATCAGGAAAAATACAAAGAACATCAGCCAGAAAAATATGCGGATACCATTGTTAAGGTCATTCAAAAAGGAAGTACGCCTGCAGGAATGCATATTTCCATCTGTGTAAAAGAAATTATAGAGTTTTTACAAATAAAACCTGGACAAAAGGGACTAGATGCAACATTAGGGTATGGTGGACATACCTTGGAAATGTTAAAGTGCCTTGATGGACAAGGCCATATTTACGGTCTGGATGTAGACCCTATTGAAATAGAAAAGACAAAAAAAAGATTAGAAGATTTGGGTTTTTGGGAAGAAATCATGACGGTGAAACAGATTAATTTCGCCAACATTGATGAGGTAGCAAAAGAAGTAGGCCCCTTTGATTTTGTGCTGGCTGATTTAGGAGTTTCCTCGATGCAGATTGATAATCCAGATAGAGGATTTTCGTATAAAACAGAGGGACCACTTGATTTACGATTAAACCCAGAGAAGGGGATTTCGGCTGCAGAACGTTTAAGTAGTATTTCACAGGAAGAGTTGCGAGGGATGTTAGAAGAAAATTCAGATGAACCATATGCAGAAATAATTGCTAATGCAATTGTTTCTGAAATAAAGAGAGGAAATGCAATTGATACCACATCAAAACTACGACAAATCATTAGTGATACCTTAGCTTTTCTTCCGAAAGACGAACAAAAAGAGACCATAAAAAAGACATGTCAGAGAACCTTTCAGGCATTAAGAATTGACGTGAATCATGAGTTTGAAGTTCTATATCAGTTTCTGGAAAAATTGCCAGATGTTCTTTCGAGTGGGGGCAGGGTTGCAATTCTCACGTTTCACTCCGGAGAAGATCGTCTTGTGAAGAAATCCTTTAAGCAATTATTAAAAGAAGGTGTTTACAGTGATATCGCCGGGGATGTGATTCGTCCATCGGCAGAAGAGTGCAATCGGAATAGCCGTGCACGCTCTACAAAAATGAGATGGGCGATCAAGGCTTAGCAAAAAAGAAGAAGAGGTGAATCAATTATGAAACAAATTATGTTAGGTAAAACAGGAATTCAAACAGTTCAGAATGGTTTTGGCGCATTGCCAATACAAAGAGACGATATGGAAACATCCATTCATTTACTACGAAAAGCATATGAAGGTGGAATGACATTCTTTGATACGGCGAGAGCTTATTCAGATAGTGAAGAAAAAATAGGATATGCTTTTGAACCTCTTGGAATAAGAGATAAAATTGTGATTACTTCAAAAACAATGGCGAATACTCCTGAAAAATTTTGGACTGACTTAGAAGAGTCTCTTCGCCTATTAAAGACAGAATACATAGACATATATCAATTCCATTGTGCCAATCAATGTTATAAACCTGGTGATGGAACGGGTATGTATGAATGCATGTTAGAGGCAAAATCACAGGGTAAAATAAGCCATATTGGTATTACCTGTCATAAAATTGGTGTTGCCGAGGAAAGCGTAAAATCCGGATTATATGAAACCATGCAATATCCCTTTAGCTATCTTTCAACAGAGCGTGAGATTGCACTTGTTAATTTATGCAAAGAAATGAATATGGGATTTATCGCCATGAAGGGCCTTGCTGGAGGTTTGATTAATAACTCGAAAGCAGCATTTTCTTTTATGTCTCAGTATGATAATGTTGTACCAATTTGGGGAATTCAAAAAGAGACAGAGCTTGATGAATGGCTCAGCTATATGCAAAATCCAGTCGTTTATTCAGCAGAAATAAAAGAATTTATAGAGAAGGAAAAGAAAGAATTACAGGGTGAATTCTGTAGGGGATGCGGATATTGTATGCCATGTCCTTCGGGCATAATGATTAATCAATGTGCGAGAATTTCATTAATGCTAAGAAGAGCTCCATCAGATTATTGGCTTGGTGAAATCATGCAAGAAGAAATGAAAAAAATCGAAACATGCTTACACTGTGGGAAATGTAGTTCAAAATGTCCCTATGAGTTAAATACCCCAAAGCTTCTAGAGAAAAACTATGAAGATTATAAAAGGATTCTAGAAAACTCTACGGAGCGTTGATTGTAATAATAACCGTCGGCAGTTATGATTTAGTTGGAGGTGAATTCCATGGATTATGAAAAAGTTGGAAGATTGATATTCTCATTAAGAAAAGAAAAGGGTGTTACGCAGAAACAACTTGCGGATGCAATGAATATCAGTGATAAAACAATATCAAAATGGGAGAGAGGCCAGGGGTGTCCAGATGTATCTCTGCTTCACGAATTATCCAATGCACTAAATGTAAACATTGAAAAAATTCTGGCAGGAGATTTAGAAGAAAACCAGACCGACGGAGGAAATATGAAGAAAGTAAAGTTTTATGTTTGTAAGACCTGCGGCAATATTATGACTGCAACAAATGATGCAGAAATATCCTGTTGTGGGCGAAAACTCGAGGCGCTTGTTGCAAAGCCCTGTGATCAAGAACATCAGTTGAAGCTAGAAACGATTGAGGATGAGTATTATATTACATTCCCTCATGAGATGAAAAAGACACATTATCTTAATTTCATTGCTTATGTAACCTGTGATAAAATACTTTTTGTAAAATTATATCCAGAACAGAGTGGGGAATTGCGTATGCCTAAATTACATGGTGGAAAATTCTATGTGGGGTGTAATCAAGATGGATTGTGGGTGATGAATTGTGGGTAATGAGCGTCACTTAGTAGAAAGCAGTTCTTGCTTAACCCCATTTGCCGTAAGCGAAATTAATAATGCAATTAAATCTTTACGGTCAATGGTTTTACCATTTTCATACCAAAGAGAAATAACAGAAAAAACAGCTGCATTCTGATATTCTAAAATATAGGGAAGAAGAGCCCCATTCTTATTTGTTGAAGCCAGTGTTTTTGTTACAGTAGGCAGAAGAAAATTCAATATTTTACGACGAAATCCGGGATCACCATTTGGTCCAAGGAGAGTTGGAAAATAATCATCGTTGCGTTCGAATAGTGTAATAATACTAGAAATAATTACTTCATCTGGAGTGGAAGAAATCAAATTATTTAATATGAGTGTTTGAAATTCAACAGGTGAAATGAGAGAGCATTCTAATGTATGTAATACATCATGAATATCCTCAAAATTCGCATAGAAAGTTGAGCGATTGTATCCTGTAATTTTACAAATATTTGTAACGGTTACATTGGATAATCCCTTTGACTTATAAAGATGCCAAAAAGTATTTACAATATTTTGTTTCGCAACGGAATGCGTAAAATCAGTATTATTTTTTAACATAATGCCTCCAATTTCAATAATTATAGCGAATGAACCAACAAAAGACAAGATTTGTTGGTTTTCTTTATTATGTGAAAATGTTTAACTGTAATAAAAGAGTAGAAAGGTCTGGTGGGTAAAGGTTAAATAAAAAGTATATTTAACTAATGATTTGAGTGCATGCTTAAGCATCAGATGGGTATAAAGATGAAAATATATTTTGATAAATCTAAGGTTGGAAAAAATCTTGAAGTGGAATATAATATTCCAGAAGAATTTAAAGTTTTTAGATATGCTTATAAAGAAAATGCAGAATCAGCAAAGGCGCTCTTTATCGTTCGATTTCAATTGAAACATATGGATGGTAATAAAAATATTCGATTTTCAAAAATCCCAATGAGGGCATTGTTTCATTTTAAAGGCTTTCTATCAAAGTATTGGTTGCTAGATAAAAAGACAAATACTTGTATGGGTGTATATCGATGGGCAACAATTGAAGATGCAGAGAACTATTCAAAATCAATCGCAATGAAATTTATGAAGAGGCGTTCTGTTGAAGGTAGCGTTTCCTATCGTATTCAAGAGATTAGGAGGGAGCTATGAAGATATTAATGGTGCCTCTCAGCGCTATGGCTGATACAGCAGGATCGTTTCAACGCGTAAATGCAATTACGGAAACGCTGTTAAAAAACAATATCGAGGTCGCATTATGTGCTGGACGGGATATGAATTATAAGAATCCTTTTCATGTAAAAAATTTTGAATTACCAGTACCAAGTCCTCTAGGATTACCTAAATGGATCGGAAAGAATATGCTTCGATTTGCTTCAAAATCAGGGATTGCAGCTCATAAAACAATTAGGAGCTTTGATGAAGTATTATTTTTGACAGGAGCAATCTCAAAGCGATACTTTACGGAACAAGTCAACATAATTAGAAATGCAGTCCGAGAATACCAACCGGATTATGTGTATTCGGAATTCAATATCGCAGCAATTGTAGCTGCGAAAATGGAGGGAGTACCTTGCCTGGCAGATTACAGTTATCCTGTTCAACATGAATATGCACATAATAAAAAATATGCGAAGGACGTCAATGCTTTTTTACTGCAAAATAATTTACAACAAGTAGAGAGTGTCTTACAATTATTTGATTGGGCGGATCAGTTGATTGTCCCAAGTCACAAACAACTAGAACCAATACAAAAGGATCATCTTATTTATACAGGGCCATTTAGAAAGAAGAAAATTATAAATTCATCGGAGAATAGAAATAAAATTCTGGCATATATGGGGAATGAATGTATCTCATCGTCAAAGCTTCAGAAGGTAATGACAGAATGTACAAAACACATTGAAAAAGAATTCTATATTGCAATGCCAGGAAGCATCCCTATGGAGCAAAATAATCTGCATATTGGACCATGGTTTGATTTCGAAGGAATGATGGAAGAAGCATTTGTGTACATTCATCATGGAGGCCAGAATAGCTGTATGACTGCATTAATGGCAGGCACTCCGCAAATTATCTGTTCTGGGGAGATGTTTGAACGAAAATATAATGCAGAGAGTATGTGTAAAATTGGTGCAGGAATTCTGCTGGAACAAAGAGAGTTTACGGCGAAAAGAATAGTAGAATGTGTCAGTGAAATTGAAAAGAATCAGTCATATAGGGAAAATGCGAGGAGAATAGGAGTCGAACTACAGAGCCTGGGTGGTGCGGAGCAGATTGTAAAGTACATGAAAAGGAAGAAAATTCATAACTGAGAACCGTCCCCGCTTCAAAAAACTCTTGCAATTTCTAAAATAATCAGATATAATTTTCCCGTCGAAAAATAATAAAAAAGTATAACAAATAAGACAAAGATGTCAATGAATGCGAAAGCATTCATTGACATCTTTTTTATTTTTAGTGTCTTGTTTCATTTCAAAGGAGAAGTAAGTATATGAATACAAGTATTAACTCAGGGGATATTGCGTTTATGCTCATTGCATCAGCAATGGTACTTTTTATGACTCCAGGATTGGCTTTCTTTTATGGCGGGCTGGAAAGAAGAAAAAATGTTCTTAATACCATTATGTCCTCATTTTTCATAATGGGTTTGGCATCTGTAATGTGGGTATTGTTTGGTTATAGCCTCAGCTTTAGCGGTAATATAGGTGGAATCGTCGGTGACTTGAAGTGGTTTGGCATGAATGGCGTTGGAATTGAACCAGGACCTTATGCAGCAAGCATTCCACATCTTCTATTTGCAATGTTCCAGATGATGTTTGCAATTATTACTCCAGCACTGATTACTGGTTCGGTTGCAGGAAGAATGAATTTCAAAGCATTGTTGATTTTTGTTCCCTTATGGTCTTTGATTGTTTACTATCCTCTGGCTCATATGGTTTGGGGAGAAGGTGGATTTTTAGGACCCATCTTAGGAAGTGTAGACTTTGCTGGTGGAAATGTTGTTCATATCAGTAGTGGTATCAGTGGCTTGGTTTTGTCAATTATGATTGGTACCAGACATGGATATCAGAGGGTGTCCTATCGAATTCATAATATTCCATTTGTTATTCTCGGAGCAGCCATTCTTTGGTTTGGGTGGTTTGGATTCAATGGCGGTAGCGCATTAGCAGCAAATGGACTTGCGGTTCAGGCTTTTATGAATACGAATACTTCTGCAGCATTTGCTATGCTTTCCTGGGTAGTCATTGACCTCGTAAAGCAGGGAAAGCCAACACTTGTGGGTGCGGCAACCGGAGCGGTACTTGGTCTGGTAGCTATTACACCAGGATCTGGTTTTGTTCCTTTATGGGCGGCAATGATTATTGGTACTTGCGTTAGCCCTATTAGTTATTTTGCTATGTCGGTGATTAAGAATCGTTTTGGATATGATGACGCGCTGGATGCTTTTGGCTGTCACGGCGTGGGCGGAATCTGGGGTGGACTGGCTACTGGGTTGTTTACACAAAAATCAATGAATAGTGTTGCAAGATGGGATGGACTTGTTTTTGGTGATTATCACTTATTAGCTGCACAGGCAATTTGTATTGTAATCACAATTGCAATTGCAATTGTTGGAACCATGATTTGTGCAAAACTAGTGACAGTGTTTGTTCCACTTCGAGTTTCAGAAGAAGATGAAAAAATTGGTCTGGATATTTCACAGCATGGAGAAAATGCATATCCAGCCTTCAACGGTCTCGATTAGTCAATCGTCAAATGGATGGAAAGGATGTAAAACATGATTAAAGTTGAAGCAATTGTAAGAGAAGAGAATTACGAAGACGTAAAGGCTGCATTAAACCAAATTGATGTATACGGTATTACAGTATCTCAGGTTATGGGATGTGGTCTTCAAAAGGGATATGTGGATATTGTAAGCGGGTCAGAGGTCGATGTGAATATGTTGCCAAAGATAAAATTCGAAGTGGTTGTTCCTAATAAGGAATGGGCGGATAAAACAGCTGATGTCATCAAGGAAGCAGCCTTTAGCGGAAGCCAGGGAGATGGAAAAATATTTATGTGTGAAATCATGGATGCAATTCGTATTCGTACCGATGAGCATGGTGAAAATGCATTAGTATAAATACAGAAAGAATAAAGAATATGGAATCATAAGCCCAACGGGCCTTTTGTAATAGAAGGCTTTCGTTGGGCTTTTTATATACTTTATATTGACAATCTAAATTCATATAAGTAATATATATCGTAACGATATATATAAAGGAAGGGGTTCAATGTTAGAATTTATTATTTTAGGTACGTTATATACAAATTCTTTAACAGGATATGATATTAGAAAATGGATGGAAGAAGGGATCGGAATGTTTTACCGAGCGAGTTACGGAAGTATCTATCCTCTCCTTGGAAAATTATCAGAAAAAGGATATGTAATTTGCACGGATGAAGTACAAGGAAAGAGAATGAAACGAAAGTATCGCATTACAGAATGTGGGAAAGAAGTATTTATGAACTGGCTTAATGAGGATACTGATTGTGGCAATTCTATGGAGTCATTTATGGCAAAAGTATTTTTCTTTGACTTATTACCACGTGACCTTGCTTATAAAAAAATAAAGGAGTATGAAGAAAGATTACTGGACTATCAAATAAGTCTTATTGAGAAAAAGAAAAAATATGAAGCATTGGAAAATAAAGAATCCTATTACTTTAAAATATCCACCTTGTATTTTGGAATATGTAAAATCCAGAGTATTATTATGTGGTGCGAAACAGTGAAACAAGGAAATAATTTAGAAAAATTAATAGTACCAATGAAGGGGGAGATTCAGTAATGCAAGAAATTATAAGAATTGATTTAGGGGGAGTAAATTGCTATTTGCTAAAGAATAATCAAAGATTCATTTTGGTGGACACGGGTGGTCATATGTTTATGGATCGGCAATATACGGATCGAAGAAACGATTTGGTAAATCAGCTTGAAAAGAATGGAGTGAATGATTCCAATTTGGAGATGATTCTATTAACACATGGAGATAATGATCATACTTGTAATGCAAAATATTTAAGGGATAAATATCATTCCAAAATTTCTATGCACTTAGAGGATGCATTTATGGTAAAAAAATCAGATACTAGCTGTTACAAAATTAATTCCAATTATCAATCCTTACTTTTGAAGCTTGTGTTTAGAATGATGGATTCAAAAATTGAATTATTAATGAATAAAGTATATAGCGAGTTTGAAATATTTCAACCAGATCGATTATTAGAAAATGGACAGTCCTTATTAGAATTTGGTTTTGAAGGCACTGTTTTTCATTGTCCAGGACATTCGAAGGGTTCCATCTGTATTTTAGATAACGAAGGAAATTTAATCGCTGGTGACCTGTTTGCAAATCTTAAAAAACCATCATTAGCAATCAATGCCCAGAATTTTAGTGAAATGAAAGAAAGTGCTAGAGAAATATTAACGAATCATGTCATTAAGATATTTCCTGGACATGGGGAACCATTTGAACTATCTGCTGCATTATTTGGAAAAGATATACTTTTATAAAGATTCATATTAAAATATCTTTATTATAAGAATTATAGTAAGAAAAGCGATAGGAAATAAAATATGCAATGCAGAAATGCTTTGAAATATTGGAACACACAACAATATAGAAATAGAAGCAAAGGAGAATCATATGAGTGATTTATTAAAAAGAATGCAGACAAGAAGAAGCATCAGAAAATACAAAACGGACATGATACCCAGGGATATCATTGATAAAATCGTGACAGCAGGAACATACGCGGCAACTGCTATGAACAAGCAGTCGCCGATTATTATTGCTGTTACGAATAAAGAGATGAGAGATAAGTTATCCCGTATGAACGCAGAAGTTATGGAGTCAGACGGTGATCCGTTTTATGGTGCGCCGGTTGTCCTAATCGTTCTGGCAGATAAGACCATTGCAAACAGAGTGTACGATGGCAGCCTGGTAATGGGAAATCTGATGCTGGCTGCTCATGTGCTTGGGATCGGAAGCTGCTGGATTCATCGCGCAAAACAGGAATTCGAAACGGAAGAAGGAAAAGAAATTTTGAAATCACTTGGAATAACAGGCGAATATGAAGGTATTGGACACTGTATCCTTGGCTATGTAGATGGCGAATATCCACAGGCATCTGCCCGTAAGGAAAACTGGGTTTATTATATTGATTGATGTGAACGTTTTTGTCTCTTTTGTAAAAGAGGGAGTGAGGTGTAAGGATGAGAGATGAATTTGATATGTCTGTGTCGCCGGTCTGTCAGAAGGATGGAAAACAATATGCATTTGTTTCTTTCACAGACGGGAGCAGAACAGCGGAAGGTAAGATTCCGGATTGTAAAATCATATCCAATAAAGGATTTTCCGAGGAGGAAGTGAAAAAACTGGAGGATTACTTAAAGCGGGAATTGACCAGCCTTAAGAAAACCGCTGCCGGGAATAATGTGTTAAATGCCTTTATGAAAAGTTGAAATTCACTCTACGTTTTCTCCAAATAATGGTTGACGAATAATAATCGAAGTGATATCATAATGATATCAAATAGATAAAAAATAAAAGCAGGCATGCTACTTATGCAGAATGGAGAAAGTGTGAAATCAAAGAATGAATTTTGCGCAAAGTTATTAAAGGTGCGAAAAATCCCACCTTCTACAGAAGGCATTATTGAAAATATCAAGTGATACAATATTGCTTTTGTAGCAATTGTAGTGCCTGTGCATCTGCTCCCTGCTCTTGGAGGAACTGAAGGACATTTTCAACAGTCATTTGAGGAACATTGTTCTTAGGTTTTGGATGTACTATTTCGTCATAATCAACAGGTTTGAACTCAGCATTATCTTTGATAATGTGGTAGATTGCAATTAACATCATTCTTGCGATTGCAATAATTGCTTTTTTATGACCACGACGTTTTTTAATGCGCTGATATTTGATTGCATAGTAAGGATCCTTCTTACTTTTTAATGCAGCTAATGCACATTGAATTAATAAAGGCTTTAAATATTGTCCGGCTTTCGAGCAACGTGTAGATTTCTTCTTATTGGCACTTTCGTTGTTGGCAGGAGTTAAACCAGCCCATGAGGCTAGATGTTTTTCGTCATCAAAAACTGACATATCAACACCAATTTCAGAGATGATGAGGACAGAAGATAGCTCTTTAAGTCCAGCCATTGTAGAAATGTGTTTGATAATAGAATCATAAGAACGGGTTCGGATAAAAAGTTCTTTTTCTATTTCGGAAATAGATTGATTTAAGTAATCCATATGTTCTTTAGCATGGTTCATTTTAAAACGTTGTTCTGGGAAAAGATGATATCCACGAATGGAATTAAGGATTTCTTCAGGCGAAGCTTTTAGCCGACCTTGACAATGGAGCAGATTAAGACATTTGTTTTCTTCAAAGTTGCCTTCTGTTAGAAGATAATTCATGAGTTTGGTAGCTGTTTTGCCAAAAGGGTCAGTAAGGACACAGTCAAGACGAATACGTGAAATGGTCATACTGTTTTGATAGCGGTTCTTTTCGGCACTTTTCATATAGGCAAGTTTGATTCGATATCGTGATAGTTCACGAAGAGCCCGGATATCTTCTGGAGGAATAAAGGAAGAACGAACGATATCAAAACGAAAAAGATTGGAGATCCATTTCGCATCACGCTTGTCTGTTTTCTTACCTTTAATAGCTTTCACATATTTAGGATGGGTAAGCACAACGTGCATATCTTTTTCTAAAATATTGAAAATAGGAATCCAGTATTTACCGGTAGACTCCATACAGACATCACTACAGTGATTGGACTTGAGCCAGTTATGTAAGTTAACGATGTCAGAGTTCATGGTAGAAAAAGATTTAACAGTATACTTTGCTTCAAAGGTTACAGGATCCGTAACGGCAATAGAAGCGATAACGGTTTTTTTGTGAACATCAAGTCCACAGCAGATTGGGTAAACAAGATCCATAAACAAACCTTCTTTCTTAGAGAAATAAGAGCATAAAAAGAAACAGTAACATTGACTGCTATCCAAGCGATAACTTATCTAAGTGGCAAAGCCACATAAGTGATAATGATAAGTGTCCGGGCTCTAAGTCCCAATTATTTGTGCTAATAAAGGATAGCGGCACATATAAGGTTACGGGATAAGATATGCTTTCGCCACTCCCCATTTCGTGCTCCGTAGTATATTACTGTCTCTAAGAAGATTGTAGCAACTTGTAACTAAAAATCAAGATAAAGTTCTTGATTTCATTAATTATTTGTGCCGAAAGGCACGACGTAGTCGGCATGCCGAAGCGGCATGTTAAAAAGGTTGAATAAAAACATATTCAACTATTGATTTGAGGGCATGCTAAATCATGCGGAAAGGGTGTAAAATGGAAGAGAAGATATTAACAAAAAATAAAAATGGAATGTTAGCTTTGATACTGACAATGCTTGCGTATCTCGCAGCAATTGCATTATGCATTCTTGGTGCATCGAAATCAAATATTGTTTTACTGGTAGTCAGTATTGTCTGGCTTAGTTTAGGATGGTTTCCACTGTTGGGACTACGTGTTTTAAAGCCACAGGAGGCACTTGTAATTACACTGTTTGGAACATATGTGGGAACTTTAAAGGAAGATGGTTTTTATTTTGTCAATCCCTTCAGCACCAGTGTCAATCCAGCAGCAAAAACAAGGTTAAAGCAAAGCGGAGATGTAGAACATACAGGAAACTCTACGATTAATCTTGCAACACTTTCCAGTACAGCAGCATTAGAAACCGTTGACAAAAAGATTTCCTTGAAAATCATGACATTAAACAATAATAAACAAAAGATCAATGATTGTCTTGGAAACCCGATTGAAATTGGGATTGCTGTAACATGGAGAGTGGTAGATACTGCCAAAGCAGTCTTTCAGGTTGATAATTTTAAAGAATATCTTTCTCTACAGTGTGATACTGCACTAAGAAATATTGTCCGTAGCTATCCATATGACGTAGCACCTAATGTAGACACAACCGGTGATGGACTCGCAGATGATGGAAGCCTCAGAGGGTCAAGTGAAATTGTTGCACTTAAAATTAAAGAAGAGATTCAGTCAAAAGTGAAAGAAGCAGGACTTGAGATTATTGAAGCTAGAATCACCTATCTTGCCTATGCACCTGAAATCGCAGCTGTGATGCTTCAGAGACAACAGGCATCTGCCATTGTTGACGCACGAATGATGATTGTAGACGGCGCTGTGGGTATGGTAGAAATGGCACTGAACAGATTAAATGAGACGGGTGTTGTAAAACTAGATGAAGAGCGAAAAGCAGCCATGGTATCGAATCTGCTTGTAGTTCTCTGTGGTAACAAAGATGCACAACCGATTGTGAATTCCGGTAGTTTATATTAATGAAGTGATGGTGATGATTTGAGTGAAAAAGAAAAGAAACAGATTCCGCTAAGGTTATCGGCAAATTTATATCAGGCATTATCAAGCTGGGCAGAAGATGATTTCCGGTCCGTAAACGGACAAATCGAATATCTACTCACAGAGTGTGTCAGGCAGAGAAAAAAGAATGGGAAGTATGTGTCGGATGAATTAGATACCCCTCTTGAAATAGATCTTCCACAGGAATAAATAGGTGAATTAATTCAGAATTTGATTGGAGAAGAGTTATGATAACTTTTTTTAACCGTGTAGAGCTCGTGGTTACCTTTGATCTAGAATTGCAGGATCGCATCCGACGAGTATTAGCCCAGAATGATATTGAGTATGATGTTTGCGTAAGAACCTATAAGCTCTTTAACGAAACAAAATATGAACATCGAATTTTTGTACGCAAGAAAGATGAAGAAGAAGCAGTTTATCTCATTAACAAACGGGATTAAAGTAGCGGGGAGACAATAGGTTATATAATTATAAGAAAATTAAAGGATAGGACTAAATGACAAAGCCGAGAACGGATTGATTCGGAATCGGGCTGGGTGCATTTGGTCCTGTTTTTTGTGTGGGTAATAAGAGAGGGGAAGAAAATGGAGATTGAGTGGGGATGGAATGATAGACCACAATTTGAGATATTCAATTGTATGGTATATAATAATTATAATTTATTGTAATAATAAAAAAGATTTTTGGTGAGATTTGTAAAAAATATTCCTATTAAATTGTCAAAGAAATGATACAATGGAGATAGTTGAAAAACTTACAATAAGAGGCGGGGGTTACATTGTGGATAAAATTAGTGAGTTGCAAGATGGATTCCAGACGGCATTTATAAATAATGGTTACAATTCTAATCTTGCATATAGACCAGAATTTATATCTAATGATCATAAAAAAGGAAAGAAAGTAGTAGCATCGATTGAACAGGAGTTGCAAAACTGTGATGAGTTTTGTATCAGTGTTGCATTCATAAAACAAAGTGGAATTGAACCTTTGCTTATGATATTGGAAGAATTGGAAAAAAACAATATACCAGGTAAAATTCTGACAACAGATTATTTAACATTTAGTGAACCGAAGGCACTGAAATGTCTTGCATCCTTGAAAAATATAAAACTAAAAATGTATCGAACCAGTTCTGAGAGTGGTGGATTTCATACGAAAGGCTATATATTTAGAAAAGAAGAGATTTATCGTATTATTATTGGAAGCTCTAATTTGACCGCGAGTGCTATAACAAAAAATCGTGAATGGAATACAAAAATAGTGTCCACAGAGGAAGGTCAGGTTGCACAAGATATTCTGCTTGAATTTAATAATCTCTGGTCAGATGAAAATTCACTAGATTATGATGATTTTATTGAGGATTATCAAAGCGAGTATTTGAAAAAACAAGTTATCTTGAAGCAACAAAAGCTGGCACTACAAGATCAAATTGTTGATTTGGAGAGGTATACACTAAAACCAAATAAAATGCAGGTGGCTTTTATTGAAAATGTAATGAAAATGAGACAAAATGGGGTAGATAAGGCTTTGCTCCTTTCAAGCACGGGAACTGGAAAAACATATGCATCTGCTTTCGCACTCAGGGAAATGCAACCTAAAAAAGTTTTGTTTTTAGTACATAGGGAACAAATTGCAAAACAATCAATAAAAAGTTATAAAAGAGTATTTGGTAACACTAGAACATATGGACTTCTTTCTGGTACAAGTAAAAACATGGACGCTAAATATTTATTTTCGACGATACAGATGATGAAAAAAATAGAAATACATACACAGTTTGCAGAAAGTGAATTCGATGTCATTGTTCTTGATGAATGTCATCATGTGGGTTCTGATAGTTATCAGCAAATTATGAATTATTTTAAACCAAAGTTTTGGCTTGGAATGACTGCAACGCCAGATACAACCAATTATGATATATATGAGATATTCAACCATCAGATTGCCTATGAAATTCGTTTACAGCAGGCTTTAGAAGAGGATTTATTATGTCCATTCCATTATTTTGGAATTACAGATATTGAGATTGATGGAGAAGTTTTTGATGATACTGCGGGAGTTCGAAATTTTGAGAAGCTAGTTTCTAAAGCAAGAGTAGAATATGTAATTCAAAAAGCAAAATATTATGGATATAGTGGAAATCGTGTGAAGGGTTTAGTGTTTTGCAGCAGGAAGGATGAAGCAAAAGAATTATCAGCTAGTTTTAATCAATACGGGTATCGCACAGAAGTATTAACGGGTGAAGACACTCAGGAAAGGCGAGGAATGGTTATTGAGCGATTAACTGATGATGAAAATATAAATAATCAGCTTGATTATATTTTTACAGTAGATATATTTAACGAAGGTGTTGATATTCCTGAAATCAACCAAGTTATCATGCTTAGACCAACAGAGTCTCCAGTTGTATTCATTCAGCAATTAGGAAGAGGATTACGAAAATTTGAAGATAAAGAATACGTTGTAATTCTTGATTTTATTGGAAATTATATGAATAACTTTATGATTCCGATTGCACTATCAGGAGACCGTTCCTATAACAAGGATACAATTCGTAGGTATGTAAGGGAAGGTTCTCGGGTTATTTCTGGTAGTTCTACGATTCATTTTGACGAAATATCAAAGAAAAGAATTTATGCATCAATTGATAATGCAAGAACGAATGATATAAAATTATTGAGAGAATCTTATCAAAATCTAAAATATAAATTAGGACGAATTCCAGATATTAATGATTTTGTACAGTATGGATCAATTGATGTTACTAAGATATTTGATAAATGTGGTTCTTATTATGCATTTCTTGTAAAATATGAAAAGGAATATAGCTTTCGTTTAAATAAGGAGGAAGAAAGTGTAATTGAATTTCTTTCTAGGAAATTGCTTTCCTATAAGAGGATTCATGAGCTCGCATTGTTACGGCATTTGATGCAGCAGGAAACAAGGATAATGACATATTTTAAGTCTTTAATGAAACAAGAGTATGCAATTGACGTAACCAAATCTCTTGAAAATTCGGTTGTTTGTAATTTAATAAATGAATTTCCAAAGGAAGAAGAAAAGAAAAAATATGCAAATTGTATATTTATAGAAGCATCAGAAAATGGTAGCTATCGAATTTCAGATTCTTTTCATAAAATGCTTAGAAATCGTGTGTTTTCTGATATGGTAAAGGAGTTAATTGATTTTGGTATAGCAAGATATTTTGATAATTATGCGGATACTTATAAGGATACAAATTTTCAGTTATATCAGAAATACAACTATGAGGATGTATGCCGTCTTTTGAATTGGAAGCGAAATATGAATGCTCAAAATATTGGTGGTTATTTCTATGATGTGGATACAAAAACGCTTCCTGTTTTTATTAATTATGAAAAAACTGACGATGCGATTGCATATGAAGATCGATTTGTATCAGAAGATAGTTTAATTGCATTATCCAAACATCCAAGGAAAATCACATCGAGTGATGTTACTCATATTTACAAACGAGGTGAAGAGGATAAAGGAAATCGGATTTTTCTATTTGTTCGAAAAAATAAGGATGATAATGAAGCAAAAGAATTTTATTTTCTTGGAGAAATATTTGCGGAGGGTCAGCCAAATTCAATTCATATGGAATCCACGAAGGATGATGCTTTTGAAATACTTTATCGTTTGGATGTGCCAGTTAGAAATGATATTTATGATTATATAGTCAGGGAGTAAAAAAACAGATTAGAGGAAAGTATTATGATAGAGAGAAAAACAATCCATGTTGTTGCAGCAATTATTCGGGATAATTATAAGATATTTGCAACACAACGGGGATATGGAGAATTTGAAAATGGATGGGAATTTCCTGGTGGAAAAATCGAATTAGGAGAAACACCAGAGGAAGCATTGAAGAGAGAAATCAAGGAGGAACTGGATACAGAAATAGAGGTCGGGGATTTAATTGATATAATTGAATATGATTATCCAGATTTTCATCTTACGATGCACTGCTTTTGGTGTTTTGTAAAATCAGGAAGTTTAGAATTAAGTGAACACAAGGCGGCAAAATGGTTATTAAAGAATCAACTTTACAGTGTGGAATGGCTACCAGCGGATGTTACTTTAATTAGTAAAATCGACAAAGAAATATAAAATTTTTTATAATTAAATATTTTGAAACTTAAATTGTCATCCAAGTAACACTTGGATGACAATGATACCATATTGATATAAACTATTCTTAGAATCAAAAACTCATTTGTTTTTGTAGGAGCGGCGTTGCGACGGCGCTCTAGTTTTAAGTTTAGGAGGAAAGATGGCAAATATCAATGGCATTGAGATAAAAGCAATAAAAACTTTTCTTGGAACGGAAGGTTACGCGAGACAAGGCAACGTTTACTTAGACAAAAAGAAGATGGGTTTCTTTTCAGAAGATGGTAATGGCGGTTGTGATTGGATAGAGTTTGAATGTGACAAAGAAGTTAAGGAGCTATTTTTTAGAAGAGTAAGAGCTCACTATAAAAAATATCCGGCTTTGGATTATATGAAGATTTATGATATGACGATTGAAGAGTATGTAAAACAAGAAAATAAATTGCCAGTCACGACATTTGAGCAGGAATCCAATGATATCATAATGGAATATTTTATGGAGAAACTGCTTAATCTAAGAGAGTTTGAACAAGATTATAGGAATGCAGTTAAAAAGGGCTATTCGGAGCTAATATCCATTAAGTATATTTCCTTATCGGGAAATGCACTTCCATTAGATGAAGTTTACTATACTAATGGAACACACGAATCTTTTAAGAAGGTTGAAAATGCCGCAAAAGAAAAGTCAATAACAGTGATTGTAGAGTCGTATACTAGTCCGAAAGATTTTATCATAATGTAATAAAATTTCTAATGAAAGGGAAATGTGCATGAAAGTAGATTTTGAGTATCCGGTGATTGATGCTAAACGAACTGGTTCTTGGCTACGTTATCTTTGTAAATGTAAGAATCTAACGGTGAGAGATATACAAAGAAATCTTCATATTACATCTAATCAAGCAATTTATGATTGGTTCAACGGAAAAACGCTTCCTTCATTAAATAATATGTATGCACTTAGCCGTTTAATAAATGTTCCAATGGAACAAATGTTGTTAAATGAAAAGCAAAGATTATCTGTGTGTGATTTGTATTTTACAGTTACCAACAATAGAATGAAACGTTTGTTAGAATATACGAGACGTTTCCAGGCATGTGCTGGATAAATTTAAATATAGAATTAGGTGTAAGAAGAAAAATTATACTTGAAAGAATACATGTTCTTGCATAAATCTAGATACAACTTAATAAAAGTGACTACTGAGCCACAGATCCACATAGAGATTCAACATGTTTGAATCCGTTATAGGGCAAGTTTATAATCGCAACCTATATCCACGAGATACCAAATTGCCAGAGTAAGATGTTAGTAAAATACTAGCTCTTATTCTGGCATTTTTTATGTTTAAAAATGGACTTACGAAGTCGTGCTATGAAGCCAAAATAGACCTACAAGGTAGAGATACACAATGAAAACACTACAGGCCCATGTGGATGCTTATCTGAAAGATAAAAGACCAGTTTTACAGGTAATAGAAAAAGCAGCAAAGCAAAGCAAAGAAGAAAAGGCTTTGAAAGAAAGCTTGCGAAATATCAAGGTAAAATCGGTGAGTTGGATTATCAAGAAACCGAGATTTATTAATGTTACTAAATTATGTGAGTGCAGATGAAGAATTAAAGGGCAATACTATTTTGCAATTTGTCGATGATGGTTATAGTGGAACGAATCTAAATCGCCCGGGTATGCAGGATATGTTAAAAAGAGTTCGGGAAGAGCAGATTAAGTGTGTCATTGTGAACGACTTTTCAAGATTTTCCCGTGACCATATTGAACTGGGAAGTCATATTGAACAGATATTTCCATTCATGGATGTAAGATTTATAGCAGTAAATGATGAATAGGACAGTAAAGAAACGCTAGGTGGAATTAGTGGTCTTAGCGACCGATTTAAGATGCTTATTTATGATTATTACAGTAAGGATCTATCAGAAAAAGTTAAGACCTCTATGGCTGCTTTAAAAAAGCAAGGGAAGTTTGTTGGTGGACATGCTCTCTTTGGATATATTAAAGATCCAGCGGATAAATCAAAGATATTGGTAGATGATGTGGCTGCCAGGGTTATTAGAAAAATATTCAAAATGGCGCTAGACGGTAACTCCTTATATCAAATCAGTAAGATTTTGAATGAGGAAGGAATTATAACTCCGGCTATCTATATGAAACAGGCAGTTGGAAGAGTGGATGGTAATTTTAAGAATCACCCCCAGCAAAACTGGACCGTGAGCAAAGTGAAAAGAATTTTGGATAATGAAATGTATCTTGGAAATATGGTCCAGGGTAAATTAAAGTCAACCGGTGTTGGTTCTAAACGGCAGGTCCATGTTCCGG